>DAIPIC010000001.1:0-56249 GCA_036771025.1 Solirubrobacteraceae bacterium
GAGGAGGGCCGCGGGCGGGCCGGCGCGGCCCGGGGCTGATCGCTGGACGCCGTTAAAGGCCTGTTTCCCGGGTTGGCCGGGCGATCACGCGCTGGTAGTCTGAAAACCAGCACCAGAGGTGTTTTTGATGCTGCACCACGACGGATATCAAGACAGCGACGAGCAACCGCGAAGTAGCAGGCTCGCGGCCGCGTGGTCGGTGGCGCCTCGGAGATCTGATCCCCGGAAGTAGGTGACCTCCCTCCCCCGGCCGCAGACGAGGCGGCGACGGGGTCAGAAAGGAGGTCGAGCACATGACGACGAAGCCGCCCGCCGGCGTCGAGAAGCCGCGGGCGCGCGGTTCTGCCGCGCCCGGCGAGCGCGCCGTGCTCGACTCCGGTCACGCAGGAGACATTCGCGGGGCGTTCGGAACGATCAAGCAGCCCGACGAGGCCCACCGCAGCCTCCGTTCGCGCGCGCTCGCGCTGCTGGCGATCATCGGGCCGGGACTGATCGTGATGGTCGGCGACAACGACGCGGGGGGCGTCTCGACCTATGTCCAGGCGGGACAGAATTACGGCACAAGCCTGCTCTGGGTGCTGCTGCTGTTGGTCCCGGTGCTGATCGTCAACCAGGAGATGGTGGTGCGCCTGGGGGCCGTGACCGGCGTGGGCCATGCCCGGCTGATCGCCGAGCGGTTCGGTCGCGGCTGGGCGTGGTTCGAGGGGAGCTTCCTGTTCCTGCAGAACTTCCTGATCATCGTCACGGAGTTCATCGGGGTGAGCCTGGCGCTGTCCTACCTCGGTGTATCTCAGTATGTGTCGGTCCCGGTTGCCGCCGTCGGTCTGGTCGCGGTGAGCGCCAGCGGCAGCTTCAGGCTCTGGGAGCGCTCGATGTTCCTGTTCGTGTTCGCGAACCTGCTGGTGATCCCGCTGTTCGTCATGGTCCACCCAACGGGCGGCCAGATCTTCCGGCATTTCGTGATCCCTGGAATCCATGGCGGCGCCACCTCCACCGCGATCCTGTTGATCATCGCGATCGTCGGGACCACGGTCGCCCCGTGGCAGCTGTTCTTCCAGCAGTCGAACATCGCTGACAAGCGCATCACGCCACGGTGGATCAACTACGAACGCATCGATACGTTCGTCGGCGCCGCCGTCGTCGTGACCGTCGCCGGCGCACTGATCTGCATCACCGCGTTCGCGCTTGGGGGGACACGCTTTTTCGGGCATTTCATCGACGCGGGAACGGTCGCGCACGCGCTCCGTCACACGATCGGCTCCGTCGGCGCGGCATTCTTTGCCGTCGTGCTCCTCAACGCGTCGCTCATCGGCGCGGGCACGGTGACCCTGGCCACTTCGTATGCGATCGGAGACCTCACGGGCGCGAGGGGCTCGCTGCACCGGAGCTTCTTTCAGGCCAAGGGGTTCTACACGGTCTTCAGCGCGCTGATCCTCGCTGCGGCCGGGATCGTGTTGATCCCCGGCGCTCCCCTCGGCGTGATCACCGAGGCGGTGCAGGCTCTCGCCGGAACGGTTCTTCCGGTGACGACCGTCTTCCTGCTCATGCTCTGCAACGACCGCGACGTGCTGGGGCCCTGGGCCAACCCGCCGTGGCTGCGCGCGTTCGCGAGCGTGGTGGTCGGGGTCCTGATCCTGCTGTCGGTGATCCTTACCGTGACCACGATCTTCCCGGGCATCGATGTGACGACGCTGGCGGCCGCCGGCGGCGGTGTCCTGCTGGCGGCCCTGCTCGGCTATGCGCTGAACTGGGCACGCGGGCGGCGGGGAGCGGAGGCGGTGAGCGTGATTGGCAGCGCTCCGGAAGTCCCGCGTGAGTCGTGGACGATGCCGCCCGCCGCGCTCCTGTCCCGTCCCCAGTGGTCGGCCGCCCGCCACGCCGCGATGCTCGCGCTGGGCGCGTATATGGTGGTCGCGCTGGTGTTGCTGGTCGTCAAGACCGTCCAGCTTGCGGGGGGCTAGTGCTGAGCCCGCGGGCTCGCTAACTCGGGCGCCCACTCCGGGTAGCGCGGCAGTCCGTCGTCGGGGACCGGCTCCCAGGCTGCCGCGGAGGCGAGGAACTGGCGGTAGCGCGGGCGCACGACGGGATCCCCATCGAACGTACCCATGCGGATCCCGATCTGCTCGGGGTCGTCGGGATTCCGGCTGAAGAGCGACGAACCGCAGACGCCGCAGAACCACTTCTCCCATCCATTCGAGGGCGTCCAGGCTTTCAGGCACTCCTGGCCGGCGATTATCCGGAAGGCGGAGGCCGCCGGCCATGCGCTGCAGGATGCGGCCGTGCCCGTCCGCCGCTGACAGCGCCTGCAGTGGCAGTAGGAGGCACCAAGCAGGGGCGCCGTCACCTCGTACCGGACGGCGCCACAGTTGCAGCCGCCGGTCAGCGGTTCGAAGCCGTTCTCAGCCACGCGAGGGAGCTTAGGGCTACCACGCCCAGGCCGCTGCGATACTGGCCGCCGACGTGACCGCCCCGTACACCTCCCTGCTTGCCGAGGAGCTCGCGCCCGACCTCCTCTCCCGTTTCGAGCGCTACGTGCGCATCGACACCCAGTCGCGCCGCGATCGCGAGCGCTCTCCGAGCACGCCGGGCCAATTGGAGCTCGGCCGCATGCTCGCGGCTGAGCTTCGGGATGCGGGCATCGACGATGCCGAACTGGACGACAACGGCTACGTGGTCGCGACGCTTCCTGGCAACCTCGACGGCCAGCCTGATGAAGGGGCTATCGGCCTGATCGCCCACATGGATACCAGTCCCGACGCTCCGGGAGCGGGAGTCGAGCCGATCGTCCACCGCTCCTACGACGGCGGTGTGATCGAGCTTCCAAGGGGCGGGACCCGGCTCGATCCGGCGGCGATCCCCGAGCTCGGAGGCAAAGCGGGCCACGACCTCGTGACGGCCAGTGGCGACACGCTGCTCGGGGCCGACGACAAGGCGGGGGTGGCCGAGATCATGTCGGCCGCTACGTACCTCGCTTCCCATCCCGAGCTTCCCCGTCCTACGCTCCGCATCGCCTTCACCCCTGACGAGGAGATCGGCCAGGGCGCGAGCCTGTTCGACATCGATCGCTTCGGCGCCGTCTGTGCCTACACCATCGACGGCTCTGAGCTTGGCGAGCTCCAAGATGAGACTTTCTCCGCCTACGAGGCCCTCGTGACAATCGAGGGGGTCGACGTCCATCCCGGCCAGGCGACAGGCAAGCTGGTCAATGCCCTCCGTCTGATGTCGCGCCTGATCGCGGACCTTCCTTCGGCCACCCTTGCTCCGGAGACCACGGCAGAGCGCGAGGGCTTCATCCATCCCTACGAGCTGTCGGCCACGGCGGGCCGCGCTGAGCTCAGAGCGATCATTCGAGACTTCGACGAGGAGCTGCTCGAGGAGCACGCCCAGCTGCTAAAGCGCGTCGCCCACGAAGTGGTGGACCCGGAACCACGGGCGCGTCTCGACGTCGAGATCCGCCGCCAGTACCGGAACATGCGCCAATACCTCCACGACGTTCCGGCTGTGGTCGAGGCCGCCGAAGCGGCCATTCGGGCCGAGGGGCTCGAGCCCATCAGGACTCCCATCCGGGGAGGCACGGACGGCTCTCTCCTGAGCGAGATGGGCCTTCCGACCCCCAACATCTTCACCGGAGGCCACGAGTACCACTCGGTGCGGGAGTGGGCCTCTCTACATGACGGGGCGGCGGCGCCCGCGACCATCGTGCGGCTGGCGCGGGTCTGGACCTGGCCCGAGCACGCCACGGCGTTGAAGAGTCGCCAACCCGCCTCGCGTTAGGCTCCGCCGCCGGTGAGCCCAACCTTCAGCGGATGCCTGGCGTCGGTGGACGGCGCCATCACGCTTGCATCGGAGGCGACAATCCCTGCCACCGATGAGGGGCTGCTCCGCGGCGACGGCATATTTGAGGTCATCCGCGTCTACGACGGCCGCCCGTTCGCGCTCGAGGACCATCTCAAACGGCTGGAGCGCTCGGCGCTGAATCTGCGCTTGCCGCTCGACCTGGAGGCCGTTCGGACCGACGCCAACCGCTTGCTCGCTCACGCCGGACCCGGGCCGGACCACGAGCTGCTGAGGATCGTCGTCACCCGCGGCGGGCGCCGGCTGCTGCTGACCGAGCCCATGCCTGATGCGCCCGAACGTATCCGGCTTCAATCCATCACCTATGCCCCCACCGGCGTGCTTGACGGCGTCAAGTCGCTCTCGTACGCCGGGAACATGCTCGCCAGCAGACTGGCCCGGGAGCGCGGTGCGGACGAGGCCCTGCTCGTCACTCCGCAGGGACATGTGCTCGAGGCCCCGACCAGCTCGATCTTCTGGGTGAAGGACGGCGACATCTGGACGCCGCCGCTGTCTGAGCACATCCTGGCGTCGATCACGCGAGCGCTGGTGCTCGATTTGAGCGGCGCGCAGGAGCAGCCGTGCACGCTCCAGGATCTGTTCGATGCGGACGAGGCGTTCCTAACCTCCACCACGCGTGAGGTACAGCCGGTTGTGACGATCGACGAGCACAACTTCGTGGCCGACAGTCCGGTCACCGCGCGGGTGGCGCTGGAGGTCTCGGCCCGGATCCAGTCGGAGCTGGCAAGCGGTTGAAGATCCTGACGGTCATCGGCAACCGCCCGCAGTTCATCAAGGCGGCGGCGGTCACCCCGGTGCTGCGCGCCCAGCACGAGGAGGTGATGGTCCACACCGGGCAGCACTACGACGACGAGCTGTCCACCGTGTTCTTCGCCGAGCTCGGCCTGCCGCCACCGGCGATCGAACTGGGAATCGGGCTGGGCTCAAATACCTCGCAGACCGCCCGGATGCTGAGCGCGCTCGAGCCGGTCCTGGCCGAGGCGCAGCCCGAGGTCGTCCTCGTGTATGGCGATACAAACTCCACCTTGGCCGGGGCGCTCGCGGGCGCGCAGGCGGGGGTGCCGGTGGCGCACGTCGAGGCCGGCATGCGCTCGTTCGACCGCTCGATGCCCGAGGAGCTGAACCGGGTGTTGGTGGACCACGCCAGCGCCCTGCTCCTATGCTCTTCTGAGAGAGCGGCCGAGAACCTCCGCCGGGAGGGCGTGAACGGTGCGGTCGAAGCGGTCGGAGACGTCATGGTCGATGTCGCGATGGCCGTCCAGCCCCGCGCCCGCGAGCGTCTAGACGTGCTCGACACCCGCGGGCTGGAGCCCGGTCGGTACGTCGTCGCTACCGCCCATCGAGCCGGAAACGTCGACGATCCCGCCCGCCTGGCGGCGTTGGCGGAGCTGCTGCTGGCAATCCCCATGCCCGTGGTGTTCCCGGTCCATCCCCGTACCCGGAACCGGCTGCAGACCGGCGAGCTGCTCGAGCAGCTCGCGGACGCGCAGACAGTGATCGTGTCGCCGCCGCTCGGTTACGTGGAGCTGGCGGCTCTCCTCTGCAACGCCCGGGCCGTGATCACCGACTCGGGCGGACTGCAGAAGGAGGCCTACCTGGCGGGGGTCCAGTGCCTGACGCTGAGGTCGAACACCGAGTGGACGGAGACGGTGGATCGCGGTTGGAACGTCCTGGTGGACCTTGATCCCGGCCGTACCTTGGCTGCGCTTGAGCGAGAGCCGCCAGCCGAGCGTCCGCCTCTGTATGGCGATGGGCTCGCCGGGGAACGCGTCGTCGCCGCGCTTAGACTCCACGCTCGATGACCGAGCCTGCGATCACCGTCGGCGTCGTCGGGCTCGGCTATTGGGGACCAAATCTGGCCCGGAACTTTGCCGCCATACCGGGGTGCGAGCTGAGCTGGTGCTGCGATGCCTCGCCGGAGGCACAAAACCGGATCCGGGCGGCGTTTCCGTCGGTGCCGGTGGCGAGCGACGTCGATGAGCTGCTGCGTGATCCCGGCCTTGACGCCATCGCTATCGCCACGCCGGTGCCCAGTCACGCCCAGCTCGCGATCCGGGCGCTCGAGGCCGGAAAGCACTGTCTGGTCGAGAAGCCGCTAGCGCAGTCGCTGGTCGATGCCCAGCGCGTAGTGGCGGCAGCGGGGGCAAGCGGACGGATCCTGATGGTTGGGCATCTGCTCGAGTACCACCCTGGTGTCCAGGAGCTCAAGGCGCTCGCCGACTCGGGCGATCTGGGGGATCGGATCTACTACATCTACGGCAACCGCCTCAACCTGGGAAAGCTGCGCTCGGATGAGAACGCGCTGTGGAGCCTCGGCGCGCACGACGTTTCGGTGGTGCTTTACCTGGCGGGGGAAGAGCCGACCGAGGTGAGCGCCCGCGGCGAGTCGTATGTCCGCTCGGGCGTGGAGGACGTGGTGTTCTGCTTCCTGCGCTTCCCGTCCGGGCTCTCTGCCCACCTGCATCTCTCCTGGCTTGACCCCCACAAGGAGCGCCGCTTCACGGTCGTCGGCTCTCGCCGGATGGCGACCTTCGATGACATGGCGATCGAGGGCAAGCTGACCGTGTATGACAAGGGCTTCGACGAGGACGCCCGCGGATACGGCGAGTACATAACTCGTGTCGGCGGAAGCTGGAGCCCCAGGGTCCCGAACGTCGAACCGCTTCGCGTCGAGTGCGAGCACTTCGTCGACTGCGTGCGCAGCGGTAAGCGCCCCCGCTCTGACGGCGAGAGCGGGCTGAGGGTGGTAACCGTGCTGGAGCAGCTTCAGCGATCGCTGGAGGACTCCAGGCGCGCCGCCGCGACCGAGCCGCAAGCCGATGTCCGTGGCTGAGGTCGCTCCAACCGCGCATGTGGAGGCCGGTGCCCGTTTGGCGGACGGGGTGCTCGTCCGCGCGGGCGCGGTGATCCACGGGGGAGTGGAGATCGGCGAGGGCTGCGTGATCGAGGAATGCGCCGTCCTCGGGAAGCGGCCGCGGCTGCGCGCCACCTCCAGTGCCAAAGCGGCGGCACAGGGTGCTTCCTCCGCCCCCCTCGTCCTCGAGCCCGGAGCGACCATCTGCTGCGGGGCGGTTATCTATGCCGGTGCCCGCATCGGCCAGAACGCGATCGTCGGCGACCAGTCGCAAATCCGCGAGCGGGCGACCGTGGGGCCGGAGAGCGTGGTGGGGCGAGGCTCCTCGATCGACTTCGACGTCACGGTCGGCCAGCGGGTGGTGATCCAGACAGGTGTGTACGTGACTGGCGGCACGGTCGTCGAGGATGACGTGTTCCTGGGACCCGGCGTGGTTACGACCAACGACGACTCGATGGGCCGCCACGCGCGCGGAGCGGAGCTGGTCGGCGCCGTGCTCCGGCGGGCGTGCCGCGTGGGCGGCGGCGCGGTGCTCGTGCCGGGAGTCGAGATCGGCGAGGAGGCATATGTCGGCGCTGGAGCGGTCGTGACCCGGGACATTCCCCCCCGGGCCGTGGCGATAGGGGTTCCGGCGCGAGTGGTGCGGGAGGTCGGCGAGCAGGACCTCATCGAGCGGTGGCAGTGAGAGAATCCGGGGACGAACGGGCGGCGCCCGCCCGCTGACGAGAAGAGGAGACCGCGATGGACACCTGGGACATCCGCTCACTGCCGATCGAGCCCCACCATCCTCAGGTGCTGAGATCGGACGAGGAGACGAGAGCGATCGCCATCGAGCTGCCTCGTGGCGAGGAGCTCCAGGAGCACCAGGTGCATGAGCGCACCTATCTCCTGGTCGCAGATGGAGAGATCGAGATAACGAAGGACGGTCGGGCCGTCCGGGGTGGCCCGGGGTTCGTGTCACATTTCGAGCCCGCTGAGCGGCGCGAGGTGCGCGCCCTTGAAGACTCGCGGTTGGTCTTGGTCCTGGCTCCATGGCCCGGCGTAGGCCATCCATCGCGCAGGGAGTAGTGCCGGTCCAGGAGGATCGCGAGCAGGGAACGCCACAGGGAAAAGCTCCTCGATGAAGAGCCTTCCTCGGGGGGTGAGTCGCATGACCCGGCCGAGCCCGAACAGGAGGGTGGCCCTGATTCGGTCGGCGATGCGACCGGCGAGGGCGGGTAGCGACGTTTGGGTTAGGACTTGGCGGCCGGCGCGGCCGTGGTAGCCCGTCCTGTTTCCCAGTCGCGTCCGACGACCGTGTCCTGGCTCGCCTCGGTCCAGATCACCTGATCTGGCCCCGGTCCGACGCCGACCAGCGCGATCGGGACGCCTACGAACTCGGCGATGAATCTCAGGTACTCCCTGGCCGCGTCCGGCAGGTCTGACTCCGTGTGGCACTCGCTCAGGTCCTCGCTCCATCCGGCCATCTCCACATACTCGCCGCCGGCGTGGTGGAGCACCGTCTGGTGATAGGGGAAATAGTCGAACTCCGCGCCCTCTGCTCCCCTGTAGCGCGTACACACCTGCAGGCGCTCGATGCCGGAGAGAACGTCGAGCTTGGTGATCGCCAGCGCGGTCATCGAGTTGATGCGAGCCGCGTAGCGCAGCGCCACGAGGTCCAGCCAGCCGACCCGGCGGGGACGGCCGGTGGTCGTTCCATACTCGCCGCCCCGCTCGCGCAGTAGGTCCGAGAAGTCCCCGTCCACCTCGGTCGGGAACGGACCGGAGCCAACTCGTGTCCCGTAGGCCTTGGTCACGCCCCAGATCTCGTCGATATCCCTCGGCCCCACCCCGGCGCCGACGCACGCCGCTCCCGCGACCGGGTTTGACGAGGTGACAAACGGATAGGTGCCGTGATCGATATCGAGCAGCGCCCCCTGCGCGCCCTCGAACACCACGAGCTGGCCGGCGTCCAGGTGTTCATGCACGATCCGCGTGGTGTCGGCGATATACGGCTCGAGCCGATGACCGTAGGTCAGGTACTCCTCGGTCATCGCCTGCAGGTCGAGCGCCGGGTCCTTCGCGTAGGGACGCAGCGAGAGCCGCTTGGGCTCCAGCGCGGCGATGATCTTCTGCTTGAGGATCTTCTCGTCGAGGAGGTCCTGAAGCCGGATCCCGAGACGGGCCGCCTTGTCCGCGTAGCAGGGGCCGATCCCACGCCTGGTCGTCCCGATCTGCTGCTTGCCGAGCTTCGCCTCGCCGGCGTGGTCCAGCATCAGGTGGTAGGGCATGATCAGGTGGGCGTTGGCCGAGATCCGCAGCGAACTCGTGTCGACTCCTCGCCGGCGCAGCTCTTCGAGCTCGTCGGTGAGCACCCTGGGATCGACCACCACTCCGTTGCCGATCACGCACAGCTTGCCCCGGTGCAAGATCCCGGAGGGGATCAGGTGAAGCTTCCACGTCTTGCCGTTGCGGACGATCGTGTGTCCAGCGTTGTTCCCACCCTGGAAGCGCACGACGGCGTCTGCTCGGTCGGCGACCAGATCGGTGATCTTCCCTTTGCCTTCGTCACCCCACTGGGCGCCGACAATTACGAGTCCGGGCATAGGAGGGTGAGTGTAGGCCCCAGCCCCGGCGCCAAGCGCGGGCGAATCAGCGGCCCGGCGACGCGCTGAGGCGGGCGCCGACCATCAGGCCAGACGCAGGTCCATGCGCCGGTCGTCTCCGAGGAGCGGCAGCTCGTCGCACATCTCCGTCAGGCGGGACACCGTGCGCTCGCTGATCTGCTCGCAGAGGGCTTCCCGATCGAGGATGTTGGTGGTGATCACCATTGAGCGCTCGTCCTCGTAGCGAGCGTTGACGATCGAGTAGAGCTCCTCCAGAACCCAATCGGTGGTCCGTTCGGCCCCGACGTCATCGATGTGCAGCAGGTCGACCGCTGTCAGCCGGTCGAGCAGGTCTACGTGGGATCGCTCGGAGCCATGTGCGGTCTCGCGAATCTCGTTGAGCAGCCGCGGAAGCGAGTAGATGGCCACGGACCGCCCCGCCTGGAGAGCGGCCTTGGAGACGAGCATGGCCAGCGTCGTCTTCCCGGTGCCGACCGGCCCCATGAACCACAAGCCGCGCCCGGCAGCCAGCTGCTCGTCGATCGTATCTGCGTACCGTCGCGTGGCCGCGACGACGTGGGGGTCGATGTCGGTCACCGGCGGGCGGCCGAAGCTGACGTCGCGGTACCGGCGGGGGATCAGGGCCGACAGGCTCCGCGCTCGTGCCTGCGCCACGCGCTGAGGGCGACAGCGACAGTTGTAGGCGGTGTTGCTCGCCTCGTCGTACACGAACCCCGACCCGTCGCAGACGTCGAACGGGCAACCGGCCGTCATGCCGCGAACCGGTCGCCGGCGTAGTTCATGAACTTCGGGTACTGCTTCTGGAAGGTGAGCACCACGTCGCCCACGGGTCCGTTGCGATGCTTGGCGATGATGATGTCGGCCTCCCCCGGACGCTCCGACTCCTCTCGCAGGTAGTACTCCTCGCGGTAGATGAACATGACGAGGTCGCTGTCCTGCTCGATCTGGCCCGAATCTCTCAGGTCCGACAGGATCGGCCGCTTGTCGCCGCCCCGCTGCTCCACGGCGCGGCTGAGCTGCGAGATTGCGATCACGGGAACGTTCAGCTCACGGGCCAGGCTCTTCAGACCGCGGCTGATTTGACTCACCTGCTCGACTCGATTCTCGATGCGACCCTCGTGGCGCATGAGCTGGAGGTAGTCGACGATGATCAGGCCCAGGCCGCCCGGTAGGTGGTGGTGCAGTCGGCGGGCCTTGGCCCGCACGTCAAGCACCCCCGTATCGCTCGAGTCATCGACGTAGAGGGGGGCCTGCGAGAGCCGACGGCAGGCCTCGAGGATCTTCGGCCACTTGTGCTCCGGGACCTTTCCCAGACGAAGCTCCTCGCCGTTGATCTTGGACTGGGAGGCGACGAACCGCTGTGCCAGCTCCGACTCAGACATCTCGAGCGAGAACAGAACGACCGGATAGGCGCGATGCTCGGGATGCCCGATCCCCAGAGATGCGTTCTCGGCGATGTTTGCGACCAGGGCCGACTTGCCCATCGACGGGCGGGCAGCGATCACAATGAGATTCCCGGGCTGAAAGCCGCCCGTCCGGTCATCGACATCTTTGAATCCAGACGGCGTGCCGGTCAGCGGCGACTTTGCCACCGACAGCTGGTGCAGGCGCTCGGTTTCCTCGTGCAGGATGTCGGCGACCGAACGAAGCTTCTTCTGGCGATCGTCGTGGGCCACCTCGAGCACGGCCCGCTCCGCGTGCTCGATCAGGTCGCGCGCCGGTGCCTCGCGAGCGAACACGCTGGCCTGGATTTCGTACGTGCTCGTCAGCAGCGCACGCATCTGGGCGTTTTCCCGGACGATCCGCCCGTACTCGCGCGCGTGTCCCGCGGCCGGGACCCAGCCAGCCAGCTCGTTGATCGCCTCCGGTCCGCCGACGTCATCCAGCTTCCCGTGCTGCCGGAGAGTCTCGGCGACCGTGAGGTGATCGATCTTGCGGTCGGTCTCGAACAGCTCCTTCATCGCGGCGAACACGGCTCCGTGCTGGTCGCGGTAGAAATGCTCTGGCCGTAGCTGTTCTTCAACCAAGAGCGCGTTCAGGTGCCGCTCGTCGAGCAGCACGGCGCCCAGCACCGATCGCTCGGCCTCGAGGTTGTGAGGGGGAACAGAGGTCTGCTCGACGGTGGTCATGGTCACGGGCGGCCGGCGGTCAAAGGCGGGGGCGGGCGACGGTCATCACAGTGCGGCGAGATTAGAAGGGCGACAGGCGTCAGCGCCGGGCGTGTTCCCGCAAGCAGCGAGGAGTTCGTCAGCGCGCCTGGACGACCGTCGGGAGCGGCGCCTGAGCCCTCCGCCGAGGCGAGGCGTTCAGCCGCCTGAGCCCAACCGGGGCGAGGCGTTCAGGCGGCGACGACCATGGTCTTGATCGTCGCGGTCACCTCGTCGGCGACCTCGACGACGACCATGTACGTGCCGGTGTGACGGATCGGTTCCTCGAGGTGGATCTTCCGCCGGTCGACACGAATCCCACGCGCTTCGCGAACCGCGTCCGCGATGTCCTGTGGTGTGACCGACCCGAACAACCGCCCGTCGTCTCCCGCCTGCTGAGGAATCGTCAGCACGGTACGGCTGAGCAGCGAGGCGTTCTCCTGCGCGCGCTCCTGGGCATCTCGCTGCGCCCGCTCGGCATGCTCGCGTCTCTGAGCCGCCGCCCGGATGGACGCGGGCGTGGCGCTCTCGGCCAGCTTGCGCGGCAGCAGGTAGTTGCGAAGGTAGCCGGGCGCGACATCTACGACGTCACCGCGCTCACCGAGCGTCTGCACGTCCTGAAGCAGGATCGCTTGAGCCATGATGTTGGTCCTCAGCGCTCGGAACGGGCCCCGCGCTCGCCGGGCTCGGCGACGTAGGGCAGCAGCGCCAGCTCACGGGCACGCTTGACCGCCCGCGCAATCTGGCTCTGGTGCCGGCGGCACGCTCCAGTGATGCGGCGCGAGCGGATCTTTCCCCGCTCGGACACGAACCGCCTGAGCATCGAGATGTCCTTGTAGTCGACCTGGGCGATCTTCTCGCGGCAGTAAGGGCACGGCTTGCGCCGGGCCGAGCCCATCATGCCCTTTCTGTCGCGCCGGCGAACCGGCCGTCTACGTTGCTTTGCCACTCGGGTGCCTCTGGCTGTCGCTTATGCCTTAGAAGGGTATGTCGTCCTCCGCGGCTCCCGCGGCGGCTGGCGCCGTTTCGAAGTCCCCGGTGTCGATCGGAACGTCGCTCTCCGCTGTCTGAACATTGCTGGAGAACCCGTTCCCGTTCCCGCCACCGGCGGCATCGTCGCGCCCGCCGAGGAACTGCACGGAATCAGCGATGATATCGACGGCCGAGCGATTCTGGCCGTCGGTCGTCCAAGTGCGATGGCGCAGACGGCCGTCGACTGCGATCTGGCGACCCTTACTCAGGAACCGGCTGCAGTTCTCGCCCTGCTGGCCCCAGACGGTGACGTCGAAGAAGTTGGCCTGATCCTCCCACTGGTTCGTCTCGGCGTTCTTGCGGCGGCCGTTTACCGCCACGCGGAGGTTGCAGACAGCGTTGTTGCTGTTCGGGAACGTCCTGAGCTCGGGGTCCTTTGTCAGCCTGCCCGTGAGGACGACGCGGTTGATGTCTCCTGCCATTTCTGGCTCCTTCCACGGATTGATTGAAAGCCTGCGGCGAGTCTAGGCGCGGCACAGGCGGCAACCCCGGGATCACCCCGCAAAGTGGCACAAACGACACAGAGTCGGCACGAACCTGTTGCACGGCGTGGCAGAGTCGTCGCAGTCAGCTGGATGGGCCAGGAGGTTGGCCCTACGTGCCCCCCGCCGGTCGCCGGGAGCGCGACGGCTACTCGCCGGCCTCGGCCTCGGGAGGGGTCTCGGCCTCGGAGGGGGCCTCGGCGTCGGCGGGGGCCTCGGCGTCGGCGGGGGCCTCCGGGCCCGCCTCGGGCGAGGAAGGGACCTCGGGCTCGGCGGCGCTCTGTGCTGCGGTCGGGGCCTCGGGTGCCGCGGTCTGGGCCGCCGGCGCCGCCGCAGAGCTGGAGCTGGCGGGTTCGGGGCGAGCCGAAGCGGTCACTGGGGCCGGCTCTGGCCTCGGCGGCCCAGGCGTTCCCGGAAGCACCTTGATGATCCGGAAACGCAGCACTCCGTCCGTGATCTTGAGCGTATGGCCGAGCGAGTCGAGCAGCGTCGGCGGGCCGGTGAACTGAAGCAGGTGGTACTCCCCGTCCCCCGGATGCGCGATCCGGTAGGCAAGCGGCCGCCTGCCCCAGTCGTTGTCGTGGGCGATCGATCCCCCGCCCGATGAGATCGCTTGCCGCACGTCGTCGATGATCTTCGCTCGCCGATCCTCCTCCGCATCGTTGGAGAGCACCAGCATGAGGTCGTAGAGGCGAGCTTCTGTAGGCATCTAGAACGGCCCGCGCCCGGCCATCGCGGCCTGGCAGCTCGGGCGGCGGACGACTATAGCGGCTGATCTGGGCCCGCCACCCCTGCGATCTTGGTGCAGACTGCACGCCGATGACCAGCAAGGACGAGCTTCCGATCCTGCAGTTCGACAGCCAGGCGGATTGGGCTGCGTGGCTCGAACGCCACCACGAAACCGGCCAGGGCGCGTGGCTCAAGTTCGCCAAGAAGTCATCGGGCATCACGACTGTCACGCACCCCCAAGCCCTGGAGGAGGCGCTGTGCTACGGCTGGATCGACGGCCAGGCCGCCCGGTTCGACGAGAGCTTTCACCTCATCCGGTTCACGCCGCGCAGGCCGCGGAGCAAGTGGTCACAGCTCAACCGCGACAAGGTGGAGCGGCTGATGAAAGAGGGCAAGATGAAGGCTGCAGGCGTCGCCCAGGTCGAGGCCGCCAAGCGGGATGGCCGCTGGGAGGCCGCATATCCGCCCGCGAGTGCCGCGACAATCCCCGAGGATCTACAGCGGGCGCTGGACGAGAATCCGGAAGCGAAGGCCTTTTTCGAGACCCTGAAAGGGCAGAATCGCTACGCGATCATCTACCGCGTCCACGACGCCAAGCGCCCAGAGACGCGGGCGCGCCGGATCGCTGAGTACGTGACCATGCTCGCCGAGCACCGGACGCTGTACTAGGCCCCCGGAACCTGTTCTAGAGCCCAAAGCGGCCGCGCACGCCCTCCGAATGAGCTCTCGAACAGGCTAATCCTGTCCAAGAGCCATCTCGTAGCGATCGGGACCCCGTTTGCGCCCACGAACAGGTCCCGAATCAGAAATCGGATGCCAGTGGCATCGCCGGGGCCCCTCGGGTCGCCCGGGCGCCCGGGCCCGGCCGACGCAGGCCGGCGTCGCCGGAACCTCCGACTCCGGGCCTGGGAACCCTCTACGCCTCCGCCGGCGCAGCCTGGGCGTTCGACATCTCGACGTGGGCGCGGCTGTCGCGGGTGCGGATGAGGACCAGCGTCGCTACCACGCCCAGCGCCGCGATGACCGCTCCGCCGAGGAATGCGCTCTGGAATCCATCGGTTAGAGCCCGGTGCAGAGACGCCCCTCCGCTCGCCATCACGTGATGCGTCCGTGTCGTGGCGATCGTCGAGAGCCCCGCCAAGCCGAGCGCCCCGCCGATCTGCTGCGAGGTGTTGATGAGGCCGCTCGCCAGGCCCTGCTCTCGCTCCCTGACGCCGGAGACGGCCGCGATCGTTGAGGTCACGAACCCGAACCCGAGGCCCATTGCCGCCAACAGCGAGGGGCCGAGGATGTCGCTGACGAAGCCGCCGCCGACCGACACCCGGCTGAACCAGACGAGGCCTGCCGCCACAAACAGCATCCCCGCGGCGAGGATGGGCTTGAAGCCGAACCGGGTGACGAGCTGGCCGCCCAGACCGGCGGCGATGATGATCGTGACCGCCAGGGGGAGGTAGGACAGCCCGGCGTGGATCGGGCTGTAGCCGAGCACCTGCTGCATGTAGAGCGAGATGAAGAAGAACATCGAGAAGAGCGACGCGCCCAGCAGGATCCCGACCACGTTGGCGCCGGTAAGCGTCCTCAGCCGGAAGATCCTGAACGGAATCAGGGGCGCTGCCGAACGCAGCTCGATCGCGACGAAGACTCCGATCAGGGCAACCGAGAGCGCGAGCAGGCTGACGATCTTGGCCGAGCCCCAGCCCGCGCTGCTGGCGTCGAGGAGGGCATAGGCGAGGAGCGAAAGTCCGCCGGTGATGCTCACCGCGCCGGCGGCATCGAAGTGGCGCGTCGCCGACTCCGAGCGGCTCTCGGGGATCAGACGGGGCGTCAGGACCAGGGCGATCAGGGACACCGGGACGTTCACCCACAGCACCCATTCCCAGCCCAGGCCGTCGGTGAGGATCCCTCCCAGCAGGACCCCGGCGGCACCTGCGGATCCCGCGACCGCGCCCCAGGCACCAAGGGCTTTATTGCGCTCCGCACCGTCCTCGAACAGGGTGGTGACGATCGACAGCGCCGACGGCGAGATGATCGCCGCACCCAGCCCTTGCGCGGCGCGGGCCGCGATCAGCTGGCCCTGGTTGGCGGCAAATCCCGCCGCGAGCGACGCGCCCGCCACCAGCACCAGACCCGCCATGAAGACCCGACGCCGGCCCAACAGGTCCGCGGCGCGTCCGCCGAGCAGCAGGAAGCCGCCGAACGCGATCACGTAGGCATTCACGACCCAAGGCAGATTCTGCTCGGAGAAATGAAGCCCCTTGCCAATGCTGGGAAGGGCGACGTTGACGATCGACGCGTCCAGCACGACGACGAACTGCGCGACGCACAAAAGAATCAGCGCCGTCCAACGGCGGTCCAGGTATTCACGGGCGATCGTCATTGCCTTTCTCCTTTCGCTTAGCGTCCGGCCCTCTTAAGCCGGCTCCACCCCTTCGACGAGCGGAAGGTGCGCGGGGGGACACGTCCGTCCGATCGAGTACGATTTAGTGGAACCTGAAATCCCATTCCGCTACACTATATCGGAAGGGGAATTCACATTCCACTAAATCGGCGAAATTTTTCGATCCGTCGACGTTTTTCTTGGTCCGCCGTAGCGGAGCCCGATCATGACCATCACCACCGACCGTAGCCCGGCCCCCGCCGCGAAGGTTCCCGGGGCGGATCGGGCGCAGCGCGCCGACGCCCGGCGCAACCGGGCGGCCGTGCTCGCGGCCGCCAAGGAGCTGTTTGCCGACCAAGGCCTGGACGCTCAGATGCCTGAGGTGGCGAAGGCCGCGAAGGTCGGAGTGGGAACTGTGTACCGCCACTTCCCGACCAAGGACGACCTGATCGGCGCCCTGGTCGCCGAGCGCTTCGAGCGCCTGGCGGAGAAGGCGCGGGAGGGCCTCGCGACGGAGGATGCCTGGGATGGGATCTCCGACTTCATTCGGTTCTCGGCCCAGATCCAGGCCGACGACCGGGGCCTCTGCGAGGTAATGGGTTCCCGTCCAGAGATGATGGACGCCGCCGCCCGTAAGGCCGGGCTTCCCGAGCTCTGCGACCAGCTCGTCAAGCGGGCTCAGCGGTCGGGGCAGCTGCGGCGTGACCTGGCGTGGGAGGACATCCCGATGATCGCCTGCGGGCTCGGCGGGATCGCCCAGACCGCGGTCGGCCCCCGTGCAGGCCGCTGGCCCCGCCTGGTCGAAATCATTCTCGATGGCCTTCGAGCACCCGGGAGCGGGAAGCTGCCGCGCGTCCCGGCGCACGGCTAGCCGCGCACTCAGGCCCTCCGCGCTCCCCAAACGGCGCGCGATTGCTCCCGTTCGCGGATGTCGGCCATCTGCTCGTCCACCCAGTCGCCCGGATCGCGGGCGGTCACGATCGACTTGAGGCCCTCGAGCCGCTCCCGGCGTTCCGCCAGCCCCATCGTCAGAGCGGCGTGGATCGAGTCGGCAAGCTCCTGGATGTCGAACGGGTTGACCGATAACGCGTAGTCGCCCAGCTCCTCGTGCGCGCCCGTGTTCTCAGACAGGATCGAGACGCCGGCGCGCTCGTTGACCATCGGCCCCTCCTTGGCCACCAGGTTCATCCCGTCGAACATGGCATTGACGATCAGGACGTCGTAGTGCTTGTAGGAGGCCACGGCTTCCTCCACATCGTCGCGAAGCTTGAGCTGGATCGGCATCCAATCGGGTGAGCCGTGGCGGTGATTGACCACCGCGACCACGGCCTCGATCCGCTCGAGGTACTCGGCGTATTCCGGGATGTCGGTCCGCGACGGCATCAGCTGAGCGATGAACGTGATCTTCTCTCGGAACTCGGGGTGCTGTTCCAGAAAGACGTCAAAGGCGCTGAACCCTCGGAGGACGTTCTTACTCAGGTCGGCGCGGTCGACGCGGAGGATCAGGTGGTCGCGGCGCCGGTACAGCAACTCGTCTTCGAGCTCTCTGACCCGCCGGCGGGCGGCGATCTCCTGCACAGCACCCGAATCGATCGGCAGGGGGTAGGCCCTCACCCAGACGTCGTGGTCATCGCACTGCACCAGCCCGCGATCGAAGTCGACCTCGTAGCCGAACAGGTCCTTGCAGCACTGAAGGAAGTTGCGTCGGTAAGAGCGGGTGTGGAAGCCGATGATGTCGTTTGCCAGGACCCCGTGGTAGATCTCCTCGCGCAGCATCGACGGAAGCACCCGCCAGGAATCCGACTGGCTCCACGGGATGTGGACGAAATGGTGAAGCACGACGTCCGGCCGTTCGCGGCGGATCAGGGCCGGCAGCGTGTACAGGTGGTAGTCGTGGACCATGACGACGGGGTTGGGAATCCCATCGATCTCCTCAAGCACCGCCCTGGCCAGGTCCTCGTTCACGACGTTGTAGCCGAACTCGAAAGCCTCGGTCTCGTTGCGCCGGATGTCCGGGGCGTTGGAGAGGTCCCACAGGTAGTGCTGGACGAACCAGAGCATGGGGTTGGCGATGATGTTGTAGAACCGGTCGTAGGCCTCTGGGCTGGATGCCACCAGCTTGACGCGGTACTCGTGTCCCTCGTCCGTGGAGACCGGAAACGGGCGGCCGTCGTGACGTTCGGCCACCATCATGTCCTCGTCGGTCATCGCCGAGGCGACCCAGGTGACGTCGCGGTGGTTGGCGAGGCCGATCAGGGCCGTGACGAGGCCCCCCGTTCCCCGCCGGATCTCGCCGCCACGCTCGAACGTAACTGGGCCCCGGTTTGAGACGAGAACGAGCGGGTGGCCCGCGGACGAAGAATTCATCGAGACAAACGTAGCGACCCGGCGGGGTGCCCTACACCTCCAGGCGTTCGAACAGCTCGAGCCAGTCCCGCAGCAGCCTGGGGGTGAGAAAACGCTGACGCACGGCCTCTTTTCCCGCCCGGCCTAGCTGTTTACCCAGGGCGGGGTCGCCGAGGATCTCAAGCGACCGCTGCGCACAATCCTCGACCCCGGAGACCAGAAACCCGGATTCCCCGTCGGTGATCTGAAGCGGGATACCGCCGACGTCGCCGGCGACCATGGGCCGTGCCTTCCAGATCGCCTCGGTCACGGTAAGGCCGAACCCTTCCCGCATTGATTTTTGGATCACGACATCCGAGTGCGACTGAAAGGCGTTGACCTCGATGGCGCCAACGTTGTTGAGGTTGTTGAGGATGTGGATGTCAGGGTCGCCATCGGCGTGGGCAACCGTGGCGTTGAAGTAGTCCCAACCCTCGGGATCGTCGGTGGCCATCGAGCCCACCAGCGCGAGTTGCACGTCGGGCATCTGCTCTTTGACGATTCGGTAGACGTCGATTACGCCCAGCGGGTCCTTCCACGGATCGAATCGCGACACCTGGCAAAGCAGTGGCCGGTCGACGTCGATTCCGAACTGCTGGCAGATGTACACGGCGTCCTCGGGTGAGAAGGCCATGTTCTTTGGAGCCAGGGGATCGATCGCTGGCGGCACGGTGTGCGAGCGTCCATCCATGCCGCTCGGGACGTACTCGTCGAGGTGGAACACGACCCCCTGGTAGGGCTCGAGGTAGGGCACCAGACGCTCCAGGGTGAGGGCGTTCGGCGTCGACAAATCGATGTGACACCTCCACACCCAACGACGCGCCTTTTCGGGGACCATCGAGCAGATTGCGGCCGGCTGGGGGTCGTGGACGATGCATACGTCCCAGTCCTCGGACATCTGCTGGGCGTTGATCTCGTTGTAGCGGAGCCACGTTCGCCACTGCTCCTCGCTCAGACCCTGCGGATTTCCCTGAAGCGAGTTGTGCATGATCTTGGTGGCGTTGAAGAACTCCTCGCGCCCGTAGATCACCTGCCAGTCGCATTCGAGTCCGACGTCGATCATCAACGGCACGAGCGTGCTCAGGATCTCGGCCACGCCGCCCCCGAACGCGGTGGCCGATAGATGCAGGATGCGCTTGCCCTTCAGGCGCTCGGCCCGCTCCCGGATCTCATCGATCATCCTGCGGCCGGCGATGCTCTGGTAGTCCGCGAGGTGCTTCTGGGCTAGGCCGACTGGCTGGAGCATCTTCTTCTAGGACGGCAAGGGGGCATCGAGGCCGGACGATATCGCCCGCGGTGCGAGCGCAGTAGACGCCCGAGTCTAGGCGGGGAGCTCGAGCGTAAAAACGGTCTGACCCGGCGCCGACTGCACCGACAACCGACCCGCCATGCGCTCCGCGAGCTCGGAGGCGATGGCGAGCCCGAGCCCCGACCCCTGCGCGTCGTCCGCCGTGTAGAAAGGCTCGAAGATTCGCGTCATGGCGCCCGGGTCGATGCCTTCGCCGTCGTCGCGGACCGCGAGCCGCACGTCACCATCGGAGCGCCCGGCGGTGACCACGATCTGCGTACCTGGCGGGGTGTGGGTGAGCGCGTTGTCGAGCAGGATGCGCATGATCTGTGCGACGCGAACCGGGTCGCATTGGGCCTCGATCCGCCTGGCCGCCAAGCGCAGCTCCAGGTGGGAGTCATGATGCGCGAGGGACGGCTCGAACTCCCCGGAGACCGATCGGGCCAGCTCGCCGAGATCCACCTGTTCTTCGCGCAACTCGAGCGAACCGGCCTCCAGCCGCGAGAGATCGAGCAGGTCGACCGAGAGCTTCCGCAGCCGCTCCACCTGGTCGTGGACCTGATCCAGGAATCGGCGCCTGGTCTCCGGGTCTAGCTCCTCGTCCTCGAGCAGCTCGACGAACCCTCCCAACGAGAAGATCGGCGTTCGCAGCTCGTGCGATGCGGTGGCGATGAACTTCTCCCGGGCCGACTCCAGCTGTGCCAGCTGCCGCTGCATGTCGTTGAACGCCACGGCCAGCTGGCCGAGCTCGTCGCTGGAGTCGACCGGGATCGGCCGGCCGAAGTCGCCGGCGGCCACCTGCTCGGCAGCGAGCTCCAGTCGCTTGACGCGCCAGGTCAGCCAGCGCGCCACCAGGTAGCCGCCGACCAACGCGAGCAGCAGCGCGATCGCCCCGGCGATCAGGATCTCCTGACGGACGATCGAGACGTTGTGGACCACGTCCGAGACCGACGAGGAGTAGACGACGACGGCCGAGATCCGCCCGCCCGACCGGATGGGGTACGCGGCCTCGGCGACCGTCACGCCACCCACCACCTCCGTACCGGCTTCGGGCTTGCCTGATTGCACCGCCTGGTAGGCGAGCGGGAACGCCATCGCCCGATCGGCGCCGGGGTTAGAGTCCACGACGGGGGTCGAGAGCTGGGGTTGGCCGTTTGCGATGTTGACGTCCAGCAGCGAGACCCGGGCCCCTGACTTGAGCGCCGCCGTATCGACCTGTCGCTCGACCGTGGCCCTGGGGACGTCGGTTCCAACGGCAATGTTGCGCGAGTACGTGGTGGCCGTTGAGGCCAGGGCCTTCAGCTTCTCGTCGAGCAGCCTGTTCTTCAGGCCGGGGGCCACGTACACATAGAGCGCAGCGAAGGCCACGAACGTGACCGCGAAGAAGACGAGCGCCAGGCGATTGCGCAGCGAGCGCAGCATCGGTGTGGAGGATCTACGGCTCGGTGTCCCGGAAGCGGTAGCCGACCCCACGAACCGTCAATAGATACTCGGGCTCTTTTGGATCGCGCTCGACCTTCTCCCGCAGATGGCGGATGTGGACGTCGATGGTTCTCGGATCGCGGTAGGCCGAGTCCCCCCAGATGCGCGCCAGCAGCATGTCGCGGGTGAACACCCGCCCGGGGCTGCGTGCGAGGGCAGACAGGATCTCGAATTCGACGTAGGTCAGCTGAGCGTCCGTTCCTCGCACTCGTACCGTGCGCTTGGGGAAGTCGATCCGAAGCTGGCGGACCTCGAGCGGAGCCTCATCCGGCGCGGTTTCCGCCGGCCTCGTCATCTCAGCGCGCCGTAGGGCCGCCTTGATCCGGCTCGAGAACTCCCGCAGCGAGAACGGCTTGGTGATGTAGTCGTCCGCCCCGAGCTCCAGCCCCACCACCTTGTCGATCTCCTCGGACTTCGCCGTCAGCATGATGATGGGCACGGAACTGCGGGTGCGAAGCCTCCGGCAGACCTCCAGTCCGTCGATCTTCGGCAGCATCAGGTCAAGGACCACGAGGTCGAACGACTCCTCGTCGAACCGCTCCAGTGCCTGCCGGCCGTCGGTGGCCTGGACGACGTGGTAGCCCTCCTTGCGCAACGGATACGAGAGCAGCGTCTGGATCGACTGCTCATCGTCCACGAGCAGGATGCGCGCTGAGTGGTCGTCCATCGTCGTTTTCCCTCCTATTAGGGAAAAGAGTACGGGGCTGACTGCTTGGAGTCCCGGTCCGTGGTTAACCTTCCCCGGCCATGCTCGACGCGCGGATCTACCGCACGGGCTTGGTCGCGGTGGTGCTGGCCGTGATCGTGTTCGCGTTCTCGTTCCGGGACCAGCAGGGGTCGCTGGGGGCGACCCTCGCCCCGGACGCGTTCAACGGTCAGAACGCTTACAGAGACGCGACCAACCTTGCCCAGCATTACCGCCATCGCCAAGCGGGCTCGGCCAGCGACAACGCGATCGCGTCCGAGGTCGCGCAACGCCTGCACCTGGATGACTTCAGCGTCTCCACCCATTCGTTCCAGGCCCCGACGCCGAGCGGCACCGGGACGGTTCAGAACGTGATCGGGGTCCGGTCGGGTCAATCCAGCGGGACCATCGTCGTCATCGCCCACCGTGACGCGACCCGTTCCCCGGCCAAGCTCGAGGAATCGGGGACCGGCGTGCTTCTCGACCTGGCCCGGGTCCTCTCGGGGGAGACGCTCAACCATACGATCGTGCTGGCCTCAACGAGCGGATCGACCGGAGCCGCCGGAGCCACGCAGCTGATCCACTCGCTTCCCGGCCCCATCGACGCCGTGCTGGTCCTGGGCGACATGGCGAGCCGGACCCTGCGCCCGCCGCTCGTGGTTCCCTGGTCGGACGGTCAACAGCTCGCCCCGCCGCTGCTGCGGAATACCGCCGCCGGTGCGCTGTCGACTCAGGCCGGCCTCAACGCCGGAGGCGGCGGCATCGTCGGGCAGTTCGTGCACCTCGCGTTTCCGCTCACGGTCTCGGAGCAGGGGCCATTCAACGCCCGGGGCATCCCGGCGGTACTCCTGTCTGCCTCCGGAGAGAGGACCCCGGCAGCCACCGCGCCGCTGAGCCTGGCTCAGATCGGCCAGTTTGGCCGCACGGCGCAAGAGGTGATCAGCGCGCTGGATAGCGCGGGCCCGGTGCCGGCTCCGTCCGCCTATCTGTTGATGGGCGGCAACGTGGTGCCGGCCTGGGCGATGCGGCTGTTGGTCCTCGGACTGATCATTCCCGTGCTCGGAGCCACGATCGACGCCTTTGCTCGGGCGCGGCGGCGGGGCCATCCCGTTGGCCCCTGGGCGGCACGGGTGCTGGCGGCCGGAGTGCCGCTCGCGCTCGGGGTGGCAATCGTGCTGTTCGCAAAGGCCGTGGGTCTGCTCCAGATGGCCCCCCCTGGGGCCGCGGCGCCCGGCGCAGTGCCGCTGCGAACGTCCGGCACCGTGCTCCTCATCGCGATCGCGTGTGCCGCAGCAATCGTCTACTGGTTGCTGGCGCGCACGGGCGTGCTGGTCAAGGCGAACGGGGACCCAGGCGCCGCGGCTGCGCTTCTGATCGTGATGTGCGCTCTGGCCATCGCGATCTGGGTCACGAACCCGTTCGCTGCGGCTCTGTTGGTTCCCGCGCTGCACCTCTGGATGTGGGTGCTGATGCCACAGACCCGGATGCACCCGGCGGTGAGGGCCGCCCTGTTCCTGGCGGGACTGGCCCCGCCGCTGCTCGTGCTCGTCTACTACATGACCGCGCTCGGTTTCAACCCGGTCACGTTCGCCTGGACCGGGGCGATGATGATCGCCAGTGGCCAGATCGGCCCGCTCGTCGCGCTCGAGTGGTGCGCGGCAGCGGCATGCGCGGTGTGGGGTATCGCGATCGCTGCGTGGGGTGCGCGCCAAGAGCGCTCGCAAGAGGCGCCGGTCACCGTGCGTGGCCCCGTCACGTACGCCGGCCCCGGGTCGCTGGGCGGCACGAAATCGGCACTGCGCCGCTGACACACTCTTTAAGCTGAGCGCCGGTGCGCCGACTGATCCGCGACCTCTCGTTGGTGCTGATTCTCTCGGGAGCGCTCCTGCTGGCGGACGCGGCCGTGACGCTGCTGTGGCAGGAACCGCTGACCGCGGTGATCGCGCTTATCAAGCGCGACGCCGTAGACAAGCGCTTCCTCTCCTACCGCGGGGCCCCACTGTCGGAGCTCGAGCTCAGGGCGCTGGCAGCCTTGAAGACCGAGAGGGAGCGGATCGCCTTCCTGGCCCGCGAGGAGCGAAAGCAGGTCAAGACCGGCCAGGCGCTCGGAATCCTCCAGATGCCAAGGCTGGGCGCGACGTACACGGTCGTCCAGGGCACCGACGACACCAGCCTGCAGAAGGGTCCCGGCCATTACCCGCAGACGCCGTTTCCCGGCCTGGGCGACACGGTGGCGATCGCGGGCCACAGGACGACCTATCTGGCCCCGTTTCGGAACCTCAACCAGCTGCGGCCCGGGGACCGGATCGTGCTCACGATGCGCTACGCCCAGTTCACCTACAGAGTCCAGTACAACCGGGTTGTGCAGCCGACGGCGTGGTGGGTCACGCATAACGTGGGCTACGAACGGCTGGTGCTGTCGGCCTGCAATCCCCTATACAGCGCGGCGCAGCGAATAGTCACGTTTGCCCGGGTGCAGGCCGTGCTGCCGCTGGGGCCGGCGGCGGGCAGGCGTTAGACGCGGAGCCGCACGCGGTCGGCCGACCGTCCTGACGGGCGGGCAATCAGTCAAGGCCAGATGCCCCCTAGCCGATAAGGGCTCAAATAAGACTGAGATAGGGGAGTCAAGCGTGGTCGAGGACCAGGGCACCAAGCTGTCTGCGCTGCGAGAACGGATTGTTCGAGGCGAATACGAGGTCGATTCCCGAGCGGTCGCCGAGGCGATCGTCCACCGGACCTGGGAGCTGGCGCTGTTGCGGTCTCCGCTAAAGACGGTGCTCATAGCCGGAGAGGCCGCCGGGCTCGTCTCCGAAGATGACCCCGATCGGGCCGTCTAACACGCGCCCGATCCAAGTCAGCTGCACATCGCCGTGCCAGTCCGCGGCCGCGTTCTCGACGGAGGCGCGGGCGCCCGGCGGCATGCACGCGCACAGCTCGTAGTCCTCCCCGGCGGTCGCCGCGAGCCTGCCGGCGGCGACCCCGAGCTGTGCCGCCACCTCACGCACGGCGGCGGTGACGGGCAGCGCCGCAAGCTGAAGCTCGAGCCTGACCCCGCTTCGTCGAGCCAGGTGTCCGGCGTCGGTCGCCAGCCCGTCTGAGAGGTCGATCATCGCCCGGGCGCCGAGCGACGCCAGCGAACGTCCCTCCTCGAGCCGCGGCGTGGGGCGGGCATAGCTGCCGCGCAGCCGTTCGGCGTCGTCGTGGTCGGCAGGCCGGGCGCGTCCATCGATCACCGCAAGCCCAGCGCCTGCCTCACCCAGATTTCCGGTCACGCACACGAGGTCTCCGGGCTTTGCGCCGTCTCGCCCGACGAGGTCGCCGGGGTCGGATGCCCACCCGACGACCGTGACCGAGATCGTGAGCGCACGAGCGCGGGTGACGTCTCCTCCCGCAATAGCGACTCCGCAGCGAGAAGCAAGCTGTTGCGCTTCGGTCGCCAGATCCACGAGCGCGTCGAGCTCCATCCCGGGCGGAAGTCCCAGCGCCAGGTAAGCCTCCCCTGCCTCGACCCCCATTGCCGCGAGGTCCGACAGCGCGCCCGCCATTGCCCGGTGGCCGATCTCTTTCATCGTCAGCTGGTCCACCCGAAAGTGGACGCCGTCAACCATCATGTCGGCAGAGGTCACGGCATAGCCGCCGGCCCGTACCACCGCCGCGTCGTCGCCCATCCCTCGCACCACCCGCGCAGAAGCGGGCTGGAAGATTTCCTCAAGCGCTCGGATCAGCTCAGATTCACGCATCCAAGCCGCGCCTGGCGGGATCCGCTCACTTATGCCTATAGACGATCCGCGCGCGGTCCAAGTCGTACGGCGAGAGCTCGACCCGGACTCGGTCACCGGGCAGGATCCGGATCCGAAACCGCCTCATCTTCCCTGCCACGTGGCCGAGCACCGTGCGATCCATGTTGTCGAGCTTGACCCGGAACATGGCATTGGGTAGCGCCTCGACTACCTCGCCTTCGAGCTCGACTTTCTCTTCCTTGGGCATGGGCCGCGCCAACGCTAGCAGTCGGCAGGCTCCACAACCGCAACCGCGGGGTCAGGGTCAGCGCGTCTTTTTTCCGCCACCGCCCCCGCCCCGGCCGGTGCCAAACCCGGCCGGAGGAGCCGTCGCTCCCGGACCGCTCGGCACGCGCACCTGGGGTGGTCCCTGCGGCGGCTGGGAATACAGCTGGGGGTTGTTGTACTGGTTTGGAGCGGCGCCGCCGTTCCCGTTCCCGTTCCCGTTCCCGTTGCCGTTGCCGTTTCCGTTGTCATTTCCGTTGCCGCCGTTGCCGCCGCCCGCCACCGAGTGAGGGCCGGTGAAGGCGGTGCCCTGCCACTGGCTCGAAGGCTGGGACCAATCGCCGCAGAATCCATTGGATGCCTGCGACATGTAGTCGTGCCAGATGGGGGCGGCCAGGGTGCCGCCGAAGCCATTGTCCATCGGGGTGTTGGCATTGGGAAAGCCGACCCATACCGCGGTCGAGAGCTTTGGCGTGAACCCCACGAACCAGGCGTTCTCCAGGTTCTCGGCGGTTCCGGTCTTGCCGGCGGCTGGGCATCCATAGTTGGCCGCGGTGCCGGTGCCACCAGAGTTCGTGATCACTTGCTTGAGCACGCTGATCGCCTCGTCGGCCTCGGCGTCACTGAACACTCGCTTCTTGGGAGGCGTGCCCATCTTGGAGACACTGCCATCCGGGAAGACGACCTTGTCGATCGACGTCGGTGGGATGTGCCAACCGCCGTTGGCGATGGTCGCGTACGCGTCGGCCATCTCTAGCGGCGTGACCCCCAGGGTCAGACCGCCGATCACCTCGGCCGGGTTCCCGTCGAGCTTGGTCGTGATTCCCATGGCGTGCGCCGTGGCATCGACTTTCTTCATGTCCAGATCGACTCCCAACTGGGCGTATACCGTGTTGTCGGACACGACCGTGGCGTGGGTCACGTCGATGTTGCCCTGGTAGGTCTGCTCGGCCGTATGCACGCTGTAGGTGGGGTATCCCGGCAGCCAACCGGGCCCCAGGAAGTGGGAGTTGTAGAAGGTCTGATTGGGGTCTCCGTCGTAGTCGTGGATCAGGGTCATCAATGCGTAGACCTTGAACGACGAGCCGGGCTGCCGCTGTCCCTCGGTGGCGTAGTCGAAGCTCGACTGCTTGTAGTCAGAGGTGTTGGCGATCGCCAACACGTGTCCGTTCGTGGGATCGACCGATACGAGCGCGGCGGCCGGGTTGTCGCTGCCTCCCTCATGGGAGTCCACCGATGACTGCGCCTGCTGCTGATCTTGGAGATTGATCGTCGTGTAGATCTTCAGGCCGCCCTGGTCCACCTTCGGGCAACTGGCGGTGAACGGCCTTCCGGGGCAGAAGCGCTGGTGCAGCTGCTGGACCACGTAGTCGAATGCGTAGGGTTGGCGGCGCTCCTGGTAGGAGCTGTTGCGCTTGATCCCCAGGGGCTCCTTCGCCGCCGCGTCAGCGTGCGACTGCGTGATGTAGCCCGACTTGACCATGGCCTGAAGGACGTCCCGACGGCGCTTCGTGGCGAGCTTGGAGGTGATGAACGGGTTGTATTCAGATGGCGCCTGCGGCATTCCGGCCAGCAGCGCGGACTGAGCCAGATCGAGCTGCGAGACCGGCTTGTCGAAGAAGATCTGGGAGGCGGCGCCCACCCCGTAGGCAGTCTGTCCCCCGACCGTGCCGTACGGAACGTCGTTGAGGTACTCGTCGAGGATCCAGTCCTTCTTGTGGGCCTTCTCCAGCTGCTGCGCGAGCTTGGCCTGGATGATCTTGTACTTCAGGTCGCGCTGGTGGTGGGGGAGGTAGAGCTGGTTGGCCAGCTGCATGGTCAGCGTCGACGCGCCCTGGAGGGTCGAGCCTCCGTTGAACACGTCCCGGATCGCCGCACGGAGGATGCCTTGGTAGTCGAGGGCACCATGCTGGTAGAAGCGGCGGTCCTCGATCGCCACCGTGGCGTGCTTCAGCGCGTTCGGTATCTGGGTGGCCGGAACGGGCGTGCGCAGCAGCGTCGAATGGATGAAGCCCAGGGAGGAGCCATCCGACGCGAACACCTGGGAGTTAGCGCCGGGCACCTCGGGGCTGCGCTGATTGAGGTTCGGAGCCGAGTCAGCTACAGCCGCCACCCAGCCGGCGATCGCGAGCGCCCCGAGCACGACGGAGGAGATCACGACCAGGAACGTCATCACGACCACCCGCTTGACGGGGTGTGCGCGCTTGTGGCGGCGGCGCCGCTGTCGCTCGCGTCTGCTCAAAGGATTCGTTCCGGTGCGGTGGCATCTCGGCAGCGCGATGCCGGATGCGGCCGGGTGCGGTCAGTGTACTTGTAGGACCTTGTTCGGCCTGCCGTTTCGGGCTCCTGCCGCAAGCCGCGGGCCGCCGCCCGGATGCTGGCCGCGCCCGACGCGTTCGCGCCTAGGCGGCGATACTTGAGGCGGTGCCCGTCGAGGAGCTTGTCGAAGCCGCCGAGGTCTCCGGCCGGACGCCGAGGGTCCCCTGGCCGCGGCCACCCGAGCGGCTGGCGCCGGCCCGCGTCGCCTGGACCGCGCTATGGACCTCGCGGCTTGTGGTGCTTCTCTCCGGCGTGCTGGCCGTGCTCTCCTTCGGTACGGCGACGAATGCCCGGCAGTTTGACCAGCTTAGGCTGACCGCCCCCTTCGGGTACTTCGGCAATCTGCTCGTTTCGCCGCTCGCCCGGTGGGACTCCGCCTGGTACTTGGCGATCGCGCAAGGAGGCTATGACCACAGCCCGGAGCGCACGACGTTCTTCCCTCTCTACCCCATGCTCGTCCGCGGCGTAGGAGAGGTGGTTCGTTCCGAGCTGATCGCCGGCGTCGTGATCTCGCTGGCCTGCTTCGCGGTCGGTCTGGTCTTCCTCTACCGGTTGACGGCGCTTGAGCTCGGCGACGAGCGGGCGCGCATCTGCGTGATGCTGCTGGCGTTCTCCCCGATGGCCTACTACTTCTCGGCCGTCTACACGGAGTCGCTGTTCCTGGCGTTGTCGGTGGGCTGCATCTACCAGGCGCGGCGCGGGCGGTGGGCGTGGGCCGGTGTGCTCGGGGCCCTGGCGGCAGCGTCGCGCAACACCGGCCTCATGCTCGTCGTACCGATCGCACTGCTGTTCCTGTATGGGCCCAGGGGCGACCGTCCTCCGCCTGCCCCCGCGGTGCCTGGGGTACTGAGCAGGTTGCGGCCGCGCTACCCGATCGGCCGCGAGCTCGCTTGGGTCCTGCTCGTCCCGGTCGGTCTCGCCGCGTACATCGTGTTCCTGGCTCTCACCACGGGCGACGGGCTGACGCCGTTCAGCGCCGAGCAGTACTGGTATCACCACTTCGCCGGGCCCCTCGGCGGCGTGTGGGATGGTGCGGTGGCAGCCTGGGACGGGCTTCGCCAGCTGCTGCACGGCCCGCCTCCGCCCGTGTACTTCAAGGCCGCGGGCGGCAATCCCCTGACCGTCGCGGGCCAGAACCTGATGCTGTTCGGGTTCCTGGTGGCGGGGTTCATCGCGTTTGTGGGGGTCGTGCGGCGCCTGCCGTTCGCGTACGCCGCATACACGTTTGCCGCCCTGGCCCCGGCGCTGTCCTACCCCATCACTCCCCAGCCGCTCGACTCGCTGCCGCGTTATGAGGTGGTGCTGTTCCCTCTGTTCATGTGGGCCGCGAGGTGGGTACACGCGCGGCGTGTCGAGCCGCAGGTGATCGCCTGCTCCGCCGTCCTGCTCGGCCTGTTCACGGCCGAGTTCGCCACCTGGCGGTTCGTTTCTTGAATCGCCCGCTCAAGGCGGTGTTACTGGACGCGCTCGGGACGCTCGTCGCACTGGAGCCTCCGGCGCCGAGGCTCCAGCAGGCGCTGCTGGAAGGCTTCGGAGTGTCGGTTTCCGAGCTTGACGCCGAGCGGGCCATCGCCGCCGAGATCGCCTACTACCGCTCCCATCTCGACGACGGGTGCGATGAGACGGCGCTCGCGGCGCTCCGCCTCCGGTGTGCGCGGGCCATGGGCCGGGCGCTGCCCGCTGAAGCCCGTGAGCACCTAGATCCGAACGCGCTCGTGTCGGTGCTGCTTCAGTCCCTTGAGTTCTCGGTGTTCGACGACGTGCGACCGTCGCTTAGCGCAATTCGCGCTCGCGGCCGCCGGGTGGTCGTCGTTTCCAACTGGGACATCTCGCTCGCCGATGTACTCGGGCGCTCGCGGCTGACTGCCCTGTTGGATGGGATCGTCGCCTCGGCGGGGGTCGGTGCGCGCAAGCCGGCGGCGGAGATCTTTGAGCATGCGCTGCAGCTCGTCGGAGCCTGCCCCGCCCGGGCTGTCCACGTTGGGGACAGTGTCGTCGAAGACGTCGAGGGCGCTCGCGGCGCCGGCATCGAAGCCATCCTGCTGCGCCGCGACGGCGCCCCCGGCCCGCCGGGGGTGAGGACGATCAGCAGCCTGACGGAGTTGGCCACGGTCATCGAGGCGGCCGAACCCTAACCTTGGTCGCCTCTCATGGCGTCCGAACCAAGCACAACCAGCTCGTCGCCGAACGGTCCCCAATGGCGTCTTGGGATGGCGCCGGCGTCCGTCGTGTCCGGCCTCGCGGGGGGCGTGTTTGCGGCCACGATCGTCGCGGTGGTCGGACACTCGGCTGGCTCCAGTCTCTCCCATCCTACTCCTGCCGTCAGCCTTACCAGCGATCTCGTGTTCGACCTGGCATTCGTCGCCTCGGCGCTGTACTTCGCCGCGCTGCGAGGTCGCCCTCGAGCCAGCGACTTCGGGTTCAGGCGGGTGTCACTCAAGCGGGCGGCCGGCGCGGTCGCCGCGGCCGCGGTCGCCTACTACGTGTTGACCGGCATCTACGCGGCCGTGTTCAAGCTGCACGCCAACGACAAGCTGCCGAGCGAGCTGGGGGCCGGCAAGAGCACCGCCGCGTTGATCGCCGCCGGGGTGTTCGTGTGCGTGATCGCGCCGATCGCGGAGGAGTTCTTCTTTCGCGGCTTCCTGTTCGGCGTCCTCAGGCGCTGGAAGATCCGCCTGGGAGGCCGGGACGTCGGGACCTGGCTGGCGGCCGTGGTCGTCGGGATCTTGTTCGGCCTCGCCCATACCGGATCAGCCTCCGCCGTATACCTGATTCCCCTGGGCTTCTTGGGATTCGTGCTGTGCATCGTCCGTTGGAAGACGAGATCGCTCTATCCGTGCATGGCCCTCCACAGCCTCAACAACTCACTGGCCCTGGGAATCAACCAGCTGCACTGGAACGCCGCGGAGATATTGGGTCTGATCCTGGGCTCCCTGCTCGTAATCGGCGCGGCGACCGTTCCGCTTGCGCGTCCCGTCCTGGTCGAGCAGCACCCGGCGGTACACCCATGAGCCTCGAAACCAACACCGCCGCCCGAGATCGTTTGATCGCCGAGCTCCGCACACACGCGCTGCTCATCGGCGAGGTGGTACTGACAAGTGGCCGAACGGCGCAGTACCTGGTCGACGCCAAGCGCGCCATCCTACGTCCGGCCGGCTTCCGGGCCCTGGCGGAGCTGGTCGCCGCCCAGGCGCGCGCCTGGGATGCGACAGCGGTCGGCGGTATGACGATGGGTGCCGATCCCATCGCCTGCGCGGCACTGGCCGGAGGGGCGGACGTCAAGGGCTTCTTCGTTCGCAAGGAGGTCAAGCAACACGGCCTCTCGCGGCGGATCGAGGGCCCGGACCTCGAGTCTTCCGAGCGCTGCATGCTGGTCGAGGACGTTGTGACGACCGGAGGGTCGACGATTCGCGCCCTGGACGCCCTGAGGGGCGAGGGCCACGATGTCTGTGGCGTGCTGGCGATCTGCGACCGCCTCGCCGGCGGCGCCCGAGCAATTGAAGCTGCCGCGGGTGCTCCGTTCGTCGCGTTGACGACGATCGACGACGTCTATCCGGAGCGCCCGGACCGGTCAGACAGCTAGCGGCAGCATCACCATGCCCCCGGCAGGAATCGAACCTGCATCCCGCGCTTAGGAGGCGCGTGCTCTATCCGTTGAGCTACGAGGGCGCCGGCAGAGCGTAGCTACAGCTCGTCTCCCCGCCGCGGTTGAAGCGTGACAACCAATATGGGCTGTGCTATCCCGCCTGGAGTGGAGGAGGAGGAGGGACCCACTCTGGCGTATCGAAGCCCGGATCGCCGATGAGCGCCGGGCCACCCGAGCTCGTTTCAGATCTGAAGACCCCGCCCGAGGAGCAGTGGGGCGCTCTCGATGCCGCGGGCGCGGCGGACGCCGCCCCTCGGCAGTCTTGGCGGCGGGTGCTCGGCGATCGGGCGGCGATGGTCGCCGCAGGGTGCATCCTCGTGCTGGCCCTGGTGGCCATCTTCGCGCCCCTGATCGTCAAGGCGATCGGCGCGCCCGGGCCGTATGCGGCCGACCCGGGCGCCCGCGACCAGTTCGGCGATCCGACCGGTCCTTCTGCGGGCGCGCTGTGGCCCTTCATCGCCCTGGTGGCGGGCGCTGCGCTCGCCGCCGTCTCGCGGTTGATTCCGGTCGCGCCCGTCAGGCGCTACGGATGGGCCGTCATCTCGGGCGCCGCGTTGACGGCCACGGTAGCCACGGCTGTCGTCTTCTGGCCGAACGCGCACCACATCCTCGGGGTCGACAAGGAGTTTCGTGACCTCTTCAGTCGCGTCCTCTACGGCGTCCGCCTTTCGTTGGAGGTAGCGGCCATGGCCGCGGCGGTGTCGCTGATCATCGGACTGGCGTTCGGCGTGGTGGCCGGTTACTTCAGGACTTGGGCCAGCGCGGCGATCTCCCGGCTGCTCGACGCGGTGGTCGCGCTGCCGATCGTGGTGCTGGCGCTCGGCGTCGCCGCCACCTGCAAGCTGGGGAAAGGGTGCCTGGGCGGAGTGCTGCACCCGGGGCTGGGGGTGGTGACCGTCGTGATTGCGTTCGTCAACTGCGCCTACATCGCACCTGTCATGCGCGACCGGGTGCTCTCGCTGCGAGAGAAGAAGTTCGTGGAGACCGCGCGGTCCATGGGGATCCCCAGCGCCAGGATCATCCTCGATGACATCGCGCCCAATCTCCTCGCGCCCGCAGCCGCCTCCGCGGCGCTGATCATCGCGCAGGACGTGCTCTTCATGGCCGCGCTCTCGTATCTGGGCATCGGCGTCCAGTTTCCGCAGGCCTCGTGGGGAGCGATGCTTTCCGATGCCAACTCGGTGCTCGACACGGCGTGGTGGTATTTCGTGTTCCCCGGGGTGGCGCTATTGGGGACCGTGCTCGCGTTCAACCTGTTTGGGGATGGTCTGCGAGATGCGCTGGGCGAGCGAGAGGGAAAGGCCGAACGCGGGCCGTGACGCGTTACCTCGTCCGCCGCCTCGCGTGGGTGATCGTGCTCCTGGTTGGAGCGGCAACGCTCACCTTCGTCATCTTCTACCTGTTTCCGTCGGGCGATTCCGCTGTTCTGCGCGCCGGGCCTCACCCCACACCGCAGACCCTCGCGACAATCCGGCACAAGCTCGGGTTGAACAAGGCGTGGTACGTCCAGTACTTCGACTACATGAAGGCGCTCGTCCTTCATTTCGACTTCGGTTACAGCTATCAGGACCACGTCGCCGTCCGCACTCAGATCTTCAGCCAGCTGCCGGCGACTATTTCCCTGGTCATCGGCGCCGCCGTCCTGTGGCTCATAACGGCGACGACGCTCGGCACCGTCGCCGCCCTCAGGCGTGATTCCCGCTTCGACCGGCTCACCACCGCAGCGGCGACGCTGTTCATCTCGGCGCCCGTGTTCTGGGTGGGGATGATCAGCCTCTACCTGTTCGCCTCGGATATCGGCAAGCTCCCGATCCTCCCGGGAGCTGGGAGATACGTTCCGCTCACGCAGGACGCTGGGCGGTGGTTCACCTCGCTGATCCTGCCCTGGTGCGCCTTGACCGCCGGGTTCTCCGCGTTCTCCACCCGACTGTTGCGGTCCACGATGATCGAGACCCTGTCCGAGGGCTACATCCATTCGGCACGCGCCAAGGGGATCTCCGAGCGAAGGGTGATCGTGTGGCACGCGCTGCGGGTAGCGATCGCCCCCGTCGTCAGGGCCGCGGGCGTCGGCATTGGGATTGTTCTCATCGGGGCGATGCTTACCGAGACGGTCTTCAACATCCCCGGGATCGGACGCTTGACCTATGACTCCATCCGAGCGCGGGATCTGGCGATGATCCAGGGAACGGTGCTGCTCGGCGCCTGCCTCGTCGTGCTCTGCAAGCTCGCAGTGGACGTGGTCCACGCGCTCATCGACCCGAGGGCCCGCCGGTGAGCATGCTCCTCGAGGTCGAGGACCTGGGCGTCGACTTCAGCACTCCGGGCGGAGTGGTGCGCGCCGTGGACGCGGTCTCGTACTCGGTCGAGAAGGGGAAAACGCTCGCGGTCGTCGGCGGGCCAGGCTCCGGGAAATCCGTCTCATCGCTCGCGCTCCTAGGGCTGTCTTGGAACGCGACGGCTCGCATATCGGGTCGTGTCGTGTTCGCGGGCCGGGATCTTCTGAACCTCCCGGACGACGAGCTGCGCACGATCCGCGGCGACGAGATCGGGATGGTGGCCCAGGACCGGTCTTCGTCGCTTCACCCCTTGCACCGGGTGGGCACTCAGCTGATCGAGACGATCGTGGCGCACCGGGAGATCTCGAAGGCCGCTGCCCGGGACCGGGCGATCGACCTGCTGGAGCTGATTGGTGTCCCTGAACCGCATCGTCGGGTCGACCAGCTCCCGGATGAGCTGTCGCCGTCCATGCGCCGCCGGGCCAGTATCGCCATTGCGCTGGCCAACGAGCCCGAGCTGCTGATCGCAGACGAGCCGACGGGCGGCCTAGATCTGACCGTTCAGGCGGAGATTCTCGAGCTACTGGGGCGAATCCAGAAGCGGCTGGGCATGGCGATCGTCCTCTTCTCCCGCGACCTGGCCGTGGCAGCGGAGCTCGCCGAGGAGATCTGCGTCATGTGCACGGGCCGCATCGTCGAGCACGCTCCTACCGAGCGGATCCTCGACTCGCCCCAGGACCCCTACACGTCGTCGCTACTGCGGGCGAGCCTCTGGCCGCAGGTCAAGGAAGGCTCGGACCAGCCTGCGATCACTCCTCGTCCTCGACATACAGCGACTCCCGAGCCAGCTCCTGGCCGCGCTGATCCCAGAGCTTGATCTCGAGGAAGTCCTGCCTGTAGTTGTCTGGGGCGATGAGCGTGAACCGGTCGTCGAGCAGCTCGCACTGATCGACCGCCAGGTTGGCGAGCTCGGCGGTGACAAGCGCGCCCCCTGCGATCAGGGGCAGACCCCACACCAGCGTGATGTCGGCGGTGTTGCCCTCCTCCCCTCTCCAGGAGCCGATCACCTCATCGTTGAGATCCAGCTTCCAGTCGGGATTCTCGTCGGCCACCTCCGAAGTGAAGTCCGCACTTGCGGCGAAGTCGCTGGGACCTCCCGAGCCTTCGCGGAACGACACATAGCCGAAGACCTCGTAGCCGTTCCCCGTTCGGGTCACGCCCGGCAAGTATGTCCGCCCGGCGTAGGTGCGGTCCGGGAACCAGGCGATCTCGCCGATATCACCGAGCTCTGCCCCCTCGGTGTCGATCCTCTCGCACGCGCCGCGGAAGTGCTCGCCCAGCGTGCTCGCCCAGCGGCCGTAGGGAAGCGGCTCCTGTGGCGGCTCCGCGGCGAAGCTGATCACGAACCGGTCCGTGGGCGGCATCGGCGGCGTAGCCTACCTGCGAGGGTTCACTGCGCTGGCCTGCGCTCCGCGGTCGCCGGGCGCAGGCCGGCTCAGAACGCGCCGCGAGCGCTCAGGACCGCGGGGATCGTCTTGAGCAGGATCGAGAGGTCGAGGAACACAGACCAGCGCTCGAGGTACAGGAAGTCGAGCCTGACGAGATCATCGAAATCGAGCTCGGCGCGCCCCGAGACCTGCCACAAGCCGGTGATGCCAGGAAGGACGAGGTACCGCTTCTTGTGCCACTCCTCGAGATGCTCGAAATCGCGCATCGGCAAGGGTCGCGGGCCAACCAGGGACATCTCCCCCCGGACCACGTTGACCAGCTGGGGAAGCTCGTCCAGCGAATAGCGGCGCAGGAACCGCCCCACGGCCGTCAGCCTGGGGTCACGGCGGATCTTGAACAGCGCCCCCGATTGCTCGTTGAGCGACTCGAGGTCCGCCTGGAGCTGATCGGCATGCTCGCGCATTGTGCGGAACTTGAAGCAGTGAAACGGCTTGCCGCCGATGCCCGGCCGGATCGAGCGATAGATGACCGGACCGCGCGAGGAGAGCTTGACCGCGATCGCGATCGCCAGCAGCACCGGTGCCAGAACGATCAGTCCCAATGTCGATACGACGAGATCGAAGGAGCGCTTCAGCGCGTAGTCGATCCCCTCGAACACCGGCGGACGGAGCGTGAACAGGGGCACCGTCTGACCGGGCACAAACTCCGCCCTGTCCAACAGGATCTCCATCGTCGAGGGCGCCACCTGCACCGTGACACCCCGCCGGTGACAGAGATCGACCAGCTCCACGGCCCGCTCCTGTGGAAACTCCGGGTCGGCGATGATCACCTCCTGAACGCGCTCCCGACCCAGCACCGCCGGCAGATCCTCCAGGCGCCCCAGCGAGCGCAAGCCATTCTCGGGGCGTGGGGAGAGGGAGACGTAGCCGACCACGTCGACCTGCATCGGCGATTCGCCCGAGAGCGCCTGCGCCACGGCCTCGATGTGCTTGCCCGTCCCGACGAGCAGCGCGCGGCGGGTATAGCCGGCCCGCTCGAGCAACCAACCGGTCACGCGCGTGTGCAGATAGCGGAGGCCGGTGATGTAGACGGTCCCGAAGAACAGCGACCCGTAGAAGACGTAGTAGCTGGTGAAGTGCTGGCCATCCGCAAGCGCGAACACGAGCGCGATCACGGTGGCTTGAAACAGCGCCGAGGCAATGCGAGCCAGCCCGGGGCGCCTGGTCCTCTCTGCGTACAGATCGACGCGGGCGAACATCAGCACCGTCACCAGGTAGGCAAACGCAACCCAGTGGCGGCTCTGCGACCATGCGTCGGCGAAGCTCGAGTGCTCGCGCACGGCGACCTTGAGGCCGAGCGCGGTGATCAGCGCGGCGAAGACCCCGACGAAGTCGAGCACAAGCAGCGACAGCACGCGCGCGACTCTGCGCGCCGTTTCGAGCCGTAACAGGAACGAGAGCACGGGCGGCCGCTTGCGCCGCACGTCGCGCTCGCTCCGAAGGAGCGCTACCGAGCCCCTGAGGGCTCCGTTTTCTGCCGTCCTCGTAGCTTCTCGCCGTTCGATGCTCACGTAGCTCTCAGGCCTCTCACTCCCCGCCAAAGCTGTAACGGTAACTTGGGAGGGAAGTTCCGGGAAAGCGGCCCGCCACCGCTGGATGGAAACGCCCGGCGGCGCTCAGGCGCTGGGAACAGGGCATCAGGGTGCCGCGCCCACCAGAGCTTCCTTCCCGGCGTGCTCGATTGTGAGGCGAAGCCCCTCCCGGAGGTCAACGGTTGGCTCCCAACCCAGGATCTCGCGGGCCAAGCTGATGTCCGGTTGGCGGACCTGCGGATCGTCCGTAGGGAGGGCCTCGAACACGATCTCCGAGCCTGAGGCGGTGACCTCGATCACCGCCTCTGCGAGCTCGAGCAGCGTGAACTCGTCAGGATTTCCGATGTTGACGGGCATGTGGTAGCCGGACTCCGCCAACGCGATCAGCCCACGTATCTCGTCATCGACGTAACAGAAGGAGCGGGTCTGGGAGCCGTCGCCGAAGACGGTGATGGGCCGGTCCTGCAGGGCTTGGCGCAGGAAGGTGGGAATCGCCCGGCCGTCGTGGGGGCGCATCTTGGGGCCGTAGGTATTGAATATGCGGACGATCGACGTGTCGACGCCCTGCTGCCGGTGGTAGGCCATCGTCAGCGCTTCCGCGTAGCGCTTGGCTTCGTCGTACACACCGCGTGGGCCGATGGGATTTACGTGACCCCAGTAGGTCTCGGGCTGGGGGTGGACCTGCGGGTCGCCATAGACCTCACTGGTAGAGGCCAGCAGAAACCGGGCTCGGTGCTTTTTGGCCAGGCCCAGGGTGTGATGGGTTCCGTACGAGCCGACCTTCAGCGTGTGCAGTGGCAGCCGGAGGTAATCGATGGGCGAGGCGGGAGAGGCCAGGTGATAGACAAAGTCCACCTGCTCGTCGACGAAGTAGGGCTCGGTGATGTCCAGGTTGAGATGGACGAACCGATCGCTGCGGATGTGCTCGATATTCGCCAGCGAGCCCGTCTCCAGGTTGTCGACGCAGATCACGCGGTGGCCGCGGGCGAGCAGCTCGTCGCAGAGATGCGAGCCCAGAAACCCGGCGCCGCCGGTCACGAGGCAGGTGGCCATAAGGCGGCAATCTACACGGGGGTTCTGCCTGAACGCCCGGCGGACGGGGCCGGAAAGACGCCGGGTTCGCCGAGATATGCGACGCTGCGCTACCACCGTCTAAAGGAGCCGCAATGGCAGCCGCTCGGTTCGTAGAGCGCCTGAACGAGCAGATCTCGTATGAGTTTGCCGCGCAGCAGCAATACATAGCGAACGCCGTCTACTACGACGGCCAGACGCTCCCCCGGCTGGCTGCGTTCTTCTACGCCCAGGCGGTCGAGGAGCGCAGCCACGCGTTGATGATGGTCCAGTACCTGCTCGATTCCGACGCCCGCGTCGTCATCCCCGGCGTCGCTGCACCCGAGACAGACTTCGCGGACATCGTCGCGCCAGTGGCGCTGGCGCTCGACCAGGAGCGACGTGTTTCCGAGCAGATCGCCGATCTGGCGGCCGTTGCCCGCGAGGAAAACGACTTCCTCTCGGAGCAGTTCACGCAGTGGTTCCTGAAGGAGCAGGTCGAGGAGGTAGCGACGATGTCCTCGCTGCTGTCCGTCGTCGAGCGCTCGAGCGATACCCCGATGGTTATCGAGGACTACATGGTGCGCGAGCGCGGCCAACGGACGGAAGAGGACCCGACGGCGCCACCGGCGGCCGGCGGCGCGCTCTGATCACTCTCTGAACGCGCGGCGGGCCGCGCGGAGGCCAGCCGTCGCCAGCTCGGCGTATCCGTAGGTGCCCTGTTCACGGAGCTCGCGGGCGGCCTGGTCCAGGGCGCCCAAGCCGGCGAACGCGAACGCGCCTCCGACCGAGACCCGGCTTACGCCGAGCTCGGTGAGCCGAGCGACGGGGGGCAGCTGTGGCCGGGCGAGCACGTTCAGGGGACGCTCCACTGAATCGACGATCGAGCGGATGTCGCTTTCGTCTGTGATCCCCGGCGCATAGAGGACGTCGGCGCCGGCCTCCTGGTAGGCCCTCAGGCGTTCAAGCGTGTCGTCCAGGTCCGGACGGCCATGGAGGTAGTTCTCCGCGCGGGCCGTCAGCACAAGGCGGACCGGCGTGGCGTGCGCCGCTTCGGCCGCGGCCGCCACGCGCTCGGCCGCCAGCTGAAGGTCGTAGATGGGATCGTCCTGGGCGCCCGTGAAGTCCTCGATCGAGCAGCCGGCGAGGCCGGCGTCCATAGCCAGCCTGATCGTCTCGGCGACCTCCTGCGGTTCGTCCGCGAACCCGTTCTCCAAGTCCGCCGACACCGGCAGCTCCGTGGCCCCAACGATGTTCGCCGCGTGCGAGAGCGCTTCCGAGCGGGAGACCGAGTAGTCGAGCCGCCCCAGCGTCGCGGCGTAGCCGCTACTGGTGGTGGCCAGCGCCTCGAACCCCAAACCCTCAAGCACCCGCGCCGAGCCGAGGTCCCACGCGTTGGGCATGAGCAACGGAGAGCTCATGTTGTGCAACTCGAGGAAGTGGGCGGCTTTATCGCTCTGGCTGCTGGTCATTTCAACCCCTCCATAAATAGCGACCACGGCCGAGTCTCGATCGTCTCGACGTCCGGACAACGGCCCTGGCGGTACTCACAGCGCTCAATTTCATGAAACCCGACGCGCCGCAGAAGCTCGTCGAGCGATCCGGCGTTGTACATCCAGCGGTGGCGCGAGGTGTGACTGCGCCGCCCGCTGTGCGCGTCGTAGAGCCCGGCAAGGAAATCATCGGGGGCGGCGGGGTCGTACTGCGCCACGACCTCATCCAGATCGGGGACGGCGACTCGAATGATCCCTCCCGGGCGAAGCACACGATGCACCTCTCTGAGGCACCGCTCCGCCACGCCGGGGTCCAGGTGCTCGAGCAGGTGAGAGGCATACACGGCCTCGAAGGTGTCGTCGTCGAAGCGGAATCGTCGCGCCACGTCGAGGTACCGCAAGCGACCGAATTTCCCGTGGCGGTGCGCGGTGTATCGATCCTCGTCGATCAGACCGAGAAGGTGCAGCAGCCGAGCCAGGCCCGGCACGCGCGCCACGAACAGATGTGGGGTTACGTCGGTGTTGAGCCACCCCTCCTGGGCCTGATCGAAGGCCCCGAGGTGGAGCCGGCGAGGGGCACCGGTCATCGCCCGTCGCGAGCGCTCAGGCGCCGCACGTGGTGCAGGTCTCCGCGCCGGATCGTGACCTTCTCCGAGTCAAGATGCTCGAGCAGCGCCTGGGCAAATTTCCGTGACGTTCCGAGCTCGTCGCGCAGCTGAGCCAGCGTGACGTGTCCCTGATGGCGCTGCGCGAGCTCGAGCACCCGGCGTCTGACCTCCGCCAGCACGTCGGGGTGGTAATGCAAACTCTTCGAGACACGGATGGCGCGGCCGGCCGAGCGCAGAGCTGCGAGGTCGTCGGTGTCGAGGTCTGACTCGAGAGGCGGTTCGAAGCCTGCGTCCTTCAGTCGCCGTTCAAGAGCCGTGGCGCTGGGCGGCAACCGGCCGGGGGCAACCGGCTTGCCCGAGTTGCCCCCGCGCGCCCGCGCGCCCGCGCTTTTGCTCCTCTCCTCAATGTCATCCGGCATCTTCTCCCCCCGAGCCAGGCGCTCCAGCCGGGCGAGCAGCTCGCGGCTCGGCCCGTGCCGCTTGGGATGAGCATCCAAGACGATGCCGCCGCCGAGCGTGTCAGGGGGGGCGATCTGGCGAACGACGATGCGGTCGCGCGCCGCGGGGACGAGCGGCTGCTCGAGCCTCACCTGCCAGAAGGGGCCGCCAAGCCAGGCGAGGCGCGCCGGGCTCTCGCGAGTGCCGTGGTGGATCTGGACGCGCTCCGAGTGCTGCGGCTCGTCGTCTGCGAACGACAACGACACGTCGAGCCTGTAGGTCGGGGCGAGCCCCGAGTCGGCGGACGCCAGCACGTCCCCCCGCCCGACCTCCGGGACCGCAACGCCGGTCAGATTCACCGCCACCCGCTGCCCGGCGGGCGCCCGCTCGACGGCCTCATCGTGCACCTGGACTGCCCGTACACGCACACGTTTGCCCGCGGGCAGAAGCTCCATCTCGTCTCCCCGGCCCACGTCGCCAGACCACAGCGTCCCTGTGATGACCGTGCCGGCGCCCCGAATCGTGAACACGCGATCGACGTGCAGCCGCGCGGGGCCGGCGCGCTCCCCGCGGCTGCTCACCCCGGCGGCCGTCTCGTCAAGCGCCGCGCGAAGCTCATCTAGCCCGGTGCCGGTGCGCGACGAAACCGCCAGGATCGAACTTGCCCCAGGCAGGAGATCGGCGCACTCCAGCATCGCCGGCTCGGGATCGGCGAGGTCGCGCTTGGTGACAGCGACCACGCCCGCTTCGACGTCCAGCGCGCGAAGCACGGCGGCGTGCTCGCGCGTCTGGGGCATGACGCCGTCGTCCGCCGCCACCGTCATCAGATACAGGTCGATCCCCGTCGCGCCGGCGACCATCGTGCGCACGAACCGCTCGTGTCCGGGCGCATCGACGACGGACAGCTTCCGGCCCGAAGGCAGCGCCAGGCTGGCGTAGCCGAGTTCGATCGAGATCCCACGGGCGCGCTCCTGCGGCAGCCGGTCCGTGTCAACGCCGGTCAGCGCGCGGATCAACGCAGTCTTGCCGTGGTCGATGTGGCCGGCGGTCCCGAGCGTGAGCGGGCCATTCATCGCAGCGCACTTCGGACCGCGGTGGCGACCAGGTCTGCCTCCTCATCTGTCAGCGTGCGGGGATCCAGGAGAACACGGCCCTCGCGGATGCGCGCGATCACGGGCGGGTCGCCGGCACGCAGGGAAGCGGCCAACGCGTCGGCGCCGCGACGGTCGTCGATCGCCACCACCGGTCCTTCGAGTTCCAGCAGCGGCAGCGCTCCGCCGCCGACCTTCGCGCTGGCCCAAACGATCTCCGCCGCCTCGGAGCCGAGCGCGACACAGATCTTTCGGGCGCGACCGGCGAGCTCTTCCTCGCTTGAGCACAGCATGGCCAGGACCGGGATCTCCCGCCGGGCTCGATCGGGCTCGCGGTACAGCGACAGAGTTGCCTCCAGGGCCGCCAGCGAGAGCTTGTCGATCCGAACGGCACGCGCCAGGGGGTGCGATCGAGCACTCGCGACCGCCGTCGCGGTGCCGAGAAGCAGGCCGGATTGTGGTCCGCCCAGCAGCTTGTCGCCCGAGCAGCACACCAGTGCCGCACCCGCGGCCACGGACCGCCTCAGCGATGGCTCATCCTCCAGGGGCTCGGCCAGCACGCCGGAGCCCACGTCGTCGATCACCGGCACCCCAAGCGCGCACAGCGGCTCGATCGCCACATCGGAGACGAAGCCAAGCGCCCGGAAGTTCGACTGGTGCACGCGGAGGATCGCACCCGCACGGTCGCCGAGCGAGTCGAGCGCGCGCCGGTAGTCGGCAAGCGAGGTGCGATTGGTCGTTCCCACCTCGACCAGCTCGGAGCCTGACTGAGCGATCACCTCGGGGATCCGGAATCCGCCCCCGATCTCCACCAGCTGCCCCCGAGAGACTACGATCGCCCGCTGGCGTCCAGCCAGCGCTGCCGCCGCCAGCAGCACGGCCGCAGCGCCGTTGTTGACGGCAAGGGCCGCTTGGGCGCCGGTCAGCTGGCAGAGCAGTTGCTCCACGTGCGCCTGCCGCGAACCTCGTTGTCCGCTGTCCAAGTCGAGTTCGAGATTCGAGTATCCCTGCGCCGCTGAGGCCACCGCGTCGCGCGCGGCGGCACCCAATGGGGCCCGACCCAAATTGGTGTGCACGATCACCCCTGTGGCGTTGAGCACGGGCCGGAGCGAGGGCCGTTGCAGTTCCATGACGAGACGGCTCGCCCTCGCCGTCACCCCCTGGCTGCCGGCTGGCCGGCCAGCCAGGATGCGGTCCCGTTCTTCCTCGATCGCCCGCCGGGCGGCCACGACGGCCAGTGCGTGCGGAGCCTCGAGTGCCGCGGCCAGCTCGTGGACCGCGGGCAGAGCGCTCAGCCCTCGACGGTCGGCGTCGAGCCGCTCACCCACTGGCCCTCCTCCTGCTTGAAGATCGGCACCTGATCCTTGATTCGGTCGATGATCTCGCGAGCACCGGCAAATGCCTCGGCCCTGTGGGGGGCGGACACCGCCACGACCACCGACGGTTCAGAGAGAGGCACGGTCCCCACTCTGTGCTCGGCGGCCGCGGCGCACAGTCCGTGGCGCTCCACGGCCCTCGTCACGACCTCCGCGATCTGGCGCTCGGCCATCTCGGCATAGGCCTCGTATTCGAGCGCTGAGACCTCCCGCGTGACCCCTTCGAAGGTGACGACGGCCCCGGCATGCGGATCGCGGACCATCTCGCGCAGCGATTCGGCCGACAGCGGTTCTTCGGAGACGCGGACGTGCACCGCTTCCGCCGGCCGCGAGTCACCTCCGGATACCGGCGGGATCAGTGCCAGCTCGTCGCCGGGATGCAACGGGGCCTGCGGCTCGGCGTACTCATGGTTGACCGCCATGACGACCGGGACGCCGTCGGTGAGATGCCGCATCCGCTCGATGGCATCGGCGACCACCGCGCCGTCGGGGAGCTCGAGCTCAACCTGATCTGAGCCGCCGGCGCGATCTCTGAGGATCGCGAACAGCCGCACGCGCACGTGCATGGATCGAAGGCTACGCGAGGGGCGCTCAAACGCCAGTGTTGGCACTCCGTTAACAGCTCGGGGCCGGGCCCTCCCTCCGCATATCCTGCCGACGTTCGACGAGGAAGGAGTCGCATGGGAAGTACGAGGAGCTGGTCCGCGGTAGCCCTGACCGCTGTGGCATTGGCGGCCACGACGGCATGCGGCGGCAGCAAGAAGACGAGCAGTACGACCGCGACGACATCGGCGCCGGCTGTCGCGGCCGATCCCTCAGTACAGAAGCTGGTACCGGCGGCGGTGAAGTCCAAGGGCACGCTGACCGTCGCTGCTGACGCAAGCTACGCACCGAACGAGTTCATCGCTCCCGACGGCCACACGGTCATCGGGATGGACCCGGACCTGGTGAAGGCGATAGCCGCGGTGATGGGCCTCAGGGACAAGGTCGTCAACGTCCCGTTCGCCAGCATCATCCCCGGGCTGCAGGCGGGTAAATATGACGTTGGGGCCTCGTCATTCACCGACACGAAGGCCAGGGAAAAGACCGTTGACTTCGTGACGTATCTGGACGTCGGGGAGGCGTTTTTGACGAAGGCCGGAACCGGTGTCAGCCCGAAGGCGCTTCCAGACCTCTGCGGTCTCACCGTGTCCGTCGAGGCCGGGACGACCGAGCTGAGTGATGCGCAGGCTCAGAACAAGAAGTGCGCGGCAGCGGGAAAGAAGGCGATCAAGCTGCTCGTCTTTCCGGACCAGAATGGGGCCAACCTGGCCCTGCGCAGCGGTCGCGCCCAGGTCGATTTCGCGGACTCGCCAATCATCGCCTACCAGGTCAGGAAGTTGGGCGTTCAGGTGCAGTCCAGCCCGACCTTCGGGGTCGCCCCCTACGGCTTGGCACTCCCGAAGAAGAACGGGATGGACAAGGCAGTTCTCGCGGCGCTCAAGGTGCTGATGCAGAAGGGGACGTACGTGACGATCCTCAAGAGGTGGCAGCTCGAAAGCGCGGCGATCAGCAATCCGAAGATCAACGGCGCGACGAGCTAGGCGCCACACTACGGCTCAGAGGTGAGTACCTCCGGGCTGACCGATAAGCAACGGACGGGGCGGCCTGAGGACATCAAGGCCGTCCCGGTCCGGCGCCCAGGACGGTGGATCGCGTCGGCGATCGTGGTTGTCGTGCTGGCGTCGATCATCCGCTCGATCGCCACCAACAGCCGGTTCGAGTGGGGTCTCGTCGGTCATTACCTATTCGACCCGCGGATCCTCCACGGGGTCACGGTGACGCTCGAGCTGACAGCGCTGTCCATGGCAGTCGGGATCGTGCTGGGCATCGTCTCGGCCGTGATGCGCCTTTCGCCAAGCCCCCTGGTGTCTGGCGCGAGCTGGTTCTACGTCTGGTTCTTCCGTGGCACGCCATTGCTCGTCCAGCTGTTGTTCTGGGGGTTCATCGCCGCCCTTTATCCGACGATCGACCTCGGCGTGCCCTTTGGGCCCTCGTTCATCCATGCCAATGCCAATTCGCTGATCACGCCGTTCGTCGCCGCCCTCTTGGGATTGGGCCTAAACGAGGGCGCCTACATGTCGGAAATCGTCCGCGCGGGGATCATCTCCGTAGACGAGGGGCAAACGGACGCCGCCCAATCCCTAGGGATGACGCGGCTTCAGATCATGCGACTCATCGTGCTGCCTCAGGCCATGCGGGTGATCATCCCGCCCACGGGCAACGAGACGATCTCGATGCTCAAGAACACCTCGTTGGTGATCGTGCTCGGCGCCGTTTTCGACCTGCTGTTCGAGGCCCAACAGATCTACAACGCCAACTACAAGACCATTCAGCTGTTGATCGTCGCCAGCATCTGGTACGTGGTGATGACGAGCGTCGCGTACGTGTTGCAGTACTTCATCGAGCGCCACTTCGGCCGCGGCTTCACGCGAGCCGAGCGCGTGTCCCTCGGGGCCCGCTGGTTGGGCTCCCTCAGCCCCCGTCGATGACGGCGATGGTCAAAGCCGAGGGCGTTCACAAGCGGTTCGGACGCCTGGAGGTGCTGAATGGCATAGACCTGGAGGTACAGCCCGGCGAGGTCATGGTGATGCTTGGCCCCTCCGGCTCGGGCAAATCGACATTTCTGCGCTGCGTGAACCACCTCGAGAAGATCAACGCCGGCCGGTTGTCAGTCGACGGTGAGCTGGTCGGCTACCGGGAGGCCGGCGGCAGGCTCCACGAATTGCACGAGCGCGAAGTGGCGCGCAAGCGCGCGGAGATCGGGATGGTCTTCCAGCACTTCAACCTATTCCCACACCTGCCCGCACTCGAGAACGTGGCCCTTGCCCCGGTGCGTGTCGCGGGAGTAGGCCGGGAGGAGGCCCGAAGGCGAGCTCAGGAGCTACTGGGCCGGGTCGGTCTCGAGGACAAGCTCGATACCTATCCCGTCGCGCTCTCCGGAGGCCAACAGCAGCGAGTGGCGATCGCCCGGGCGCTGGCCATGCATCCGAAGCTGATGCTGTTCGACGAGCCCACCTCCGCGCTCGACCCCGAGCTGGTGGGAGAGGTGCTGGACGTGATGCGCCAGCTGGCGGGGGACGGGATGACGATGATCGTCGTCACCCATGAGATGGGGTTCGCGCGGGAGGTCGCCGACCAGGTCGTGTTCATGGACGAGGGGCTGGTGGTCGAGTCCGGGCCGCCAGCCCAGGTGCTCGTCCATCCGCGCCACGAGCGGACCCAGGCCTTCCTGTCAAAGGTGCTCTGAGGGCCCGCCCGGCCGGGTCCGGGCGCGGCGCGGCTCGACTCGTACGAGGTTGGGACCGCTGGAGGTACATAACGTCGCACGAGTGGGCGCTGCGCTCGCGCCACTGCATAGCCCGCGGGCCAGCGGCCGGAGGTAACCTGCCTCGCATGGCCACTACTCCCGAGAACCGCACCATCGCCCCGATCGTCGGCCCCGACGATCCTCGCCGGTTCACCGACTCCGGAATCGAGATCGAGCAGCTCTACACCGAGGATGACCTCCCGTCCGAGCTCCCCGCGCGGCTCGGGGAGCCGGGCGATTACCCGTTTACGCGCGGCATCCATCCCGACATGTACCGCAAGCAGCTGTGGACTATGCGCCAGTACGCCGGGTACGCGAGCGCCAAGGAGTCGAACGAGCGCTACCGCTACCTGCTCGAGCACGGCTCGACCGGTCTGTCGATGGCATTCGACCTCCCGACCCAGCTGGGCCTCGACTCGGACAATCCCCGGTGCCTGGGAGAGGTGGGCCGCACCGGCGTGGCGATCGACACGATCGACGACATGCGGATCGCGTTCGACGCCATCCCGCTGGACCAGGTCTCGACGTCGATGACGATCAACGCTCCCGCGGCGGTTCTCCTGCTGCTCTACGAGCTGGTCGGCGAGGAACAGGGCGTTGCCCCGGACAAGCTGCGCGGCACCACCCAGAACGACATCCTCAAGGAGTACATCGCGCGCGGGAACTTCATCTATCCACCCGAGGGCGCGATCCGGCTCACCACCGATCTGTTCGCCTACTGCAACGAGAGGGTTCCGAAGTGGAACACGATCTCGATCTCCGGCTACCACTTCCGGGAGAAGGGGTGCTCGGCGGTGCAGGAGGTGGCCTTCACGCTGGCCAACGGCATCGCCTACGTGCAGGCCGCGCTTGACGCCGGCCTCGAGATCGACAGGTTCGGACCGCGGCTGGCCTTCTTCTTCAACGGCCACAACAACGTCTTCCAGGAGGTGGCGAAGTTCCGGGCCGCCCGCAAGATGTGGGCGGAGATCATGCGCGATCGGTTCGGGGCCAAGGACGAGCGCTCGTGGCGGCTGCGGTTCCACACCCAGACCGGCGGTGTGACGCTCACCGCCCAGCAGCCGGAGAACAACATCGTCCGCGTCGCGCTCCAGGGTTTTGCGGCCGTGTGCGGCGGCACCCAATCGCTGCACACCAACGGGTTTGACGAGGCGCTGGCCCTCCCGACCGAGCGGGCGGCCAAGATCGCCCTGCGCACCCAGCAGGTCATCGCCTACGAGTCGGGCGCCGCCGACACGGTCGACCCCTTCGCGGGCTCCTACTTCATCGAGGCCCTGACCGACGAGATCGAGGCCCGCGCCTCCGAGCTGATAGCGAAGGTCGACGAGCTGGGCGGTTCGGTGAACGCCATCGACTTCATCAAGAACGAGATCGAGGAGTCGGCGTTTGGCTACCAGGAGCGCTACCGCATGGGCCAGGACATCGTCGTTGGGGTCAACAAGTTCGTCGACGAGAAGGGGGTCGAAGTGCCGGACATCCTGCGCGTCGACCCGGAGTCAGAGCGCCAGCAGGTCGAGCGGCTGAAGGCGTTCAAGGCAGACCGCGACCAGCAGCTCGTGGAGAGCCGCCTGGACGAGGTCCGTGAAGCAGCCAGGGGCACGGAGAACCTGTTGCCGGTACTTCGTCAGGCGCTCAAGGACCGTTGCTCGATGGGAGAGGTCTGCGGCGCCATGAAGGACGTATTCGGCGAGTACCAGCCGACCTTCTGATGCGGATATTTCTGGCCGGGGCCAGCGGGGTCATCGGCGTCCGATTGATCCCGCTGCTCGTCGGCGACGGACACCAGGTGGCGGGAATGACCCGCTCCCCGGGCAAGACCGAAATGCTGCGCGAGCTCGGCGCCGAGCCGGTCCTCTGCGACGTTTACGACGCCGATGCCCTGAGCGAGGAAGTGACTCGGTTCGGGACCGAGCTGGTCATGCACCAGCTGACCGATCTGCCGGATCACGCCGATCAGATCGGCGACTACCGGGACCGAAACAACCGGATGCGCACCGAAGGGACCCGCAACCTGATCGCGGCCATGAAAGCGGCGGGAGCCGAGCGCTTGATCGCCCAGAGCATTGCCTGGCGGCCGCCGGCCGGAGGCGAGGCGGTCGAAGGGCACGAGCGCCTGGTGCTGGACGCCGGCGGCGTCGTCCTCGAGTACGGAACGTTCTACGGACCGGACACCTATGGCGGTGACCGCGTGCCCGACCAGCCGCGGATCCACGTCGAGGAGGCGGCGCGACGGACGCTTGAGCTGTTGCAGGCCCCGAGTGGCGTGTACGTGGTCGCCGAGTCCCCGTAGCTAATGCTCGGTATCCAGGCCTCCATCTGCGGCGGCCCGTAGCGCTCGCCTCCATGCAGGCCATCTTCCCGCTCCTCGCGCGCGGCAGGAGTCGCGCCGGGACGCACGAAACCCGGGGCCATGAACGAGCAACAGGCGAGTCGTACCCTGCTGAAGTCTCCACCGGAGCTGTGGGCCGAATGCAGCGATGCCCAGTCGCTGTCGAAGCATTTCGGGGACTCCATCGGCGAGATCCAGATAACGAAGCTCGAGCCCGAGCACACCGTCGCCTGGGAGGGCGATCGCACGAGCGGCACGGTCAAGCTCGAGCCCTCGGGATGGGGTACCCGCGTGACGCTGACGTGCTCGACGGCTGCGGTCGAGGACGTGGAGACGGAGGCCGCGAAGACAGAGCCCGAGCCGCAGGCGCCCGAACCAGAGCCGCGTCCCGCGCCGCGTGAGGCCAGTACCGAGCCGCCGGCGGACGAGCCGCTCCGTGGCGCACGGCCGGACGACCCGCCCCGCGACGTACGGCCGGACGAGCCGCCCCGTAACGTACGGCCGGACGAGCCGCCCCGCGGCCGGCTCTTCGCACGCATGATGCGCTGGTTCAGCCCGGAGCGGCCGTGGGTCGAGCCCGCGGCGCCGGTCGCGGAGCAACCGCCGCCCGAGCCGGCCGCGGAGCAACCGCCGCCCGAGCCGGCCGCGGAGCAACCGACGCCCGAGCCACCCGCGTCCCCGGAGCCGGCCCGCGTAAGCGAGGCCTCCCACGCGCGAGAGCCAGCCGACGCGAGCCAGCCCGGGGAGGCCCTGGCGGCGGCCCTCGAGAGCCTCGGCCAGGCTCACCATCGGCCGTTCTCCCGGGCGTAGCCGCCAGGCGCCAACGCGGGGATACACTCGCGGGCCATGCGCGACAAAGCCCCCGAGACCTACGACGAACGGCTGGCCCAGCTGGGCGAGATCCGCCAGGAGGCGGTCCACTCGGGCTCGGAGGCCGCGGTCGCCAAGCAGCACGAGAAGGGCAAGTACACCGCTCGGGAGCGGATCGAGAAGCTCCTAGATCCGGGGTCCTTCCAGGAGCTCGACACGTTCGTACGTCATCGCACCTACGAGTTCGAGATGCAGAAGAACCGGCCCTACGGCGACGCCGTGGTGACGGGGCACGGCACGATCGAGGGTCGGCGGGTGTGCGTCTTCAGCCAGGACTTCACCGTGTTCGGCGGCTCGCTGGGAGAAGTGATGGGCGAGAAGATGTGCAAGATCATGGACCTGGCGGCCAAGATCGGCTGCCCCGTGATCGGGATGAACGACTCCGGTGGCGCCCGCATCCAGGAGGGCGTCGTCTCGCTCGGGGCGTACGGGGACGTGTTCATCCGCAACGTCCGCTCGTCCGGCGTGATTCCGCAGATCAGCCTGGTGATGGGGCCCTGTGCCGGCGGCGCCGTGTACTCACCGGCGATCACGGACTTCATCTTCATGGTCAAGGAGACCTCGCACATGTTCATCACCGGCCCCGACGTGATCAGGACGGTCACCGGCGAGGAGGTCGATTTCGAGTCGCTGGGTGGCGCCATGTCGCACAACTCGAAGTCGGGCGTCGCTCATTTCGCCTCCGACGACGAGGACCAGTGCCTCGAGGACACCCGCTACCTCCTCTCGTTCCTGCCGCAGAACAACCTCGAGCTCCCGCCGCGGGTGCAGCCCACGGACGATCCGCTGCGGATGGACGAGGAACTGGATCATGTCGTCCCCGACAGTCCCAACAAGCCCTACGACATGCGTGACGCAATCCGCCTGGTGGTGGACGACGGCGAATTTTTCGAAGTCCACGAGCACTACGCGCGAAACATCGTGTGCGGCCTCGCCCGCCTCAACGGATACTCGATCGGGGTCGTCGGCAACCAGCCCAATCAGCTGGCCGGCGTGCTCGACATCGATTCCTCGGAGAAGGCCGCACGCTTCATTCGTACCTGCGACGCGTTCAACGTTCCGATCCTCACCTTCTGCGACGTGCCGGGCTTCCTGCCGGGGACCAACCAGGAGTGGGGCGGGATCATCCGCCACGGGGCGAAGCTCCTGTACGCATACGCCGAGGCCACGGTGCCGAAGATCACGGTCATCACCCGTAAGGCTTACGGCGGGGCCTACGACGTCATGGGGTCAAAGCACCTGGCAGCGGACTTCAACTTCGCTTGGCCGTCGGCGGAGGTGGCGGTCATGGGACCGGAGGGCGCCGTCAACATCATTTACCGCCGAGACATCAGTTCGTCTCCGACCCCGGACACCCGTAGGCAGAAGCTGATCACCGACTACAAGGCCCACTTCGCCAATCCATTCGTCGCCGCCGAGCGGGGATACATCGACGACGTCATCGTGCCCCACGAGACGCGGCCCAAGGTGATCACTGCGCTCGAGACGCTCGAGACCAAGCGCGAGCCGGGTCCCAAGCGCAAGCACGGGAACATCCCGCTGTAGCGCCGCGTCGCGAGCGGCTCCTCAGAACCTGACTGTCAGCTTCCGGCTCGAGGCCATCCCGGTGGACGGCACGAACCGGATCTTGAGCGCCACGTTCATTTTTCCGCCGCTGGCCAGGCTGCTGTGCTGAGCGTTGCTCAGCTTGAGCCTGAGCTTCGCGACGCCCGCTTGGGTGACCTTGACCGGCTTGCCCACCCCGAACAGCTTCCCCGGGGCGTTTACCGTCACCAGGATCGTCGCGCCGTTCGTCGTCTTGTTCCTGACCGCAACGCCCGTGACCTTGGCCTTGAAGACGGTCACCGTCTGGAACGTGCTGGCCGTCAGCCCGGAGCTGTCGGTGATGCCGAGCGTGACCGTGTAAGTGCCGGGCTTCTTGAAGGCGTGGGTCACGTGGGCGCCCGCCCCGACCGATCCATCGCCGAAGTTCCAGGCATAAGCCACGATCGACCCGTCCGAATCGCTGGAGCGAGACGCGTCGAAGCTCACGGGCTGGCCCGTGCCGCGATGGAGGGTTTTGACGACGTATGCCGCGGTGGGGGGCTCGTCGGTCTGCTGCGGCGCGGGGACGTTCCCCCCGGGCGGCGCCGGTGGGCCTCCCGTTCCGGTGGGCGGCGGTGTGCCGCCCCCTCCCGGCGGCGGCGGTGGCGGCGGCGGCGGCGGAGTGCCTCCTGTCACCGTCACCTGGTGGCTGGCTCGGGAGAGCCTGCCCTTCGGATCCACGATCGTGAACGTGACCGTGTAGCTGCCGGCCGCACCGTAGGTGTGGGACACGGAGCCGGGGCCGGCGCCGCTGTTATCGAAGCTCGTCGCGCCGTCGCCGAAGTCCCAGCTGACGCTGGAATAGCCGTTCGAGCTGCTGCTGGCACTGGGGTCGAAGCTGACAGGCGTCCCCGTTACCGGGCTCGCCGAGGACGAGAAGCTCGCCGAGATCGCCCCCGCAGAAGGCCGCAGCTCGCAGTTGACGTCGCCGTTGCTCCACTCGCTCTGGATGTAGTAGCGGTCGGAGTTGATCGACTGGTTGTAGAGCGTCCCGGCCGCGGCGCTGCCCCCGAGCGTGGGAGTGAATGCATTCGGGTTGGTGCCAGCGTTGGGGTTGAACGCACCCGCGACGTTGCAGTTATCCCCATCCTCGAAGCCTGAGGCGCTGTTCCACCAGCCGCTACCCAGCGGATCGGTGATCGTCTCTGAGTCCTCGTGGCTCAGGTACTTGGCCGCGACGTCTCCGATCGGGTCTCCGTTGGGTGCTTGCACGGATGCGTTGCCATCGGCCTGGCATGCCTTGGGATCGAGCGCCGCGTCCAGCGTCGGAATCGACGCATACAGAACGCGGCTGCTGCCGTCGGTGAAGACGGAGTGGTAGGCGCAGAACTTGTTGTCGGCGCAGTCCGCGGTGGACGAGCATTCATTGACGTCGCCCGGCAGCACGACGAAATAGATCGGGGCGTTCTGGTCGAGCTCCGACGCCGAGCTCGCTCCGGCGGTCGGGAGGCCGTTGACCGCGATCAGGCGGGCGATCTCCGATCTGAGCTGAGCGTCGGTGAGACAGGTCGGATACGAGGCGCTGGTGCTGGAGCAGTTGTTCGAGGTGGGGTAGGGCTGGGTATCGACGATGGCCTGGGCCGAGGAGGAGAACTGCTGCCTGTAATCCGCGAACCCGGCGCCGTCGGTGAACTGGCGGTCGACGCCGTAGACATCGGAGGACTTGCCGCTATCCGCGGCCACGTCGGCGAAGTAGCTCTCGAGCACGGACTGGGTGGCGCCGCCGATCGCCTCGCCCGCCGGCACCCAGAAGATCAGGTAGGGAGCGCTCGAGCGCATTACCGGTCCGCTGTGGTAGTCGAGGTTGCCGTTGCTCGATAGAGGTATCGCGGCGTGCTGGGCGGCCACCGAACCGGCGATCGATGCCGCGGACACCCCTCTCTTGGGGGCGACGCTCAGAAAGCGACCGTTGGGCTGGTGCGTCACGACGGCAGCGGCGCTCGGCGCAAGCAGCGCAAACGTTGCAAGCAGTGCGATCAGAGCAAGCTTGCAGCGCACGAGGATCTTCATCGGCCCATCCAGCCCGTCACTAAAGCCCCACCACCTGGGCCGATACGGTACCCGCCCGCCACGCCTCGAGCGCAGCCGCGGCGACCGCCAGATCCTGGACGGCGAGTCCCGTGGAGTCGAACATGGTGGCCGCCTCGGGTCCTGGGCGGCCCGGTGCCTCGCCCGCCAGCACCGCGCCGAGCTCAGTCACCTCCTCGCGGGCCACGAGGCCCGCGGCAATGGCGGCGGTCAACTCTCCGCCGTGCGATGCCTGCTCCCACTCGTCGCAGAACAGCGCGCATGAAGCCACGGCCCCGACGCTCGCCTCGGACTTGCCCGCCCCGTCGGCGCCCAGCATGTTCAGGTGCAGGCCGGGCCGCAGACTCCCGGCATCGACGACTATCTCCTCGCCCGGCGTGATGCAGCACACCACATCGCACCGAAGGGCCTCCTCTCGCGAGCCGGCCGCCCACCCGAGCTCGGCGGCCAGGGCAGCGGCAGACTCGGGGCGGACGTCGTGGCAGATGCCCCGCCGGTAGCCGGCGACGGCGTGGCAGCGGGCGACCCATGCACCGTGCAGGCCGCAGCCAATGATCCCTACCGAGCGGGACTCGGGAGCTGCCAGCGCGGTGGTGGCCACTGCGGCCACGGCGCCGGTCCGCAGCGCCGTGACCGACCGAGCATCGATCAGCATCAGCGGCTCGCCGGTAGATGCATCTGAGAGGCAGATAACGCCGGTGACGGTCGGCAGTCCCCGGGACGGGTTCTGGGGGAACGATGTCACCCATTTGAGCAGTGCCAGTCCTTCGCCCCGCGCGGGCATCGCGCGGAAATCGCCAAATGGGGGGCTGTCGAGGTAGATCTTGGGAGGCATTGCCCAGTCGCCGGCGTGGAACCGAACCAGCCCTTCCCGGACCCGCTCGATGGCCTCTGTCGGCGATACCGCGTTGAGCACCGCATCGTGGTTGAGGACGGGCAGCTCTGGCATGGGCGGCGGACGATACCCTCGGCGAGGTGAACCGCCGGCCACTGCTGAAGATCATCGCTCCCGGGGCCTCGCCCGAGGAGGCGGCGGCGGTGGTCGCGGCGCTCGAGCGGTTCATGCGCGAGACGGCTCCGCGCCCCATTCCTCCCGCGCCGCGGCGCAGCCCCTGGCAGCGGGCCGCCCTCTACGAAGGGGTGGCGCTAGCTCCGGAGCCCCCGCTCCCGTGGTCCTGACCACCTAGCGCGCGCCGCGGCGAAAGCAGCGGCTTCGCTCGCTGCTCGGCCTTGACATCCGCCCCCACGTGTGGGACGGTCAGGATCGGTGGTTTTTAGGCCGGATCGCGTCCGGCGATTGGGCAATCCGGGGTTACAACTGAAGGGGGCTGGGCGCAGTGTCATACCGAGCGGAGCTAGCAGCCGCTCCTTCGCCTTCCAATCTTCCGGGCCCGCCCATGTGGACGGGAGCCCGCAGCCGCGCTCGTCGACGCGCGGCGCTCGCTAGGCATCGCGTCGCCCCCAGCGCAGATGCCGGCCTTGCGCCGGTTGCCGACTGAGGAGCGCGCCGGTTGCCGCGGCGGCTGCTAATGCCGCCGCGGCGCCGGTCATCCCAAAATGGATGTAACCGGACCGGCTTTGATACCTTTTTGATGATGGAGCGCGCGTCAGTCGATAGCCCCGAGCGGGAGAGCGCCAAGGCCGGAGCGCCCGGATGGGTCGGCGCCCGCGAGGGCTCGCTCGAGAACCCCGAGGTGCTGAAGGACGTCCCGGGACACATTATCCCCATCCTCCAGCGCGAGTTTGACGACTTCGATACGGAGTCGACCCGCTATCTGAAGGGTGAGCTGGAGGGCGAGGAATTCATCAAGTTCCGACTCAAGCAAGGCGTCTACGGCCAGCGCCAGCCGGACGTCCAGATGATCAGGGTCAAGCTGCCGCTGGGCGGTGTGACCCCGGACCAGCTGGATGCGTTCGCGGCCGGGATCGAGAAGTACGTCCCGCTTCGCAAGGGCCACATCACGACCAGGCAGAACATCCAGATGCACCACGTGCCCCTGCCAGAAGCTGCGAACCTGATCCGCGATCTCGGGGACGCGGGCCTCTCCTCGCGCGAGGGGTGCGGGAACACGATGCGCAACGTGACCGGCGATCCGCGCGCAGGGACCCTAAGTGGAGAGCTCTTCGACATCACCCCGTACGCCGGGGCGTATGTCCGCTATTTCGTGCGCCACCCCACGACGCAGGCGATGCCGCGCAAGTTTAAGACGGCGTTCGCGGCCACGGACGAGGACAACGCGATCACCAAGATCCACGACATGGCGTTCTTGCCCCGCGTACGGGATGGCGTGCGCGGCGTGGAAGTGCGGGTGGGGGGCGGAACCTCGATCATGCCGCGCCTAGCGCCGACCCTGTACGAGTTCGTCGAGCTCGACAACGGCGACTACCTGAAGGTCACCGAGGCCGTGGTCAGGATCTTCGATCGCCAGGAGTGGCTGCGGGTGAACCGCGCCCGGGCCAGGATCAAGGTCCTGATCGACAAGATCGGGATCGATGAGTTCCGCGAGCTGGTGGAGGAGGAGCTTCAGGGCGACTGGGTCTCCGAGCGCGACTTCACCCTCGACGAGCTGCTGTTCGAGGACGAGGAGGAGGCCAACGCTCCACCGAAGCCTCAGACGACCGCCAGCCCCAACGGAGACCTGTCCGATTACGACCGGTTTGTAGAGACCAACGTCCGCTCTCAGCGCCAGGACGGGTTCTCAACCGTCGAGGTCAAGGTCACGCGTGGCGACCTGACTGTTGAGCAGTTCCGCGGGCTGGCCCAGATCATGCGCGAATACACGGGCGGTTATGCGCGGACCAGCGTGCATCAGAACCTGATCCTGC
>DAIPIC010000001.1:56259-72183 GCA_036771025.1 Solirubrobacteraceae bacterium
GAGGTGTGGCGGCGCCTTGACGAGCTGGGCCTGGGGGGCGCCGGCGCCGACGAGATCACCGACGTGGTCAGCTGCCCCGGCACCGACTCCTGCAAGCTCGGGATCACGAGCTCCATGGGCCTGAACGAGGCCATCCAGGAGCGGGTCGTCCAGATGGACATCGACGACGAGCTGAGCCGCCGGATCCACGTGAAGATGAGTGGCTGCCCCAACGGCTGCGGCCAGCACCACATCGCCAACATTGGCTTCTATGGGGCGTCGATCAAGGTCGGCGAGCACACCATCCCTGCCTACATCCCGCACATCGGTGGCTCCTACGAGGGTGGTGAGGTCCGCTATGGCCAGCGCCTGAAGGCGCGCCTGCCGGCCAAGCGAGTGCCCGACGCCGTCGAGCGCTGGGTGCGGTACTACGAATCAGAGCGGGCGGAGGGCGAGGAGTTCAACGCCTTCGCGGACCGCGTGGGCGCCAAGGAGTTCGAGGCCCGAGTCAAGGATCTGGCGATGCCGGTCGAATTCAGTCTCGAGAACATGAACTTCTTCGTCGACTGGGCCCGCTCCGGGCCGTTCGAAGTCATTCGTGGCGAAGGGGAGTGCGCCGTCTAGAGTCATGGCCATCGCCGCTCCAGAGCTCATCGAGACAGCATCCGCCGAGGATGTGATCGCCTACGCGGTCGACCGCTTCCACCCGCGGCTGACACTGGCCTGCTCCTTCCAGAAGGAGGAGTCGGTGCTGGTGCACATGCTGACCGAGGTCGAGCCGGCGGCGCACGTCTTCATGATCGACACCGGCGTCCTGTTCCCCGAGACGCTCCAGACCTGGCGGGCGTTCGAGGACCGCTTCGGGGTGAGGATCGAGGTCGTGGACGCGCGTAGCCCCGACGGGCCCTGGACTGCCCAGAATTGCTGCGGGCAGGCCAAGGTGGAGGCGCTGGAGCGTGCGCTGTCCGACGTAGACGCCTGGATCACCGGCATCCGACGCGAGCAGGCTCCCACCCGAGCCGAGACGCCGAAGGTCGAACAGGACCCGAAGAGGGGGATCTGGAAGGTCAATCCGCTCGCGGACTGGTCGGAGAAGGACGTGTGGAACTACATCTACAGCCACGACCTTCCCTACCACCCGCTGCACGACCGCGGCTACGCATCAATTGGGTGCGCGCCCTGCACCCAGCCTGGAGAGGGTCGCGCCGGCCGCTGGGCCGGACAGGACAAGACCGAGTGCGGCATCCACCTGTGAGCCGGAAGGCGCACGGGCACCCTGAAATGAATTCTTGGACTGGCAGGTAGCAGCGCGTGAACCCCTTGGCGTATGAGCTCTCGCACCTGGAGGCTCTGGAGGCGGAGTCGATCCACATCTTTCGCGAGGTGGCCGCGGAGTTTGAGCGACCGGTGCTCCTGTTCAGCGGGGGGAAGGACTCGCTGGTGCTGTTGAGGCTGGCGGAGAAGGCGTTCCGTCCGGCGCGGTTCCCGTTTCCGATCATGCACGTGGACACGGGTCACAACTTCCCTGAGGTGCTCGAGTTCCGCGATCGCCTGATCTCCCGGCTGGGGGAGCGGCTGATCGTGGCCAGCGTGCAGGAGTCGATCAACGCCGGACGGGTGGTCGAGGAGACCGGTCCCCGGGCCTCACGCAACCGGCTTCAGACCACGACGCTTTTGGACGCCATCGCCGAGCACGGGTTCGACGCCGCATTCGGAGGCGCCCGGCGCGACGAGGAGCGGGCCCGTGCCAAGGAGCGGGTGTTCTCGTTCCGCGACGATTTCGGCCAGTGGGATCCCAAGCGCCAGCGGCCGGAGCTGTGGAACCTCTACAACGGTCGGATCCGAAAGGGGGAGCACGTCCGCGTCTTTCCGCTCTCGAACTGGACCGAGTTGGACGTCTGGCAGTACATCGGCTCGGAGGGGCTGGAGGTGCCCTCGATCTATTTCGCCCACCGCCGCCAGGTGTTCCAGCGCGACGGGATGCTGTACGCCTTCAGTCCATACGTGGAGCTGATCGACGGCGAGCGGCCGTTTGAGGCCTCCGTCCGCTACCGGACGGTCGGGGACATGACCTGCACCGGTGCGGTCCGCTCGACCGCAGGGACGCTTCAGGACGTGGTCGCGGAGATCGCCGCCACCCGGATCACCGAGCGTGGCGAAACCCGTGCTGATGACCGGGTTAGCGAGGCGGCGATGGAGGATCGCAAGCGCGAGGGGTACTTCTAGCCCGTGGCCGGCGCGACGACCAATGGCCACCGCGCTCCCGCTCGGACCGCTGAGCTGCTTCGGTTCGCGACCGCCGGCTCGGTGGACGACGGCAAATCCACGCTGATCGGCCGCCTTCTTCACGACTCCAAGGCGATCTTCGAAGATCAGCTGGAGCACCTGCTGGCCAGCTCCGAGCGCCAGGGGGACGACTACGTCAACTTGGCGCTGTTGACCGATGGGCTGCGGGCCGAGCGCGAGCAGGGGATCACGATCGACGTCGCGTACCGATACTTCCAGACCCCAAAGCGGAAGTTCATCATCGCCGACACGCCGGGGCACGAGCAGTACACGCGCAACATGGTCACCGGCGCCTCGACCGCCGAAATGCAGTTGGTCCTCGTTGACGCGCGGAAGGGTGTCTCCGAGCAGACTCGCCGCCACGCTTACATCGCTTCGCTGTTGCGAATTCCGCACGTGGTGGTGTGCGTCAACAAGATGGACCTGGTGGGCTACGACGAGGCTGTATTCGAGCGCATCGTCGAGGAGCTGATCGACTGGACGGCGCGCCTGGGCCTGCCCGACGTGACATTCATTCCCATCTCGGCTCTGCACGGAGACAACGTCGTCGAGCGCTCGCTCCAGATGCCGTGGTACGACGGCCCTCCGCTGCTCTACCACCTGGAGCACGTGGTGATCGCGCCTGCACGCAACCTCGTCAACCTCAGGTTCCCGGTCCAGTGGGTGATCCGGCCGAATTCGTCATCCGTGGAGCACCACGACTACCGCGGCTACGCCGGCCAGCTGGTCGGAGGGGTATTGAGGCCGGGCGACGAGGTGCTGGTGCTGCCGGCCGGACAGCGCAGTCGTGTGGCTGCGATCGACACCTTCGAGGGCCAGCGGGAGTGCGCGTTTCCGCCCATGTCACTGACGGTTCGCCTCCAAGACCACATCGACGTCTCCCGGGGGGACATGATCGTGGACGCCCAGGATCCTCCCCTCAGCGCGCGCGACCTGGAGGCCATGGTGTGCTGGATGACCGACGCCCCGCTCCGGGCGGACGGGCGCTACGCGATCAAGCACACCACCCGGTCCGCGCGGGCGGTGGTGTCCGAGATCGAACACCGGGTGGACGTCAACACCCTGGGCCACGAGGGCGCGGCCGAGCTGGCCCTCAACGAGATCGGCCGCGTACGGCTACGCACCAGCGCGCCGCTGATCATCGACCCCTACGCCCAGAACCGGGCGACCGGCAGCTTCATCCTCGTCGACGAGACCACGGGCGACACGGCCGGCGCGGGGATGGTCGTCGGGGCCAGCTAGACGCGTCTCGGGCCCGCCGGCTGGCCCGTTCACATGACGGTAAAGTGGCTCCCCGCCCATGTTCTCGAAGGTCCTGATCGCAAACCGCGGCGAGATCGCGGTCAGAGTCATTCGCGCTTGCGAGGAGATGGGGATCGCGACCGTGGCGGTCTATTCGGAGCTGGACCGCGACGCGATCCACGTCAGGCGCGCCGATGAGGCCTTCCTGCTGGGCCCGGGGCCGGCCCCCGAGAGCTACCTGAACATCGAGAAGCTGCTCGATGCCATAGAGCGCTCCGGTGCCGAGGCCGTCCACCCGGGCTACGGCTTCCTGGCCGAGAACGCGGCCTTCGCGTCGGCGCTCGAGGAGCGTGGGATCACGTTCATCGGGCCACCCTCGAGTGCGATCGAGGCCATGGGGTCGAAGACCCGGGCCCGGGAGCTGATGGCCGAAGCCGGCGTCCCGATCGTGCCGGGCACCACAGAACCCGTCTCGACCGTTAAGGAGGCCCAGAAGCTGATCTCCAAGACGATCGGTTACCCGGTCGCGGTCAAGGCCGCGGGCGGCGGCGGCGGGAAGGGTTTCCGCGTCGCCGCCTCCGAGGACAAGCTCGCGGAAGCCTTCGAAGGCGCCGCCCGCGAGGGGGAGAAGTTCTTCTCGGACCCCACGGTGTATCTGGAGCGCTACCTGCCCGATCCCCGTCATGTTGAGGTTCAGGTCCTGGCCGACAAGCACGGCAACGTAATTCATCTCGGAGAGCGCGACTGCTCGGTCCAGCGCCGCCACCAGAAGCTGATCGAGGAGGCCCCCGCCCCGGCCGTAGACGACGAGCTCCGCGCTCGCATCGGCAAGATCGCCACGGAGGGCGCGGCGGCGGTGGGATACACCGGCGCGGGCACGATCGAGGGCCTGCTGGTCACGCACGAGGGGGCCGAGGAGGCCGAGTACTACTTCCTGGAGATGAACACCCGCGTCCAGGTCGAGCACTGCGTGACCGAGATGGTGACCGGTATCGACATCGTCAAGGAGGGCATCCGCGTGGCAGCCGGAGAGCCACTGTCGATCTCCCAGGAGGAGGTCGTGCTCAGGGGCCACGCGATCGAGTGCCGGATCAACGCCGAGGACGCGTCCAAGAACTTCGCGCCCGCGCCGGGCACGATCACGTCCTACCGCGAGCCGGCGGGGCCGGGGATCCGGGTCGACTCCGGTGTCGGCCCCGGGTCTGAGATCAGCCCGATGTACGACCCCATGGTGGCCAAGCTGATCGTCTGGGACGTCGACCGGGAGCAGGCCACCTCGCGGATGCTGCGGGCCCTGGGCGAATACGAGATCGGCGGGCTGAAGACGCTCCTGCCCTTCCACGAGACATTCCTCCAGACCCGCCAGTGGGGAGATGCCGAGACCGGCCGCGACCTGATCGAGGATCGATCCTGGCTCAAGCAGCTGGCGTTCCCCAAGCCGGAGCCCGTGGCCGCCGAGGACGAGGAGGCGGCCGTCCTCGAACAGAGCTACACCGTTGAGGTGTCGGGCAAGCGGTTCGACGTCAAGGTGATCGGACCGCCGTTCGAGGGCTCGGCCGTGAATGGCGCCGCCCCTGCCGCGCGAGCGGCGGCCGCCCCCCGCGCCCCCCGGCGCTCAGAGCGAGCCCGGGCGGCGGGAGCCGGAGCCGACGGCGACACTCTGTCCTCGCCGATCCAGGGCACGGTGCTAAAGGTCGCGGTCGAGCAGGGGGCGACGGTTGAGGAGGGCTCGCTGATCGCGGTTATCGAGGCCATGAAGATGGAAAACGAGATCACCGCGCACAAGTCCGGGAAGGTGGTGGAGCTGCCGATCGCGGTGGGATCTTCGATCGCCACGGGCGACACGCTTGTGGTGATCAGCGACGGGGCCGGCTGAGTCGGGCGACCGGCTGGCGAACTTTGGCGATTCACTTCGGACTGTCCGAAGTGGAGAGCCATCGTTCGTCCGACACGAGCTAGCTGACGCCGATCAGCTTGGCCGCCTCCCGGAGGTTGGCCACCTCTCCGTCGGGCTTCTTCTGATTGGACTCGAGCTGCTGTTTGGAGCGGTTGACCCAGACCACCGGAACCCTCTTCTTCAGACACGGCTCGACGTCGTGGTAGTAGCTGGCAGCGACGTGCACCCAGCCGCGCTTGCCGCCGATCCGCCGTTCGCATTCGTTGAAGTGGGCGGGATCCGGCTTGTAGGAGCGAACCTGCTGGGCGGTCACGACAAGGTCGAAATCCAGCGGCATGTGACGGCGCGTCTGTCCCAGCAGCTTGTCGTCGATGTTTGAGATCAACCCCACCTTCTTCTTCTTGGCGATCTTCGAAAGCACCGAGTTGGTCTCCTTGAACGGGGGCCAGCGCTGCACCGAGTCGGGCAGGAAGCCGGAGCGTGATGGCTCGAGCGGCCAGCCCAGCCGTTTGGCGATCTGCACGGCCGTCCGGCGCAGGACCTCGGCATAGAGCTCATATGACCCAGCCTCGATCTGCTGCGAGATCTCGTGAAAAAGGGGGATCAGCTCGTCGCGCTCAATCGTGAACCCGTCGCGATCCGCCTCCTTGCTGAAGGCGTCATACACCCCCGTCTCCCAGTCGATCAAGGTGCCGTAGACGTCGAAGGTGACGAAGGTGATGTTCTTCGGGATGGCCATGGCGGCGGGATGATGCCACGAGAGCGCCGGGGAGCGCCCTCGCGGAGCACTTCAATACAGTCCTCGGGCGATGGACCTACTCGAGTATCAGGGCAAGCAGCTGTTCGCCCGCCACGGGGTACCCGTGCCCGATGGGGTGCCCGCCAAGACCGCCGAGGAGGCGGTGGCGGCGGCAGACGAGATCGGTTATCCATGCGTCATCAAGGCCCAGGTGCAGATCGGCGGGCGAGGCAAGGCCGGCGGGATCAAGGTGGCCCAGGACCGCTCCGAGGCCGAGGAGCACGCCAGGGCGATCCTGGGAATGGACATTCGCGGCCTGACGGTTCACGAGGTCTGGGTGGAGCGAGCCTCGGAGATCGCATCCGAGTACTACGCGTCGGTGATCTTCGACCGCTCGGCGAAAGCGCCGCTGGTGATGCTCTCGACCAAGGGCGGGATGGACATCGAGGAGGTCGCGGCCTCCGATCCGGAGGCGATCGCGCGACTTCACGTCGATCCCCTGGTCGGCTTTCAGGACTTCCACGGCCGCCGGCTCGCGTTCGAGGCGGGCGTGGACTCCGACGTCGTCCGTCCGGTGGGCGCGATGCTGGCCAAGCTCTACGACGCATTCATCGGCGAGGAGGCAACGCTCGTGGAGGTAAACCCCATGATCGTCACACCCGATCGGGAGGTGAAAGCGCTGGATGCCAAGGTCACCCTCGATGACAACGCCCTGTTCCGTCATTCGGAGAACGCCGACCTACGCGACATCTCGGCCGAGGATCCTCAGGAGCGAATGGCCAAGGAGCGTGGTCTCACCTACGTCAAGCTCGACGGCGACATCGGCATCCTGGGCAATGGTGCCGGGCTGGTCATGTCGACCCTGGACGTGGTGGCCCAGGCCGGGGGCTCGCCGGCGAACTTCCTCGACGCGGGCGGCGGGGCCAAGGCAGACGCCATCACCAGCGCGGTCGAGGTCATTCTCTCAAACGAGAAGGTGAAGGCCGTGCTGTTCAACATCTTCGGTGGCATCACCCGCGGCGACGAGGTGGCGAAGGGCCTGATCGAGGCCTTCGACCAAATCAAGCCCACGGTGCCGTTCGTCGTGCGGCTGGACGGGACCAACGACGAGGAGGGCCGGAAATTGCTCGCCGAGGCAAGCCTTCCCAACGTCTACACCGAGGCCACCATGGACGGGGCGGCGCAGAAGGTGGTCGAGCTGGCGGCCGCAGCGGGGGCGCCTGCATGAGCATCCTCGTCAACAGCGAGACGAAGCTCTGCGTGTCAGGCATCACCGGCCGCGAGGGCACGTTCCACTCGCTTCGCAACCGCGACTACGGCACTGACGTCGTCGCGGGAGTGACTCCCGGCAAGGGAGGCCAGGACGTGGATGGCATCCCTGTCTTCAACACCTTCCACGAGGCCGTCGAGAAGACCGGCGTCAACACGGCGATGATCTTCGTCCCGCCGCGGTTCGCGGCGGATTCGATCCTCGAGGCCGAGGATGCTGGAGTCGAGCTGATCGTGGCCATCACCGAGGGGATTCCGGCACACGACGAGCTGCGCGTGTACAACGCGATCCGAAAGAACGGCCGCTCCCGGCTGGTGGGTCCCAATTGCCCCGGGATCCTGTCGCCGGGCAAGGCCAACGTGGGCATCATCCCCGCCGCGTTCTTCAAGGAGGGCAACGTGGGGGTCGTCTCCCGTTCGGGCACGCTCACCTATCAGATCGGGAACGTCATCGCCCAAGAGGGGTTCGGCAACTCGACGATCGTGGGGATCGGCGGCGACCCGGTCCCGGGGTCTGACTTCATCGATGTGCTGTCGCTGTTCGAGGATGACCCCCAGACCGAATTGATCGTGATGTGCGGCGAGATCGGGGGAGACGCCGAGGAGCGGGCCGCCGAGTACGTGGCCGAGAACGTATCCAAGCCGGTGGTCGCCTACATCGCCGGGTTCACTGCCCCGCCGGGCAAGACCATGGGCCACGCAGGCGCGATCGTCTCGGGTTCCCGGGGCACGGCCGCCGCGAAGGCCGAGGCGCTCGAGGCCCGCGGCGTCCGCGTCGGCCGCTCGCCCACGGAGGTGGCCGAGCTGGCTGTGTCGCTTCTCGGCGCCGCGGCCTGAAGCTCCCGCGGGCCAAGCGGCGTTCCGCAGGCCGAGCACGTACTCTTCGTCCCGGATGACGGAGACCATCTCGTTCGCTCGCGGCGCGCCTTCGCTGGACATCGTCGACGTCGAGGGACTCCGTGAAGCAGCCGAGCGTGCATTCGCAAACGACCCGGCCGGCCTCACGGCGTATGGGACCTCGATCGGCTACGCGCCGCTGCGCGCCTGGATCGCCGAGCAGCACGGCGTCGCCCCGGGGTGCGTGCTCGTAACCAACGGCTCGATGCAGGCCGACGCCTTCCTGTTCGACGCGCTGGTGTCGCCCGGGGATTCGGTCATCGTCGAGCGGCCCACGTACGACCGTACGCTGCTGTCCCTGCGCAACCGCGGGGCAGACGTGCGGATGGTCGAGCTCGAGCCGGACGGGATCGACGTCTCCGCCCTCGAGCGGGTGCTCAGCGCCGGAGCCAACCCCACGCTCGCTCACATCATTCCCAACTTCCAGAACCCGGCCGGCTACACGCTGTCCCTGGACAAGCGCGAGCGCCTGCTCGAACTCGCGCGGGCGTACGGGTTCACGATCTTCGAGGACGACCCCTATGTGGCGCTCCGATTCGAGGGCCAGCAGCTGCCCTCGATTAGATCGATGGATGGCCAGACGGTCGTGTACGCCTCGTCGTTCTCCAAGACGGTGTGTCCCGGGGTCCGCGTGGGGTACCTGGTGGGGCCAGAGGAGCTGATCGCGACCATCGCGAAGCTCGCCACCAGTACCTACATCTCCCCGAGCATGGTCTCGCAGGGCATCGTTTACGAGTTCTGCCGGTCGGGGGCGATCGAGCGCTCGATCGAGACCGTGAAGGCGGCGCTGCGGGAAAGGGCGGCGACGTTGTGCGATGCCCTGCGGCGCGAGCTGCCGGACGCTCGCTTCGTGGAGCCGCAGGGGGGCTACTTCCTGTGGGTCGAGCTACCGCGGGGAACCGACGTCGACGGTCTGTTCACGGCCGCCGCTAGTCGAGGCGTGGTATTCGTGAAGGGTTCGGAGTTCGTGCTCGACGGCGGCGATTCAAGCCTTCGTCTTGCGTACTCCGGGGTCACGCCAGCGGAGATCGAGGAGGGCATCAAGCGGTTGGCCGAAGCCTACGCCGAGCTCGAAGTGGTCGGCGCGCCCGCCGCCTAATAGGTTGCGCAGGGCATCGGCAGTGCTCGTGGTGGTGCTGCTCGCGGGCTGCGGCAGCTCGGCGACGCGCTCCGGCTCCACCGGAACCCGTTCTGGCGCGACAACGGGCACCACGGTCAGGACCACCGGCACCCAGGCCAGCAAACCGGCAGCGCCGCCGCCGTCATCCGGCTCGCTGCCCCAGACCTCCCAGCTCCCGTCGGCCTCGACCGCGGGCTTTCAGGCCGAGATGGCGGCCCTGTGGCAGGGCATCAGGTCGGGAACCGTTTCGGCTGCCATGCCGGCGTTCTTCCCCGAGGGGGCCTATGCGCAGGTCAAGGCCATCGCTGACCCCCGGGCCGATTACAACAACCGTCTGGTCCACGAGTTCTCCCAGGACATCGCGGCCGCGCACGGACTCCTCGGCGCCGGCGCCTCCTCGGCCCAGCTGGTAGGCGTCCAGGTCCCCTCGAGCTATGCGCATTGGGTGTCTCCCGGCGCCTGCTACAACCGCGTCGGCTATTACGAGGTCCCCAATGCTCGCCTCGTATACCGGGAGGGCGGCCAGACGAGCTCATTCGGGATCGCGTCGATGATCTCCTGGCGCGGTGTGTGGTACGTCGTACACCTTGGCGCTGTGACCCGGTCCTCGGATGCCGGAGTGGTCGACGATCCCAGCAGTGGTAGCGGCACCTCAGAGCCTTCTTCTACCTGCTGACGAGCTCGAACTCCACCCGCTCCCAAGGCGCTGCGGCCAGGCCGGCGGTCATCGCTTCCTCGTCCTGAAAGGTCTCCGCCAGCCGGCGGGCGTCGCAGCGAACCGACAGACGATCGCCTTCGAACGGCCAGGGCTCGAGCCGGAGCCGCCGCTCTCGATCGCCGCGAGCAAGCGACAGCTCCACGCGACCCTCGACCGATGGGACCTTGGGGGCGGGTCGCGGCGCCCAGTCCAGGCATATCGCCAGCGACAGAAAGTCCCAGGCCCAGAGCAGCTGGCTGTTGTCGGCGAGCACCGATTGCTCGACCGACGCGGCGGTCGGTGGGTGCGCGGCCAGCGAGTTCACCAGCTGTTTCTGGAAAGCCCGCTCGGCCGCCAGGTACTCGCGTACCGCCGTCGCGTCCCGCTCGGAGAGGGCATTGAGGTCACGCCGCTCGTACAGCCGCGCGCCGTGCATCGAGACCAGCAGCGCGGCGTAGCGGCTTTGGGTCAGCAATCGCCGGGGCGCCGCGCTCCACAGCCCGAGATGCTCGGAGAGCGGCATCTCCATGAACGAGTAGGGCAGGCCGGTATCCGGGTTGCGTGTGGGCTCGAGATCCCACAGTGCCATGCCGACGTCGTGCTGCTCGGCCGCCAGACAGACCTCCTGGTGTGGCTCGGGCGCCGGAAAGCGTGCGTTACCCCAGGCCTGTGCCAGCTGGCCAGAGATCCAGGCGTGCGAAGTCTGGCCGATGGCCAGGACCCCGCGGTCATCGTGGCGTAGCAGCACGGCCGCAACATAGCTGTGTGAGGAGCGCGGCCGAGGGGTACAGCTCAAATGAATCACCTGCAGCGTGAGGGAGGTTTAGACATGGCGGAAGATCCTGGTTCCGACCCCCGGTCTCCCGTCGGTGCCGGGCACCGTGGGTTTCGCCTCCGCTACCTGTGGTACGTCCTGCTGCTGCTCCAGTTCCCGGCGGTGCTGGTGCCCACGTTCTACACGCGTGAGGCGCCGAAGCTCGGCGGGATCCCGTTCTTCTACTGGTACCAGTTTGCCTGGATCGTGGCCTCGGTGGTGCTAACCGGGGTGGTTTACATCGCCACCCGGGAGAAGTGATGCGCGATCCCCATGTCATCTGGCTCGAGCTGGGCATCTTCATCGGCCTGTTCGCGTTTGTGACCGTGCTGGGCTTCGCGGCCGCGCGTTGGCGGCGGGCGCAGACGCTGGCGAATATCGATGAGTGGGGTCTGGGCGGGCGCAAGTTCGGAACCTTCATCGGCTGGTTCCTGCTCGGCGGCGACCTCTACACGGCGTACACGTTCATCGCCGTCCCCGCGCTCATGTTCGGAGCCGGGGCGCTCGGATTCTTCGCAGTCCCCTACACGATCATCGTCTACCCGCTGGTGTTCCTCATCATGCCCAGGCTATGGTCGGTCGCTCGCAGGCACGGGGCCGCAACGCCATCCGACTTCATCCGCGCCCGTTACGGCTCGTCCTCACTCGCGCTGGCCATCGCGCTGACGGGAATCGTGGCCACGATGCCGTACATCGCGCTACAGCTGGTCGGGATCCAGTCCGTGCTACAGAGCATGGGGCTGGCAGGCACCGGCTGGCAGAAGGACGTGTCGCTGATCGTTGCCTTCGCGATCCTGGCTGCCTACACGTACACCTCAGGTCTGCGGGCCCCGGCCCTGATCGCGTTCATCAAGGACGCTCTGATCTACATCGTGATCATCGTGGCCGTGATCTACATCCCGCACAAGCTTGGCGGCTACGGTCACATCTTCGACGTGGCGCGCGCTCACTTCGCCACCCCCAAGGCGAAAAAGGCGGGCGGCGCGTTCATCCCTCCGCCCGGCGGCCGGATGGCGTACTGGACGCTGGCGCTTGGATCGGCGTTCGCACTGTTCATGTACCCGCACTCGATCACCGCGGTGCTATCGACCAAGGATCGAAACGTCGTCAAGCGCAACTCGGCGCTCCTTCCGGCCTACAGCTTCCTGCTGGGGCTGATCGCGCTTCTCGGCTATATGGCTATAGCGGCCGGCGTCAAGGTGACCAACACCAACCTGGCGGTGCCCGACCTGTTCCAGCGCGAGTTGCCGCACTGGTTCGTAGGTATCGCGTTCTCGGCGATCGCGATCGGGGCGCTGGTCCCGGCGGCGATCATGTCGATCGCCGCCTCGAACCTGTTCACACGCAACGTGTGGGTCGAATACTTCGACCGTGGTGCGACTCCGGAGCGGGAGGCCGCGGTGGCCAAGGTGGTGTCGCTGCTGGTGAAGATCGGCGCGGTCGTGTTTGTGCTGGCGCTCTCCGGTCAGTTCTCGATCAACCTCCAGCTGCTCGGTGGTGTGTGGATCCTCCAGACATTTCCGGCGATCGTGTTCGGGCTCTACACGCGCTTCTTTCACCGCTGGGCGCTGCTGTTGGGCTGGGCGGCGGGCATGGTCACCGGCACCTTGATGGCCTATGCCGTCCCGAACCCCGTCAAGCACCAGCACCACTTCGGCGGCTCGGTGTACTCCTGGCACTACTTCGGCCTGCATTTCAAGGCTTACCACGGCCTGATCGCGTTCTGCATCAACGTGATCGTGGTGGTCGCGGCGAGCGTGGTTCTGAATGCCCTGCGCGCGCCGAAGGGGAAAGACGAGACGAAACCCGAGGACTTCGAGGCCGTGGCCGCGCCTTCTATGCCGCCTCCCGTGGGCGCCGGGGCCCCGGGACCCGCCTGAAGCGAGCCGCGGCCCGCGCGGTGGACCGTTTCAGGCGGTTGCAACCATCGCCCGGTGGCGGTTAAGTACGGCATATGCGGTCCCACGAGGTTCGTGCCCTCGGCGAGCTGGCATCGGAGGCGCTCGGAGGTGCCAGCGCACGGATCGAGGAGATGCACGGCGGGATCGCGGAGCGCGTCTTCGACTCGGTGGGAGAGATCGCGGCTCCCGTGCGTCTGATCCACGACGGGGTCGCCCGCGGCGTCTATGCCGGCCTGCGCGCCGCGCTTGGGAGCGCAGCTCGGGCCGGCGCCCGAGCGATCAGCTTGACCCGGCCCCCTGAGGCGCCGGCGCTCGAACGGGCAACCGCCGGGCGGGTGGCGATCGGGGCGCTCAACGGGGCCTTCGGCGACCGACTCGAGCGCCAGCACAATGCGTTGGCGGTAAAGATGACGGTGCGCCGGGGCGGGGAGGCCGTCGAACTCGACCCTGGCGCACTTCGCGCGGCGTTTCCGGATGCCACGGCGCGCCTGGTCGTGTTCCTGCACGGGCTGTGCGAGACCGAGGAGGCTTGGTCGTTCTGGTCGCGCGGTCAGGTTCCGTACGGGCCGCGGCTGCGCGTCGAGCTCGGCTACACGCCCATCTACATCCGCTACAACAGCGGCCTCCACATTTCTGACAACGGGCGCGACCTCGCGCAGGTGCTCGAGGAGCTGACGTCGATGTGGCCGGTGCCGCCCGAGGAGATCGCCCTCATCGGGCACTCGATGGGCGGGCTGATCGCACGCAGTGCCTGTCACCAGGGAGCGGGCCGCCCGTGGGTCACCAAGGTGCGCCAGGTGTTCACGCTCAGCTGTCCGCATCTGGGCGCGCCGCTGGAGCACGCGACCCATGCCGCCAGCGCGGCACTTACGCGGCTGCCGGAGACGAGATCGATGGCCACCGCTCTGAACGCCCGAAGCTGCGGCATCAAGGACCTCCGTTACGGCTACCTGTTGGAGGAGGATTGGTTCGGACACGATCCGGACGAGTTCGTGCGGCGGATGGCCAGCGATGTCCCGTTTCTCGAGACCGCCGAGCACTACTTCGTCTCGGCCAGCATCTCCCGCAACCCGGACGGCCTGGCCGGACGGTTGGTCGGAGATATGTTGGTGGTCGGTTCGAGTGCCTGGGCGCAGGCGGACCGCGGCAAGCGGTTCACCTTCCCGATCGATCACTACTGCCACGTCGGCGGCGTTCACCACTTCCAGGTGCTGAACCATCCGGCGGTATACGAGCAGCTCCGCAAGTGGCTGACCGGCCGCCCCGCGATCGGCCCGCCGCCGCTCGAGCTGACGGCGGAGTCGCAGTCCGCCTAGGCGCCGAGGCTCAGCGGCCGTACCGTTCGCGCCCGAGGACCAGCTGCTCGGGGAGCGCGATCCGCGCGGGCGGCGAGGGCTCCGCCAGCACGGAGACGGTCTCGGCCACGCTGGAGGTCACGGTGGATGACGACCCCTGGCCGGCGACGGTGACGAACTCTCCGTCGTTGGCGGTCACCTCGCCCTCCAGGCCGGGCTCGACACCGGCCTCCTTGAGGTAGTGGAGCAGGTCCTCTGCCTCATTCTCGAGCCTCAGCACCTTGACCTTGGCCCCGGGCGCGCAGTCGGCCAATGGAACCCCGTCGATCCTCTCGCCGACGCGGATCGGATGGCCGTGGGGACAGGTCTTGGCATCGCCCACGCTCGCGCGCACGTAGGCCTCAAACCGGGGCGTCATCGCGTGCTCCAGCTGCTCGGCCTCCTCGTGCACGTCGTCCCAGGGGACACCCACCACGTCGGTCAGGAACCGCTCGATCATCCGGTGGCGGCTGACGATGTGCTCGGCGTGCTGGCGACCCTGCGGGGTGAAGTCGATCGCCCGCTCGCTGTTGCGCACGATGTATCCGTCGCGCTCCAGGCGTCCCAGCATCTCGTGCACGGTTGGCGCCGACAGCTGCATGGCCTTGGAGAGGTTGGCCCCCGTCATCGGCAGGCCGGCCTCGAACAGCCAGAACAGACTCTCTAGGTACTCCTCCTCGGCGGTGGTCGCGCGCTCGCTCGCCACCGGATGATCGTAGCGGGGAGTGCCAGGTGCGACCGGGGCGCCACGGTCCGCTCCAGGGACGGCGCCGCTACGATCGTCGCGCCTTGGCGCTACCCCTCAAGCCTCCGATCGAGCCGCAGCTGGCGCGCTCCCGGCCCGAGCTGCCGGCCGGCGAGCAGTGGTCCTACGAGCCCAAGTACGACGGCTTTCGATGCATCGCGTTCGTGGACGGAGACGAGCTGACGCTGCAGTCGCGGAGCGGCAAGCCGCTGGGGCGCTACTTCCCGGAGCTCGCGTTCCCCGCGGGCCGCTACGTGCTGGATGGAGAGATTGTGATCGACGCCGAGGACGGCGGCCAGGACTTCGACGCCCTGCAGCAGAGGATCCACCCCGCGGTATCGCGGATAACGATGCTCTCCGAGCAGACGCCGGCGCGATATGTGGCATTCGACCTCCTGGCCCGCGACGACAAGGCGCTGCTCGAGAGCACGTTCGACGACCGCAGAACGGCGCTCGAGTCGCTGCTGCCGGACGGCCAGGTCGCGGTGACGCCGCTTACCCGGGAGCGCGACCAGGCCGAACCATGGCTGCGCTCCGGCGAGGGGGTGGTGGCCAAGGACGTGACCGCTCCCTACCGGCCCGGTCAGCGCACCGGGATGGTCAAGGTCAAGCGGGTCCGGACGATCGACACGGTCGTCGTCGGCTACCGGCCCGGCAAGGAGCCCGACACGGTTGGATCGCTGATCCTGGGCCTCTACGACGACGGCGGCCAGCTGCACGTGGTGGGCCATTCCTCTGGATTGCGCGCGGCGGAGAAGCGGGCGCTGGTGCAGAGGCTCGCTCCGTACGAGACCGGCAAGCGCGGGCATGGAGATCCGAGCCGGTGGAAGAACGAGAAGGAGCTGGAGTGGATCGAGCTGCGCCCGGAGCTAGTGGTCGAGGTGACGTTTGACCACACGAGCGGCGGCCGGATCAGGCACGGGACGAAGATCCTCCGCTGGCGAGAGGACAAGGCGCCGCTCGAATGCAAGCTTGAGCAGATGAGAGCCTGAGGGGATCCGTCG
>DAIPIC010000001.1:72283-76409 GCA_036771025.1 Solirubrobacteraceae bacterium
TCCGTGTTCGATGTCGTCGCCGAGCCGAACCGCCGCCGGCTCCTCGATCTACTGGAGGCCCGCGAGCGCTCCGTTGGCCAGCTCGTAGACCAGCTTCAGTTGAGCCAGCCCGCCGTCTCCAAGCACCTGCGCGTCCTGCGCGAGGCCGGGCTCGTGGAGGTGCGGGGCGACGCCCAGCGGCGGCTGTACAGCGTGCGCCCCGAGCCACTGCGCACGATCGATCAGTGGCTGGCGCCATACCGGCGGATGTGGGCGGCCAGCCTGGACGACCTGGAGCGGCACCTGAAGCACATGTCCGACTGAAGGGAGCCAGCATGACCCCCACCCAGAACCAGCGCTACGGGACCGTCGAGCATCTCGACGACGGCCGATGGCGGCTTCGTTTCATCCGCACGCTCCCCTACCCAAAGGACAAGGTATGGCGGGCCATCACCGAGCCGGATCATCTTCAACAGTGGTTCCCAACGACGATCGAGGGGGAACGGGCGGCAGGCGCAACGCTGCGCTTCGCTTTCCCCGGCGGCCAAGCGCCGCCGATGGGGGGTGAGATGCTCTCCTATGAACCCGAGTCGTACATGGAGCTTCGCTGGGGTCCGGACACCCTGCGCCTCGAGCTACGGTCCGTCGGCGATGGCACCGAGCTGACCCTTCTCGACACGCTCGATGAGCGAGGCAAGGCCGCTCGCGACAGCGCCGGCTGGCACGCCTGCCTGGACGCCCTCGAGGCGACGTTACGAGGCGAAGGCGAACCTCGAGATCACATGAGCGTGTGGAAGGACGTGCATCCCCATTACGTCGAGCAGCTCGGACCGGAGGCGGCGACGATCGGCCCGCCGGAGGGCGAGAGCTAGAGCCCTCTTCGTGGCGATCCCAGGCATTCCGACCACGGTGCTCGTCGCGCCCGACGCATTCAAGGGAACGCTCAGGGCAAGCGAGGTGGCGGCGGCAGTCGCCCGGGGGCTCGATCGGGCGGGTCTCGAGACCGATCTCTGCCCGATCGCCGACGGGGGCGAAGGAACCCTGAACGCGCTGCTCGGCCCCCTGGGGGCCCAGGTCTTCACGGCGTCGGTCGAGGACCCGCTGGGGCGGATGATCGAGGCGCCGTTTGGGCTGACTTCCGGTGGCAGACAAGGCGCGACCGCGATCGTCGAGGCCGCGGCCGCCAGCGGCCTGTACCTCGTCTCGGATCGCGAGCGCGATGCCGTCAGGGCCTCAACGTTCGGCACCGGGCAGCTGATCGCGGCCGCGCTCGAAGCGGGGGCGCGCACGGTGATCGTTGGCGCGGGTGGAACCGCCACCACCGACGGGGGCGCGGGGGCGATCGACGCGCTCCGGCGGACGGGAGGCGTCCCATCGAGCGCTCGCTTGGTCGTCCTCTGCGACGTGCGCACACCCTTCGAGGAGGCCGCACGCCTGTTCGCGCCGCAGAAGGGAGCGACGCCAGATCAGGTACGGCGGCTCACCCGTCGCCTCCACGGGCTGGCGCGGCGCTTCGGCCGGCGAGACCCTCGCGGCGTCCCGCTGACCGGCGCCGCGGGCGGCCTATCGGGCGGGCTGTGGGCCGGGTTTGGCGCCGACCTGGTGCCGGGCGCCTCGCACGTGCTTGACGCGGTTGGGTTCGACGCGCGTCTCCGTCGTGCTCGGGCGGTGGTGACAGGGGAGGGCAGGCTCGACCAGCAGAGCCTCGCCGGCAAAGCGCTCTCCGAGGTGGCCACCCGCGCCCGCCAGTCGGGCGTGCCCTGCCACGCGATCGTCGGCTCGTCGGCGCTGGACCGGTTCGGATTGCGGGTCCTCGACGTCCAAGCCGTTCTCGAGGCGGGCGATGCCGGCCAGCTGACGGCCGCCGCGCGGCGGCTGGCCGGGCTGCTCTAGCGGTATTAGGAGGGGAGCTCCGGCGGACCGGGCTCTCGCGACTTTGCCGGCGACGCGTGCTCCGGCAGGTCTACCAACTGCTCCTCGTCCTCCACCAGCGCCGCGCGGCAGAAGTCCTCGCCGAACGGCGTGAGGTGAATACTGCGGCGCACGATCTTCGCGTAGCGCACGGAGTTGATCGCCTCGAGCACGTCGGGCTGGGCCTCGAGGACCTGGTAACGCTCCGGATCGCGGAGGGTCTCGCGGGCGAACCAGATCATGCCCAGGCGGTGGAGGTTCGTCAGGTATGACGGGACGCGCTCCACGTAACGGCACCCGGCCCGCGCTCCGATCATGTTGAGACCGGGAGACAGCAGCCGGGACTGGATCAACCCCAGCGGTCCCCCCGTGCGCACGTCGACTGCAGGTTGGGGCCCCTTGAACAGGAGCAGCCGGAGGATCCGCGCTTCGTCGGGCGCCAGCGACTCCATCAGGCGCTCGTAAGCGGGATGCGCCCTTTCTTCGTAGTGGACGTCTCGAGAGAGCTCGAGCAGCTCTTGGCCCCTGACCCGCAGGGGGACGTTTCCGTTGCGAGCCGCCTGCCCGTCGCCGACGCCGAATGCGTGGCGCAGCTCCTCGGGAGTGGGAATGGTCTCGACCACCTTGCGGGCCACGTCCCCGCCCGGCACGGCCTCGGCCACCCGGCGTGCCACCTCGGCGCCTGGCACCGTATCGGCGAAGTTCCTCGCCCCATCGCTCGCGGCCCGGGACCGCGAGTCCAGATCGACCAACGCGATCAGTTCGCGGACAGCGCCGGCCGCAGTGTCACGGATCTCTTGAACGAGGTCCCCCGCCTTCTCTGGCGCGGCCGCGACCTCCAATGCGCGCCTCGTCACACGCGCCGGCAGGCGAAGTGACCACCCCGCGGTGTGCCAGGCGGCGCTGGCAGCGAGCCTGGCGATCCCGGATAGCTCGCCCAGGCTGCCATTTGAGTCCGTGTAGCTCACGCGAATATCCCGAGGTGGATCAGGCCGCCGACGAAGCCCATTACAGCACCATGCAGATACAGCATCCACTCGTCTTCCCGGAACGCTGATCGCAGCATCTCCACGAAGTCAGGGTATGGGAGCTCCCTGGCCCGGTCCGCGAACAGCCTGCGGATGTTCTCGTTCTGCTCGTGGCCGAAATCTGTGTCGCGGAAAGGGGTCATGGTGTGCTCCCTTGATTCCCGCGCGAAGGCATCGGTGATCGAGTCGTACTCCTCCGCTCCCACCGCTACCCGGGCTACGGAGCGCAGTGGCCCTGCGGCCCGATCGATTGCCGGCAGCATCGCCTCGTAGAGCATCTGCTCGGTCCGATCGCCCCGCGGCCCATTGATGAGAAACTCCCCGATGTTCTCCATCGTCACGACCTGCTCGGCGATGATGGTGGCGTAGGCGTCGGCTACCTCGTTCTGCCGTCGAAGGAACAGCCCGTGGAGCGTGAGCGGTCCGATCTTGCGCGGCTCGACGGGCTCGAAGATCACCTTCATGCCGAGCACGTTCGTGGTCCAGCCGACGATCACGCCGAGCACCGGGAGCAGCCACCAATTGGGGACGAAGTGGGTAATCGCGGCTACCGGGATCCCGAGCAGGAACCCGAACAAAAAGCCGAAGTTGACCATCAGGCGCAGCTCCCTTGCGCCCACGCTCTTGAAGACCTTGTTGACGAGCTCCGGGTGGCGCTCGAAGTGGTCGATCACCAGGATCTTCGGATCGAGCAGCTGGTCGATGTACTCGCCGATCTCGTCGGTGATCTGGTGCATGATCTCCGGCAGCTGCTCGCGGACCCGCGCGTACAGCGCCTCCCTGGCTCGCGGCGGGACGTTGGCCCAAAGCCGCGGCTGCTCGCGGCGCATGGTCTTATCGACGATCTCCGGGACGCGCGGCATGAACATGACCGTCATCTGGTCGGCGATCTTTTCCGGCTCAAGCTCCTTGAAGAACTCCGACGGGGTGCCCACCTTGGCGATCGCCTTGTCGGAGGCGATGCTGCCCATCTTTGCGGCACGCGCCGGAAGGATCCCCTGCCAGCCCACGCCGCCCTGCATGACGCCCGGGACCTCCTGAAGCTTTCGCGGCAGCAGCCGCGAGAGCTCATACAGCCCCGGGATGCTCCAGCCGTGGAAGCGGATGGGGTTGAACAGCATGATCAGCGCCGTCCAGTTGATCAGCCATCCGATCACGCCCGTGAAGAACGGGATCGTGATCAGCTTGATCCACTCGCTGGTGCTCAC
>DAIPIC010000002.1:0-52349 GCA_036771025.1 Solirubrobacteraceae bacterium
CGTCCAGCTCAGAGTGTTGAACCGCTCGACGCGGGTCGAGCTGGTCGACAGGATGGGACCGCCCCGCGTGCCGGCCGGGTCGAGCCAGGCAGACATCGAGTACAGGCGATTCGAGTCGGTCGGCCCGATCACCGAGCAGAAGTAGTGGTCGCAGATGGTGAAGGCGTCCGCGAGCGCGTAGTAGAACGAGAGGTCGTTGCGCGTGTAGTAGCCCATTGTCAGCGGGCCGTTGGCGCTGCCGTCGGCGGCCAGGTGGCCCGTGACGAAGCCGTCGAGCTTGCCCGAGTCCCAGTAGGTGTGCTGCGGGCCCCAGCTGTGGTTGATGTCGTTCGTGCACTCGCCGTTGTGGAACGAGTCGAAATGGAACGGGTACAGGTGGCCGCCGTCGAAGCCGCCCGGGTATCCGGGTTGGGCGAATACCTTCAGGCCGCTGCCGTCGGTCAGCGTGAGCGCGTTCGGGTCCGCGAACCCGGTCACGCCGAAATGGGAGCCGAAGTAGTGGTCGAAGGACCGGTTCTCCTGGATCAGGATGACCACGTGCTGGATGTCCCTCAGGCTGCCGCACGTCGGCGGGTTGGCCAGGGCCCGCGAGATCAGCGGCCCCCACAGCGTCGCGGTTGCGCCGGCGGCTGCGCCGGCCTGTAGCGCCTGACGGCGCGTCAGTGCCTCGGCCATGTCCTGTCCTCCCTATAGGTCGCGATCGCGGGATGGATACCCGCGATTGGCGGAAATCTAGACCGCGATTGGCGGAAACCCTACTCCTACAATCAGGACGGTGCTGACAGAACGCCAAGAACTGGTGCTGCGCAAGGCGGTCGAGGAATATCTGGCGGCCGGAGCGCCCGTGGGGTCCAAGGCCCTCTCGGCCGCCACCGACATCGAGTGGGGACCGTCGACCGTCCGCCACGAGCTGGCATCGCTCGAGGAGCTGGGCCTCCTGGCCCACCCCCACACCTCCGCCGGGCGGGTGCCGACCGAAGCCGGATACCGCTACTTCGTCGATCGCCTGCTGCGCGAGGACGACCCCGGACCCTCGCTGTCGCTGTCGCTCGTGCGCCGCGAGCTGGACGACGCCATGCGAGTGACGACAGAAACGCTGTCGCAGGTCACGAACCTGCTGGCGATCGTCACAGCCCCGCCGATCGAGACCTCCAGCATCCGCCACGTCGAGGTGCTGGTCCTCCAACCGCAGGTGCTGATGGTGGTAGTGATCACCTCCACCGGCGGCGTGACCAAGCGGATGTTCACGTTCCGGGAGCCGGTCGACCCCGGGCTGGCGCACTGGGCGGCCAGCTACCTGAACGAGCGGCTGGTGGGCCTGGGACTGGGAGCGCGCATGATCCACCAGCGCCTTCACGACCCGTCGCTGTCGAGCATCGAGACGGCCTTCCTGGAGTCGCTCGCGCCGGTCTTCACGGAGCTCGAGGAATCTGCCCAGGAGACGCTGTACATCGAGGGCGCCGCGCGACTGCTCCAACTCGACCGGGTGGCCGACGTGACCGAGCTCCAGCAGTTGATGGACATGCTCGAGCGGCGCGTAACGATGCTCGGCGTTCTGCGCTCCTCCCTCGCAGAGCGCGGCGTGCTGGTCCGGATCGGAGCCGAGAACGACGCTCCTGCGCTTCATTCGCTGGCGTTGGTTGCCGCCAGCTATGGCCTTCCCCAGCGAAACCTCGGGGCCGTATCGGTCATCGGTCCCCTGCGGATGGACTACCGCCGCGCGATCCGCTCGGTGCGTGACGCCGCCGCCCAGCTCTCGAGCTTCGTCACCGAGGTCTACGACGAACGATGAGCGCCTCCCAGATGCCACGCGACTATTACGAGGTGCTGGGCGTCGAGCGGGACGCCTCGGATGCCGAGATCAAGAAGGCCTTCCGGAGGCTGGCTCGCGAGCTTCACCCAGACGTCAACAGCCACGACCCGAAGGCCGAGGAGAAGTTCAAGCAGGCCGCCGAGGCCTACGAGGTCCTATCCGACGCCGAGCGCCGTGCGACCTACGACCGTTATGGCCACGAGGGGCTTCGCAGCGGCGGCTGGGCCCCAAACTTCGAGAGCTTCGGCTCGGTGGCCGACATCTTCGAGACCTTCTTCGGCAGCGGCGGCGGGCCGTTTGGCGACATCTTCGGCGGCGGCGCCACCGGCGGGCGTTCATACGGCCGCGTCCAGGGCGGAGACGTCGCCGTCAGCGCGGAGATCCAGCTCGCTGATGTCGCCCACGGTGCCTCGGTGTCGGTGAGCTACGAGTCGATCGCGCTCTGCGAGCACTGCCGTGGCAACGGGGCCGAGCCGGGCACGCCGATAGAGACGTGCCCGCGATGCGAGGGCGCCGGGCAGCTGCGGGCGGTCACCCGTACGCCGTTCGGCCAGGTCATGCGGAGCACCGTCTGCCCCCAGTGCCAGGGCGAGGGACGGGTCCCCAAGGAGCCTTGCCACGTCTGTCGCGGCAAGGGGCGCAAGGTCGAGCGGGTCAAGATCTCCGTCGATGTCCCCGCCGGAATCGCCGACGGCCAGCAAATCCGGATCGCCGGACGGGGTCATGCCGGCGAGCGCGGTGGCCCTCCCGGCGACCTCTATGTCCAGATCAGGGTGCGCGAGGATCCGCGGTTCGTCCGTGACGGCGACGACCTGGTCACAGTGGTCGATGTGCCCGCGCCACTGGCGGCGCTGGGCACCACCGTCGAGGTGCCGACGGTCGACGGGGCGGTGGAGCTCGACGTCCCAGCCGGCACCCAGCCTCACGACACGCTGGTCGTTCGGGGCAAGGGACTGCCGGCGCTGCGCGGCCGGCGCCCCGGCGATCTGCGGGTGCTCGTCAACGTAGTAATCCCCCGCCATCTGAACCGCGAGCAGCGCGAGCTGGTGCAGGAGCTGGCGGACACGATGACCGACCACAATCTGCGCACCGACGAGGGCGTGTTCGGAAAGCTGCGGCGCGCCTTCGGCGGCTGAGCCACCGGCCTCGTCCAGATGATCCGACTGGCGGTGCGCGTTCGGCGCGAGCAGGCCGAGCTGGTGCTGGCCGAGCTGCTCGAGCTTGCGCCGGGAGGAGTTGAGGAGGTCGACGAGGAGGACGTGGTCGAGTACGCGCTGTACGGCCCGCCGGGCGAGCTGCCTGAGCTTCCGGACCTCCGAGCCGCTGCCGGAGCCGCGCTGGTGGAGATCTCGACCGAGACGATCTCCGCGGACTGGGCCCACCGCTGGCGCCAGTTCCACAAGCCGCTCGTCCTCGACGGCAGGCTGACCGTGAGGCCGCCTTGGGAGCCTCGGACGGAGACGCCAATCGATCTGGTCATCGATCCCGGACGGGCGTTCGGCACCGGAGCCCACGCCACGACTCGAATGTGCCTGGAGCTCATGCTGTCGCTGCCCGCGAAGGGCCCGTTCACCGATCTCGGCTGCGGGTCGGGCGTGCTGTCCATCGCTGCCGCGCGGCTGGGCTACCGGCCCGTGCTGGCGGTGGACAACGACCCGGCCGCGATCGAGGCCACGCGGAGCAACGCGGCCGCGAACGGCGTGGCGCTCGAGGCGCGGCGCCTCGACCTGCGAACCGAACCGGTGCCCGCCGCCCCGACCATCGTCGCCAACCTCCTCACGGCGCTCCTGCTCCCCTGCGCCGCCTCGTTGGGCCGCGGAGCGAAGCGCGTGATCGCCAGCGGGATCCTGGCCCAGGAGGCCGACCGAGTTGTGGCTGCCTTTGCGGCCGCGGGTCTCCAACGCGGCGCCCAGCGACGGGACGGAGACTGGGTGGCGCTTCTGTTTGAGTCGGCGTAGCCCCGGTCTGTTCTGACCGGGGGCAAGCGCAGCGCCCATCTGGACAACGCTGGGCGCATGAATATTGGCCGCGTGGCCCATGACCGGCGGCGCCCGTTGGCGCATCCTTGCTCCGTGCTGCCGACACGCAGACGAAGAAGGAGGTGACTCCGGCGGTCCCCAACCCGCTCGCGCTCGGTGTGAGCCTAGGTGGCCTGATCCTCGACGTCGTGGCGCCGCGACCAAAGCCTCGGGCTGGCGCTGTCGTTCCAGTCCTCTCTCCGCTGGGGCTCCCCGGCCGTCCCGAGGACACCGCGGTTCGTCGGGCGATCAGATAGGCAAGGCGATCGCGGGCGGGTGGACCCCGGACCGGGCCGCATGTGGTACACTGACGTACCGTGAGCACGGTAGCCGCGCCCCCGCCCGTCGCCGAGACCGCAGAGCGCCAGGCACCGCCGTCGCCGGCGGGGCCCGTCGGTCCCGACCGGGAGATCCGGCTTCCTCCGGCGCGATCGCTTCCCCGTCTGCTGCAGACGGTCGAGTTCGGCCTCCGTCCGTTCCTCTCCAGCCTCCAGGCGCGAGCGGAGCACGGAGACGTGTGGATGGTGCAGCTGATGAGCCGGGGCGAGCCGTTCGTCATCACCAGCCATCCGGATCACGTCGAGTCCCTGTTCAAGGCCAAGCCCCACGACGCGCCATCGCTGACGGGAGAATCGCCACTGCGGCCGATCTTGGGCCCCAACTCGGTGCTGACGACGGTCGGCGAGCAGCACATGCGCCAGCGCAAGCTGCTCCTGCCGGCGTTCCATGGCGACGCGGTCCAGCGCTACGTCCAGATGATCGAGACAGTCGCCGAGCGGGAGATCGACCGCTGGCCGGTCGGAAAGCCGTTCGCGCTCGCCCCGCGCATGCAAGCCGTGACCTTGGACGTGATCATGAGCGGCGTCTTCGGGATCGAGGGAAGGCCGGCCCCTGGCACCGTCGAGCACCGGATCCGTCAGACGTTCAGGCGGCTGCTGCTGGCGTCCACCAACATCCTGTTCGAGCTGGTCGAGCTCCAGCAGCTCGGCCGGGCCGAGCCTCGGGGCCCGCTGAAGTGGATGATCGAACTGCTCGATCGCCAGCTCTATCCGGCCATCCGCGAGCGTCGCGCCCAGGGCGTGAAGCCCGGAGCTCACGACGTGCTGTCGATGTTGCTGGCGGCGCGGGACGAGGAGGGAAACGCGTTGACAGACGAGGAGCTGCGTGACCAGGTCGTGTCGCTCGTGCTAGCGGGGCACGAGACGACGGCGAACTCGCTGGCCTGGACATTTGAGCGGCTGCTTCGCTTCCCCGCGGCGTACGACCGCCTGCGCGAGCTCGTCCGCTCCGATGGGGAGGAGGGCGAGACCTATGTCGAAGCGACGATCCACGAGGGAATGCGCGTCCGTCCGGTGATTCCGATGGTCGTGCGGATGGTCAAGCGGCCTTGGCGCCTCGGAGAGTACGTGGTGCCCGCCGACACGCCGGTGGCGGTCAGCATCGTGGCGCTCCACCATCGAGAGGACGTCTATCCCGATCCACATGCCTTCCGACCCGAGCGGTTCGTGGACCAAAAGCCCGGGACCTACACCTGGATCCCGTTCGGAGGCGGCATCCGCCGCTGCCTGGGGGCCTCGCTGGCGATGGCTGAGCAGCGGGTGGTCCTCGGAGAAATCGCCAAACGCGTCGATCTTCGGGCGGCGCGGGAGGCGCCCGAGCGGACACGTCAGCGCAACGTCACGATGATCCCGGCCCGCGGCGGCCGGGTGGTGGTCGAGCGCAAGCTCTAGCTCTGGCCGGTTCACCGGCTACGGTTCTGCTGTGGCTACCGAGCAGACAACTTCGGCGGTGATTCCAGAGGGGCTGGGGCACCGGGAGCGGCTGATCGCGGCCATGGCGGCGTCGATCGAGGAGAAGGGGTATCGCCAGACCACAGTTGCCGACGTGGTGCGCATCGCGCGCACCTCGCGGCGCAGCTTCTACGAGCAGTTCGAGGATCGGGAAGCTTGCTTTCTGGCCCTGTTCGACGCCACCAACGACGCCACGATGGATCAGATTGCGGCAGCGGTTCGTCCGGACCGCCCACCGGAGGAGCAGGTCGATCAGGCCTTGGGGGCCTACATCGACAACGTCATGGCACACCCCGCCCTGTATAAGAGCTTCGTCCGCGAGCTTCCGGCGCTGGGGCAGGCCGGCGCCGACCGTCAGCTGGCGGTGATCGATCGCTTCGCCCAGCTGCTGGTCCAGCTGGTGGAGTCCGGACGGCGCGAGCAGCCCGAGATCATGGCCCGCCCGCTGACTCTGGATACCGCGATCATGATCGTTGGCGGTCTGCGGGAGCTGGCGGTGATCTCGCTTCAGCAGGGCCGCGACGTGCGCGAGCTACGGGAGACCGCTGGCGAGCCCATCAAGGCCATCCTGCGGGGCGCGCTGCTCGAGTCCTAAGGGCGCTACCGTCCGCCCGGCGTGAGCACGTTCGCGGTCAAGTTCCTCGGCTGCAAGGTCTCGCACGCGGACGCCATGATGGCCCGCCGCGCGCTGTTGGCCGCCGGGCATGTTGAGGTCCCCGAGCCCGAGGCCGAGCTTCACGTCATCAACACCTGCTGCATCACGCGCGAGGCGGAGGGCAAGTCGCGTCAGTCGGTCCGGAGGTCGCTGCGCTCGGCGCGGGAGGTGTATGTCTCAGGCTGCGCGGTGAACCTGAACCCCCGCCAGTTCGGCGAGATCGATAGGCGCGTGCGCCCGTTTACGGGAACGGCAGATGATGTGGCGGCGGCGATGGGCGGCTGCGCGGATCTGGAGCACGACGTCCTGCCGCGCCAGCCGGTCGAGCAGGCCACCCGGACGCGAGGCTTCGTCAAGGTTCAGGATGGCTGCGACTGCCACTGCGCCTACTGCATCATTCCCACGGTCAGGGGCTCCGCACGCTCCCGGCCGGCTTCGGCCGTGCTCGAAGAGGCGCGACGCCGGGTGGCCCAGGGACAGCCGGAGATGGTGATGACCGGCATCAGCGTGGGCGACTACCGGGATCCGGAGCGAGGCCTGGAGCTCGGCCAGCTGATGATGGAGGTGGCCCGGGTCCCGGGCGTGGAGCGGGTGCGGCTTTCGAGCGTCGAGGTGATCCACGTCAAGGACTCGCTCCTCACCGCGCTGGCCACCGAAGAGAAGGTCTGTCCGCATCTGCACGTGCCGATGCAGTCGGGCGACGACCGCGTGCTCGAGGCGATGGGACGGCACTACACGGCCGCGCAGTACCTGGAGCGGATCGCCGAGCTGCGGGCGGCCGTTCCCCACGTAAATGTCACGACCGACGTGATCGTCGGTTTCCCGGCGGAGTCCCGGGAGGCGTTCGGGCGCACGCTCCAGCTGATCGATGCTGCGGGAATCACCCGCGTGCACGCCTTCTCCTATTCGCCGCGGCCCGGGACCGCCGCCGAGCGTCTCGGCGATCGCGTGCCGGCGGAAGAGAAGAAAAGTCGATCCCGCGAGCTGCGGGGCCATTCCGAGGTCCGCTCCCGGCACCACCGGGCAGCGAAGCTCGGCAGCGTCGAGCGGGTGTTGGTCGACAAGGTGGCCGAGACGCAATGCTCCGGCTACACCGCCGATTACACCCGCTGCTATCTACCGGCCGGAGCGGCCCTGAGGGGTGAGATCGTGGGCGCCCGCTGCGAGGAGCTGCACGCCGAAGGGATCAGATGCGGGCTCTATCCTCAGGGTTCGTGAGCATCACCGACCAGGTACGAACCGATATCAACGGCGCCATGAAGGCCCGCGAGACGGAGCGCGTGGGGGCGCTGCGGATGGTGCTGTCCGAGCTCCAGAAGGCAGCCAAGGAGGGCGGCGGCGACGAGCTGGCGGTGTTGCGCAGGGAACGGAAGCGACGGCTGGAAGCCGCCGAGCAGTTCCGCCACGGCGGCCGTCCCGAGCTCGCGGAGCGCGAGGAGTCAGAGGCCGAACTGATCGCCGGCTACCTGCCCGCGGAGCTGGACGATTCCGAGCTGGATGCGATCGTCAGTGCCGCGATCACCGAGACCGGGGCGACGAGTCCAAAGGACATGGGCGCGGTCATGAAGGCCGTGATGGCCAAGGCAGGGGGGCGAGCCGACGGAAAGCGAGCGTCCGCGCGAGTGCGCGAGGCACTCGAGGCCTAGTGCGCAAACAGATCGAGCTCGAGAACACGGTCGCCGCCGAGCTGGCGGGGTCGGAGGACGCGGTTCTCCGCTCGCTCGAAGGCCACCTGGATTGTGAGATCTACTTGCGCGGGAACGTGCTGACGCTCGACGGCGATCCAGAGGCAGTCGAAAACGCGGCCTCCGTCGTGCGCGAGATGTCGGAGCTGATTGCCCAGGGCCACGCCATCGGGCCGGGAACGATCGAGGCCGTCACGCGGGCCCTCGATCAACACGAGTCGCCCGCCCGGATCCTGGAAGACGTGGTCTGGCGCCACCGCACGACAAAGGTCGCGCCCAAGACCGTCAACCAAAAGCGATACGTGGACTCCATCCGCGACAACACGATCACGTTCGGGATCGGGCCCGCTGGCACCGGCAAGACCTTCCTGGCCGTGGCCCTGGCCGCCGCGGCACTCAGCCGGCGGGAGGTCAACCGGATCATCCTCACCCGGCCCGCTGTAGAGGCCGGCGAGCGGCTGGGGTTCCTGCCCGGCGACCTGATGGCCAAGGTGGACCCCTATCTGCGGCCGCTATTCGACGCGCTTCACGACATGCTCGAGCCCGACCGGGTATCGCAGCATCTGGAGCGGGGAGTGATCGAGGTGGCGCCGCTGGCGTTCATGCGCGGCCGCTCGCTGAACGACTCTTTCATCATCCTGGACGAGGCCCAAAACACCTCGCCGGAGCAGATGAAGATGTTCCTCACCCGGCTGGGGTTCAACTCCAAGATGGTCGTCACCGGGGACATCACCCAGATCGACCTTCCGCGGGACCAGGTCTCGGGGCTGGTCATGGTGAGCGACGTGCTCAGGGAGGTCGATGGGATCGACTTCATCCGCTTTGGCGAGGAGGACGTGGTTCGCCACAAGCTCGTGCAGCGGATCGTGGCCGCGTACAACGAGCACTCCCAGCGGCAGGCGCCCGAGCTGCGTCCCCAGCAGCCGGATGACGCCGGCGCGGCCCGAATGGGCGAGGCCGGACGCCGAGCGGGCCGCAGGCCGGCACGGGCGTGAGCCTCGAGGTCGAGGTCATTCGAGCAAACGAGCTCGGGTCCGGCGGTCCTTCGGCGTCCGCGATCGAGCAGCTGTGCGCACTGGCGATGGCATCCGCGGGCATCGACGAGGGCCATGTGGCGATCGAGTTCGTCGGGGAGGACCGGATCCGCGAGCTGAACCGCGACCACCGGCAGCGCGACGAGCCAACCGACGTGCTGTCGTTCGGCGTCGACGAGGACGGCTCGCCGGCAGGCCCGCGGGAGCTAGGCGACATCGTGATCTGTCCCGCCCGTACGGAAGACATCCGGGAGGCGGTCGTCCACGGCGCCCTTCACCTCAGCGGCATGGACCACGAGCGCGACGACGGGGAGATGCTCGCGCTCCAGGCCGAGCTGCTGCAGTGGGTCTCGGGTTGACACGCCGCGGAGCCTTGGCTTGAGCCGCAGCGGGTTCGTGGCCATTGCCGGCCGGCCGAACGTCGGCAAGTCGACACTGGCCAACGCCATCGTGGGGGCCAAGGTGGCGATCATCTCCGACAAGCCGCAGACCACGCGGCGGGCGATCAGGGGAATCGCCACCGGCCAGGACTGGCAGTTGGTGCTCGTCGACCTCCCGGGCGTCCAGCGCCCTCGGGACATACTGACCAAGCGCATGCAGCACCGGGTGGAGAGCGAGCTCGATGATGCCGACGGCTGTCTTCTGGTCGTCAACGCCGAGCAGGGAATCGGCTCTGGCGACCAGTTCATCGCCAGCTTGCTGGAGGGCGCCAAGGTCCCGGTGGTGATCGCGGTCAACAAGATCGACCGGGCAAACCGGCCGCGGATGGCCGAGGTCCTGACGGACGCAGCGGAGCTTGGCGTGGGCGACGAGATATTCCCCGTTTCGGCACGAACAGGCCAGGGAGTGCCCCCGCTGGTAGAGCACCTCGTGTCGCTCCTGCCGGAAGGGCCGTTCTATTTCTCGCCCGAGCAGCGCTCGGACCAGCCGGAGCAGGTTCTCCTCGCCGAGCTGGTCCGAGAGCAGGTGCTGGCGCGCACGCGCCAGGAGGTCCCACATGCGGTCGAGGTCGAGGTGCAGGAGATCGAGCACGGCGAGGACCTCGTCCGGATCGAGGCCGTGATCCTGGTCGAGACCGAATCGCAGAAGGGGATTCTGGTGGGGGCGGGCGGGCGGATGGTCAAGGCCATCGGCACGGCCGCCCGCCGGGCGATCCAACGCGAGCTCGGGCAGCGAGTTCATCTCGCTCTGTCGGTCCGGGTACGCCGCCACTGGCGGGCGGACGAGCGCCTGCTGGATCGGCTGGGGATCGACTGATGGGTGTCGCGGCGGCTAGTGGGGCGGGGACAATTGAACTTCCCGTTAGCTACGTGACCTACCGTTAAGTCCGAAACCGTGGGCCGTTCGACGGCTTGTGGCGCTCCACGATGCGGGACCGTCGCGGCTGCGGGGGCAAAGAAAGGTCAACCAGGGGGTTCTCAATGGAAGCTCAAGCAGCACCGGCCGCACGGCCGGAAACCGCTCTAGATCCTTCGCACATCGTGCAGGTGGGGCTGGGGTTCTGGCCTTCCAAGACACTTTTATCGGCTGTCGAACTGGAGCTGTTCACGCTGCTGGGGGACGAGGCAATGACCGGAGCACAGCTTCGCGAGCGCCTTGGATTGCACCCGCGCGCGACGTTCGACTTTCTGGACACGTTGGTTGCGCTGGGATTCCTGGACCGCGACGGCAGCGGCAGCGAGGGCCGCTATCGCAACACCCCAGAGACCGCGGCATTCCTCGACAAACGCCGTCCCACATATGTCGGCGGACTTCTCGAGATGTGCAACGCGCGGCTTTACGGCTTTTGGGGTGAGCTAACCGAGGCTCTCCGGACAGGTCAACCGCAGAACGAGATCAAGCACACCGGTCACCCGATGTTCGAGGAGCTCTACCGCGACGAGGCGCGGCTAGAGCAATTCATGGAGGCCATGCGCGGCGTCCAGATGGGCAACTTCCAGGCGCTGGCCGACAGGTTTGACTTCGGCCAGTACGAGACCGTTTGCGACGTCGGCGGCGCTACGGGTCAGCTGTCGGTCACTCTGGCCACTCGCCACCCGCACCTACGGTGCACGAGCTTCGACCTGCGGGTGGTCGAGCCCATCGCCGCGCGGACGATCGAGGCTGCAGGCCTCGGCGACAGGGTAAGCACCGCTGCGGGCGATTTCTTCACAGATCCGCTGCCGCAGGCCGACGTGATCTGCATGGGCAACGTCCTGCACGACTGGAACCTCGAGGGGAAGTTGCATCTGATCCGCTCGGCCTATCGGTCGCTTCCCGAGGGCGGCGCGCTGATCGCGATCGAGAACGTCATCGATGACGACCGCCGCCAGAACGCGTTCGGACTGATGATGTCGCTCAACATGCTGATCGAATTCGGCGATGCGTTCGACTACACCGGCGCCCAGTTTGGAAGCTGGTGCCGGGATGTCGGGTTCAACAGGACGGAGATCCTGCCGCTGACGGGCCCGAGCAGCGCCGCGATCGCGTACAAGTAGCGCCTCGGCGCAGGAGGGCCGGCGGCACGAGTGCCGCCTGCGTAACGGATTGCTGCGAGTTCTTGCCCGCCCTTTAGCGTGAGCTGACAAAACGCTTGTTAGGTTGCCTACCGTTGAGTGGGCAACCGATATCTGCACCCCTGGCCCCGCCGCGGGCCAGGGCCCGGAGGTCGCGTTCGGCGAGCGGCGCGGCGCAGGGGGTCGGGCGCCACCCGTGGATCGTGGGGTGCGTGGCGCTGATCGGCGCCTCGGCGGCGTTCGTCCTGGCCACGGGGATCCGGCCCGAATTCGACACCTATGGCTGGCTCGTGTGGGGCCGCGAGGCGGCGCACCTGGACCTCAACATGAACTCGGCACCCTCGTGGAAGCCGCTGACTTTCCTGTTCACGTTCCCCTACGCGGCCTTCGGGAGCGGCGCGCTGTGGTTGTGGATGGTGACCGCGGTCGCGGCTGCGCTCGGCGGCGTCCTGCTCGCCGCGGTGATTGCGTACACGCTCACCGGCCGCCATACGGAGCTGCGCTATCCCCGCATAGCAGCAGCGAGCTTCGCGGGATTTGGAGTGCTTGCGCTCGGGGACTACTGGCATTACGTCCTCATCTCCGCCTCGGACCCGATGGTGGTGTCGCTGTGCCTGGCCGCGATCTACTGCCATCTGACGGGACGTCCGAACCTGAGCTGGCTGGCGCTCGTGCTCGCCGCGCTCGGCCGCCCCGAGGTGTGGCCGGCGGTGGTGGTTTACGCCGTGTGGGGATGGCGTGCCGTGCCCACCATGAGGACGGCTATCGCCGCCGGCCTCCTAGCGATCCCGGCGCTGTGGTTTGGGATCGCAGCCTTGACCTCGCGGAGCTGGTCGATCGCCGCCGATATCGCCACAGAGTCGACGATAGGCGTACCCCACCATGGAGTCGCCGGGGTGCTGCAGGGGCTCTGGCACCTGTATGACCTACCGATGAAGGTGGCCGTTGTGCTGGCGCTTGCGCTCGCGGTCGCTCGTCGCGACCGAACCTCGCTGCTGCTTGCGGGTGGGGTGCTCTCGTGGATCCTGGTCGAGGTCTTCTTCGCGCTACATGGGTGGACGGGCGCTGCCCGCTACGTGTTCGAGCCGGCCGCCGTTCTGGTCGTCCTGGGGGGCGTCGCCGTCGGACGGCTGGTGGCGATCGGACCGCGACGCTGGTGGCCGCTCCGCTGGGCGGTGCTGGTGGGCGTAATCTCAGCGCTCGCCGTCGCGCTGATCTCGCCGACGCAGACCCGCGTGCAGCTGGCCGGCAAAGAGATCAGCTTCCTCTCGGGAAGCTGGACCCAGCAAATCGACGGCCTGCGCACGGCGATCGCGCAAGCCGGCGGCGCCAAGCGGATCCTGGCCTGCGGGCAGCCGGTGACCGAGGTCGCGTTTCAGAGCATCCTGGCGTGGGAGATCGGCGAGAACGTGGCCGAGGTCGGCTGGGACCCGAACGCGTGGATGGCGAAGGGAAAGCCGATCGTCCTATTCGAGCCGCAGGGACCGGGTTGGAAGGTCCAGCCCATCCACACGCTCCCCGCAGACCAGGTCCGCTGCGCGAACCTCGGGTAAGGGCCTCACCACGGCCGGTGGCACATAGCTTTCCACTATGGACAGTTATGTCCCAGTGGTCGGCGCCGTGGAACGGCTACAGCGCCCGCCGCCCCAGGCTCGGAGCGCAGCTTTGGTGATAGCCCGCCAGCGCGCCCCCGGCGTCCACGTCCTTGACCGTCCGCCCCGCGGTGAGCGGCCGTCCGCAGCCGGCGCAGCGCTCTGGCCTGGTTGTGATGCGTCGCACGGCTCGACGCAGAGCTGGCAACCGCGACATCGCCTACCTCCTGATAGAGGGGGTCCACCGGCGATGCTACGAAGCGACCACAAGGCTGAGTAAAAGCTGGGAGTGAGCGTGATCACACCTAAAATCGCCCGGGATGGACGATTCCCAGATCGAATACGACCAGCGCGGGCTGGTGCCGTGCATCGTGCAGGACTGGCTCACGGGCGAGGTCTTGATGCACGCCTATATGAACGCCGAATCTTTGCGGCGCACCCGTGAGACCGGCGAGGCCCACTTCTTCAGTCGGTCGCGACAAGAGCTGTGGCGCAAGGGCGAGACGTCGGGCAACACGCTGGCAGTACGAGCGATCCGCTACGACTGCGACGGCGACGCGCTGCTGGCGCTGGTGGAACCCGCCGGCCCTGCATGCCATACCGGAGAGCGATCCTGCTTTCACCGCGGCGAGCTCGACCCGGCCGCTCCCTACGAAGCGCTTCCTACGCTCGAGCGAACCATCTCGTCGCGCGCTGCCGAACGCCCCGACGGGTCCTACACGGCGAAGCTGCTCGCCGACCGTGACCTGAACGGGGACAAGGTCGCCGAGGAGGCCGAAGAGGTGGCGCGGGCCGCGCGGGAGGAAACCGACGAACGGCTGGCCGAGGAGGCGGCGGACGTGATCTATCACCTGGCGGTTCTGCTTCGCGGCCGGGGCCTGCGGCTCGCCGACGCCGAGCGGGTGCTCGATGGCCGTCGCAAGCGGTAGAGCGGCGCCCGCCGACGCCGCGCTCACGGTCGCACCCTCCCTCGAGGAGGCGCGAACGCTGGCACGCGATCACAACCTGATCCCCGTCCGGCACACGTTCATCGAGGACTGCGAGACCCCGGTGTCGGCGTTCCTGAAGCTGCGCACGGAGCGCCAGCCAGCCTTCCTGCTTGAGTCGGCCGAGCAGGGACGCGTCGGTCGCTACTCCTTCATCGGGTTTCGCCCCCGCAAGGTGGTGCGCTGGTCGCTGGGGGATGCGGGCGATCCCTTCGCCCTAGCCGCCGAGGAGCTCAGGGGCTTCAACCCCGCCTCCTTGGACGGGCTGCCACCGTTCGCCGGCGGGGCGGTCGGCATGTTCGCCTACGACCTGGTTCGAACTGTGGAGCCGCTGGGGCCGCCCAACCCTGACCCACTCGGGCTGCCCGACCTAGCCCTGATGCTGACTGACGTGCTGGTGGTCTTCGACCACTTCAAGCGCACGATCACGGTTCTGGCGAACGCCTACGTGGAGGACGACCTCGACACCTCGTATCGGCAGGCCGTGGAGACCATCGCCGAGGTCCGCGGCCGTCTACGAGGTTCGGTGCCGCGTCCGCCCGCAGCGGAAAACGGGCGGGACCGCAAGGTCCCGCCTTTTCAATCGAATATGGCTGGAGGAGAATTTGAGGCGGTCGTCGCCAGGATCATCGAGTACATCCGGGCCGGCGACGCCTACCAGGTCGTGCCCTCGCAGCGCTGGTCGGCCCCCGTCCCCATCGCCGGCTTCTCGATCTACCGGGGCCTGCGGGCGGTGAATCCGAGTCCGTACATGTACTTCCTCGACTTCGGCGACTTCGAGATCGCCGGCACCAGCCCGGAGCCCTTGATCACGGTCGCGGGCAGGGAGGTCTCGACCCGTCCCATCGCCGGCACCCGGCCACGGGGAGCGACGGCGGACGAGGACCGGGACCTGGCCGAGGAGCTGCTGGGCGACCCGAAGGAGCGAGCCGAGCATGTGATGCTGGTCGATCTGGGGCGTAACGACCTGGGCCGAGTATGCGAGTACGGGACGGTGGAGGTGCGGGAGTTCATGGCGATCGAGAGCTACAGCCACGTGATGCACATCGTCTCTAGCGTGGTGGGGACCCTTCGCCCGGGCGTGGGCGCGCTCGACGCCCTGCGGTCGGTGCTTCCCGCGGGCACCCTCTCCGGCGCACCGAAAGTGCGGGCGATGCAGATCATCGACGAGCTTGAACCCGTAAAGCGCGGCGGCTACGGAGGAGCGATCGGTTGGGTCAGCTACACCGGCGACCTCGACACGTGCATCCACATCCGGACCGTGGTCGTCAAGGATGGCGTTGCGCACGTGCAGGCAGGAGGCGGCACGGTTGCGGACGCCAAGCCCGACTTCGAGCTGCGTGAGTCGCAGGCCAAGGCCAAGGCGGTCCTGCAGGCCATCGAGCTGGCAGCCGCTCAGCCGGACTGGCCGTAGGTAGGGGGCGGGGGCAGCGGTGCCCCGCTCTCGTCGTAGTCGAACCGCGGCTGGAGCGGGCCGCTGGGGGAGGCCGCGGCCCCGGCAAGCGGGACGTTGAACCAGTAGTCGAGCGCCGAGGTGTTGTTCGCCCAGTCCCAGGCGTACACCGTCAACCGGTATCGCCCCCGCGGGAGGGTGCCCAGCGGAAGCGGGGGAGTGAGGCCGCCGGCCAGCCAGAAGACCCAGTTGGGGATGCACCGCTTCCGGCGAAAGAAGCAGTCAAAGCCCGGATTGGCCGCTCCCGGGGCGAAGATCACCGGCTTGAGCGATGCGGGGTAATTCTGGGAGCCGCGCATGGCCCACTGAAGGCCAGTCAGCGCGTGGCCTCGCTGGTCGTAGAGCCGCCAGGCCAGCGACGAGGGCGCCAGCACCGGTGTCTCGTAGGGGAACCCGGTGGCCACGAAGCTCTGGGGTCCGAACGCGCCCACGATCACCCGGCCGTTGGAGAAGATCCGCGGGACGCCGATGACCGGGCGCTCGGTGTTCTTGTTTGGCTGGAGGCTGCCTCCCGGCCTCAGCGGATTGAGGTAGCGCGCGGTCGAGCCCTCGGACAGCGCCACGTGGTAGAAGCCATAAAGCACCCTGCCGATTACCGTCTTGTAGGCCGTCACGTACTGGCCGTTGCTCACCGCGGGGTTGATGTGCCAGTAGTAGAAGTTGCCGACGTCCACGTTGACGTCGCCGGTGCCCGGGTACCGGATGGATGCCACGCCCGACTGGATCGCGTACACGTTCTGGAAGTTGTGGGCCTCGATATCGACCGCCACGTGGAAGTTGGCGGGCCGGAGCTCGTTGATGCCCGCCCGGATCGCGTGCTGGCGGTGGAAGGGCGCGAGCGGCCAGCCTACGGCGGTTGTGCAGCCAACCGAGCACGACTGACCATCCGCCCAGTAGGCGGGGAGCCCGTCGGCTCGGGTCGTGCGGCGCTGCGATGACGAAAGCGAGAAAGGCCAGACGTCGAGACGCAGGCCGCGCTTATCGGAAATTGCGGTGTACGTGACGCGGGTGTCGATCCGCAGTCGCTGATCGGCCGTCTTGGCCGCCACGATCGGGCGGTTCTTTGTCCGCGCCTTGGTCCACCGGAGTCTCTGGTCGCGCTCGACGAGGAACGTCGTCCTGGGGCGCGTGGCGAAGGCCAGCATCTCGGGGCTGATCACGAGCGCCCGTCCTGGATGGGGTCCGGATACCACCCGCACCCGACCGTGCTGGAGTCCCACGGCCAGGAGCGAGGGCCGCGCTCGTCCGGGGCGCAGCGAAACGGTCCGGCATTGGAGGATCGCGTCTCCGTGCCACAGCGTGTAGGTGTTACCGGCGTAGGAAAACGTGAAGTAGCGCGGAGAAGGAACCCGGATCTCGTCACCGGCCTGCAGGAAGGAGGGGGGAGCGGCCAGCTGGCTCCCGCCCCGCACCACGCTGAGAAGTGCAGGCGCGCTCTGCACCGGGATCTGCGTGGTGCAGGGTGCGATCACGCCTACACCCCTATCGCGCCCCGACCCTTAGTGGGGGATGCTTTTCGCCGGTTTCCGTACACTGGCACCGTTGTCGCATCGGTTGCTCTTCAGGTGGTTGGGAGCCGCGACCGCAGCGGGCCGGGGGCTGGGGGACGTGGCTAGCGCGCGCGCTGGCGAGCGTGGGGAAAAGCTTGCGCCACCGGCGCTGAGGCGCGCGGCAAGGGCGGCGACGCTGGCCGCCATGATGGTCCTCGTGTCGGTCTGCGCCACCCCTGCCGCCGCGCGCACTCGTGGCTTGACGATCTACACAGACCAGATCGCCGGGCCGCCGCTGATGGGACTGGGGGTGCAGCTTGACCCTTACGACTCGATCCAACCGACCCAGGACCAGTGGAACCTGATTTTTCAGCGCTTGGATTTCATGCGGCCCGGATTCCTGCGCGTAGTGGAGTCGGCCTACGACTACTTCGCGGGCTACGACGGCCAACACAACCCGAAGTACCACTGGAATGGCGGGCACGTTCAGCAGCTTCTGACCATCCTCCAGTACGCGAAGAGTCGCGGAATCACCGTCGTCTTGGGCGATTGGCTGAATCCGATGATCAACGGCGATCCGCGCATCCCTGGCGATTTCCTTAAGCAGCTCCACGATATCTACGGCTATACGAACATCAAGTACTACAACCTGGTCAACGAGCCGAACGACCAGACCAACTGCGGCTTCGGATGCTGGACCAACATGGTCAGGAAGCTCTCAACGGAGTTCTCTTCGCTTCACCTCACCTCATGGCTGCGACTGGTTGGACCCGATAACGCCAACGACTGGGACGACACGGCTGCCGCTCGCGCACTGGACCAGAAATCCGGTCTTGATACCGACAACCCGATCGGGGGCGACTCGTGGGTGACCAAGACCCTGCAGACCGTCCGGGGTCAGATCGGCCCTTACGACTCGCATCGCTACGGAACGATTTGGGGGATCGAGCACGGGGTGTACGAAGACCAGATGCGCGCCCGGCGGGAGCAGATCTCAAACGTCGACTCGGCAGCGAAACGGTACTTCGTCGGCGAGCTCGGGATGAGCGCCCTCCAGCAATCCCCATTTCACTTGGGAGACATCAGGCATCTGTTCCGTTTGTTCGCGCCAATGATCGACCCCAGTGCCCACGCGAGCGCCGGCACATTCGTTGACAGCCAGCCGCACATCCACGACTTCGCCTACGGCGTGTGGATGGGAGACGAGGTGATCCAGGACATAGCGGCCGGAGTGTCCGGCGCGAGCGCGTGGGACCTGGACGACGCAATGCACACCGGGGGCAGATACGGCAGCAAGAACCTCAAGCAGTGGGGGTTCTGGAACTCCCTCGGCGGCAAGGACGGCTATTCCGCCTCGGATCTCCAGCTGCGGCCCTGGTACTACGCGTGGTCGGTGATCGCTCGCAGCTTCCCGGCGGGCAGCCAGCCTCTTCTCACGCCGAGCACCGGGATGTCCTCGGTCCGTGTGGCCGCAGTGAAGGTTCCGAACGGAACCCGCTACGGCCTGTCGTTTGCGGTTGTCAATGACTCCACCGCTGCGCGGTCGATCACGCTGTCCGTCCCGTCCGCCCGTCAGCCGATAACGCTGGCGCGCTATGACTACTTCAACCGCCACCGTCCGTTCGGAGCCGACGGCTTCCCCGTTCCGGCCCAGGTGCTTAATGGGGTGCAGCTGTCCGCGGGGCTCACCGTGCAGCTGCCCGCGCAGGGACTGGTGGTACTCAGCTCGCTGCCGACCGGCAGCGCGGTCGGGCTGAGTGAGGGTACGGGCAGGCGGGTCGATGGCCTCAACAACTGGAAAAAGGTCGCGGTGCACACCAAGGGGCTAAAGCTTGACCACAACACTCCGGAGCGCTTCAACGGCGATCGGTCGCGCGCGATCGCCAGAGCGACGGGCACGCAATACCTCGTCTACCGCGCAGAGAACATCACCAGTTTCGAGCTGAAGGCCTACTACCAGGGCGCCATGGGTCTACGCGTCTATCGATTTACAGGTGGAAAGTGGACCCCGATCGCCCTTCAGTCGACGAACCCCGCTCCAGCGTGGGGTGGCCATGGCTGGTATCTGACCGAGCTGGTTGCCGGGGCGGCGCTCCCGCAGGGCGTCAACCGATTGAAGGTTCGATTCTCCAATCGTTCCACCGAGCTGGCGCAGGTCATCATCCAGCATCGGTGAGTTGGCGTACACAGTCGATGGTGTGCGCCCCAGCGCGGGGAGCGGCCTGCCGCTAGGTACCGTTCGCCTCCGTGCGCGTGCTCGTCATCGACAACTACGACAGCTTCACCTACAACCTGGTTCAGTTCCTGGGCGAGCTGGGCGCGGAGATCGAGGTCGTGCGCAACGACCACGCCACCGTGGAGGAGCTGCTGATCCGCGGGTATGACCGGGTGATCGTCTCCCCGGGGCCGTGCACGCCCAACGAGGCAGGAATTTCACTGGAGGCCGTGCGCCGGTTCCCCGAGGCAAGCATTCCCACTCTGGGGGTGTGCCTGGGGCATCAGGCGCTGGTCCAGGCCTGGGGAGGAAAGGTGGTCGTGGGCGAGCCGGTGCACGGAAAGACGATCCAGATCGAGCACGACGGCAGGACGATCTTCCACGGCCTCCGGCGGCCACTCGAGGTGGGCCGCTATCACTCGCTGGTCGTGAACCCCGAGCTGCCCGCGGTACTGGAGCGCAGTGCGTCCGGCGACGGCGACGGGATCGTGATGGCCGTCCGCCACCGCGAGCTGCCGGCCGAGGGCGTGCAGTTTCACCCGGAGTCGGTTCTGACGGAGCAGGGACGTGAGCTGCTCAGCAACTTCCTGGAGAGGACGTCGTGAGCCAAGACAACGACCTCCTCACCCGCGCGATCGACACGCTGGCCGACGGCCGGGACCTGAGCCTGGACGACGCGGCGGCCGTCTTGGCCGAGGTCATGCACGGGCGCGCATCCGAAATTCAGATCGCCGGCTTTCTGATCGCGCTGCGGACCAAGGGGGAGACGGTCGAAGAGCTGGCGGGACTGGCGAGGACGATGCGCGCCCTGGCGACGCCGGTGCGGGGGTCCAGCGACGACCTGCTCGACACCGCCGGCACCGGCGGGGGCCGGCGGACGTTCAACGTCTCCACCACCGCCGCGCTGATCGCGGCAGGGGCGGGATGCACGGTGGCAAAGCACGGCAATCGCTCGGCCACGGGTCTGTCGGGGTCGGCGGATCTGCTGGAGGCGCTCGGCGCCCGGATCGATCTGGGGCCGGAGGCGGTGGCCCGCTGCATCGACGAGGTCGGGTTCGGGTTCATGTTCGCTCCCGCCCACCACCAGGCCACCAGGTATGTGGTGCCCGTGCGGCGCGAGCTGGCGGTGCGGACGATCTTCAACTTCCTCGGGCCACTGACCAATCCAGCGGGCGCGACTCGACAGCTGATCGGGGTCTCCGACGCCGATTACCTGGACACGATGGCCGGGGCGTTGGCCCGCCTGGGTACCCGGCACGCGCTCATCGTCTCAAGCGAGGACGGCCTCGACGAGCTCAGCATCTCGGCCCCCACACACGTGGTCGAGGTGCTCGGCGACCAGCTGCGCCGCTACACGATCGCCCCGGAAGAGGTGGGGCTCAAGCCTGCGGCGCCGGACGAGGTGCCCGGAGGCGACCCGATGCAGAACGCGGATACGGCCCGCGGCATCTTCGCCGGCGCTTCCGGGGCCTCCCGCGACCTGGCGGTCCTCAACGCCGGCGCCGCGATCTACGCCGGAGGCGGCGCAGAGTCCGTTGCGGAAGGGGTGCGCGTCGCAGAGCATTCGGTGGACTCTGGCGCCGCCCAGGCAGCGCTCGAGCGGTTTGTGAACCGCACCCGCGAGCTGATGGCGACCAGCGCAGGCGCCTCGAGCGGTGCGGGCGCGCGGACGTGAGCCCGTGAACGAGCTCGAGCGGATCGTGGCGCTGACGCGTGAGGAGGTCGAGCGGCGCAAGCAGGCCGTACCGGCCGAGGCGCTGGCGCGAGAAGCCGACGCAAGCCTGCAAAGCGGCGGCGTTTTTGAGGCCGCCGTAAGGCGGCCGGGCATCTCTCTGATCGCAGAGCACAAGCGACGCTCCCCGTCGGCGGGGGCGATTCGCGACGGTCTGCCGCTCGAGCAGGTGATCGGCGCCTACGAGCGCGGCGGGGCTGCGGCGCTGTCGATCCTGACTGAAGGGCCGAGCTTTGGGGGGTCGCTGGACGACCTCCACGCTGCCCGTTCCGCGTCGGGCCTGCCCATCCTGCGCAAGGACTTCGTCGTCGACCGCTATCAGGTCGACGAGGCGGTGGTGGCCGGGGCGGACGCGATCCTCCTGATCGTGGCCGCACTGGGCGAAGACGAGCTGGGAACGCTCCACCGCTATGCCGGGGAACGCCGGATCGACGTCCTGGTCGAGGTCCACGACGAACGAGAGCTCGAGCGCGCATGCGGCGTGGAGGCCGCGGTGGTGGGCATCAACAATCGCGATCTGACCACCCTCGCGGTGGACGTCTCGCGGACGTTCGAGCTCCTGCCGCTGATTCCGGAGGGTACGGCTGTGGTGGCCGAGTCCGGCTTCAGCCGGCGAGACCAGCTCGACTCGCTGTCCGAGGCCGGGGTGGACGGCGTCCTGATGGGCGAGGCTCTGATGAAGGCCTCGGACATCGAGGCGGCCGTCAGAACGCTGACAACGAGTTCGCCATCCCTCCGCTGACCACCTGGATTTACCCCGGATTCAACGCGCCATCCAACACTCGGGTCCATGAGGGCTCTACTGCGCTCGCACGTCGTCTCGGCAGTCATAGGCGGGCTGGTCGTCGCCGGCGTCTTCCTGGCGCTGGGAGTGACGGGCCGCCGGTCGACGCAGACGATCGTCGAGGAGTCCCCAGTCGCCGGTCAGCCCACCTCGAACCATGCCTCTGAGCTCACTCCGCACGCCATCTACATCCGCGACGCCCCCGGAGTGGTGTTCGTCCGCGCCCAGCTCGTCAGGCAGGTGGAGGATCCGTTTGCGATGGTTCCAGAGCAGCAGCAGAGCACCTCTACGGGGTCAGGCTTCCTGGTCGACGGCCGAGGGGACATCCTCACCAGCTACCACGTGATCGCGGGAGCGGACCGGAACTCCGGGGTGACAGTCCAGTTTGCCGACAACATCGCTCGCCGGGCGAGCGTCGTGGGCCAGGATCCGAACGACGACCTGGCCGTGCTGCGGGTGAACATGGCCAATGTGCCCCATGTGAACCCGCTCCAGCTAGGCGACTCCTCCTCGGTCCGCGTCGGCGACCCGACGCTGGCGATCGGAAACCCCTTCGGCTATGACCGCACGCTGACCAGCGGCATCGTGTCCGCGCTGCAGCGTCAAATCCAGGCCCCGAACGGATTCAGCATTGACAACGTGATCCAGACAGATGCCCCGATCAATCCCGGGAACTCGGGCGGGCCCCTGCTCGACGCGGACGGCCGCGTGATCGGCATCAACTCCCAGATCGCGGCCAACGGCAGCGCAAATGTGGGAATCGCGTTCGCCGTGCCGACCAATACCGCCAAGAGCGTGCTGGCCACGCTCGAGGCCTCGCGGCCAGTACGGGTCGCGTGGCTCGGGATCAGCGTGCTCCAGGCGGCTGGGGCCGGCCGCGGCGTAGCGGTGGCCCCAACCGCGGGCGGCCCGGCCGCCAACGCCGGGGTCAAGCCTGGCGACGTGGTCGAGGCGATCGCGGGCCATAAGGTGGGCACCGGGCAGCAGCTTCAGGCCATGGTCGACGCCCGCGCTCCGGGCCAGGCCGTCGAGCTGCGGGTTCTCCGAGGCGACCAGAGGCTCACGCTCCACGTGGTGATGGGCTCCAGGCCGGTGCAGGCTCCCCAGTAGCGGCGGGCGCAGCGGAAGCTGGCCACGGGAGGGCTACCCCTACGATGTGAATGTGCGCTCCGCGCCCACCAAGATCAAGTTCTGCGGGATCACCTCGCTGACCGATGCCCGCCGGGCGGCGGACGTGGGGGCCTGGGCGATCGGGCTGAACTTCTGGTCGGGATCGCCTCGGCGCTGCGATCCGGGCGTGGCGGTCGAGATCGGCTCGGCGCTGAGGCGCCGCCTCGAGGTGGTTGGCATATTCGTCAACCCCACGCTGGCCGAGCTGACGCAGACCTCCGAGGCCGTGGGGCTCACCGCTCTGCAGCTGCACGGCGACGAGGGACCAGCATTCTGCACGGAGGCTGCGCGCCGCACCGGGTGCAAGGTGATCAAGGCCGCGAGGGTGCGCAGCGGCGCCGACATCCAGGCGCTCGTCCCGTTCCACACCGACTACCACCTGCTCGACAGCTACGTGCGAGGGCAGCGGGGAGGCAGCGGCGAGACGTTCGAGTGGGAGCTGGCCCGGGCCCACCGGGGACCGGTGCCGATGATCCTCTCGGGAGGGCTGCGGCCCGAGAACGTGGCCGAGGCGATCGCTGTCGTCCAACCATTCGCGGTTGACGTGGCCAGCGGCGTGGAGGCCGCCCCGGGCCGCAAGGACCGAGACAAGCTTCAAGCGTTCGCGGCCGCGGTAGCCGCCGCCGCGCCGCCGGCGCTGACCGCCCGATGAGCGCCGTCGAGCACCGGTTCGGGCCCTACGGAGGCCAGTACGTACCGGAGACGCTGATGGCCGCGCTCGACGCGCTCGAACGGGAGTGGATCGCGGCGCGCGACAGCCACGAGTTCCGGGCACAGCTCGACGGGCTGCTGCGGGACTACGTGGGGCGACCGACCCCCCTGTACCACGCCGCCCGGTTGAGCGACGCCGCCGGCCACCCGATCTACCTCAAGCGGGAGGACCTCAACCACACCGGCGCCCACAAGGTCAACAACGCCATCGGCCAGGCGCTGTTGGCGATCCGCATGGGCAAGCGGCGGATCATCGCCGAAACCGGAGCCGGCATGCATGGAGTGGCCACGGCCACCGCCTGCGCGCTGCTCGACCTGGAGTGCGTCGTCTACATGGGGACCGAGGACATGCGCCGCCAGAAGCCGAATGTGGAACGGATGGAGCTGCTCGGGGCCACGGTGGAGCCGGTGACGGCCGGCGCGGGCACCCTGAAAGAATCGGTTTCGGCAGCCATCCGCGACTGGGTGACCAACGTGGACTCGAGCCACTATGTGATCGGCTCATGCGTCGGTCCGGCTCCGTTTCCAGCGTTGGTCCGCGACCTCCAGCGGGTGATCGGCGACGAGGCCCGGGCCCAGATGCTGGAGCGCACCGGCAGGCTCCCCCGGCGCGTCGTCGCCTGCGTCGGCGGGGGATCGAACTCGATCGGAATCTTCACCCCGTTCATCGCCGATGAGGACGTCGAGCTGGTCGGCGTCGAGGCCGCGGGCGAGGGCATCGCCAGTGGCCGCCATGGAGCGCCGCTGACGGCCGGCGGTATGCCCGGCGTGCTGCACGGCGCCTACTCGGCGCTCATGCAGGACGAGGACGGCCAGATCCTCGAGACCCATTCGATATCGGCCGGCCTCGATTACCCGGGCGCCGGCCCGCAGCACGCGTGGTTGCGGGATTCCGGCCGGGCCCGCTATGAGGCCGTCACGGATCGCCAGGCGCTCGACGCCTTCGCGCTGACCGGCCGCCTTGAAGGGATCATCCCGGCGCTAGAGAGCGCCCACGCCATCGCCTGGGTACTGGGCGCGGGCGCCGGCGAGCTCGACCTCATCTGTCTCTCGGGGCGGGGTGACAAGGACCTGGCCGAGGCGATCTCGCTGCTCGGCGGCGAGGGCGGAGCCGAGAGCTGAGGCACGTGGCGGCAGGGGCCGTGAGCGGCGTCGAGCGGATCTCGGAGGCGTTCGCCTCGGCGCGCGCCGACGGCCGCCGCGCGGCGCTCATGCCCTACCTGATGGGCGGCTTCCCCGACCTGGGCACCTCGTACGAGATTGCCCGGGCGTGCGCCGATGCCGGCTCCAGCCTGCTCGAGCTGGGCATCCCGTTCTCGGACCCGCTCGCCGACGGCCCCGTCATCCAGGCTGCGGGCACCTCGGCGCTGCGAGCAGGCGTCACGCTGGAGGACGTGCTGGGGCTGGCCCGGAGGCTCTCCCACGACGGGGTTGCGGTAGTGGTCATGTGCTACGAGAACCAGATCCTGGCGCGGGGGGTAGAGCGGTTCGCCGACATGCTCCTGGCCGCAGGCGCCGCTGGGCTCATCGTCCCGGATCTCCCGCTGGAGGAGGCGGGCGCCATGCTGGACGCCTGCGACGAGCGAGAGCTGGCGCTGGTGCCCCTCGTATCGCCCACCACCCCGGGCGAGCGCCTCGAGCAGATCGCGTCCCGCGCGCGCGGGTTTCTATATGTGGTGTCCCTCACCGGCACCACCGGCGAGCGCTCGAGCCTGGCCACCGTGCTTCCCGGGCTGCTCGCAAAGGCCAAGGCCAGCGCCACGGTGCCGGTGGCGGTGGGGTTCGGGATCGGCACCCCAGAGCAGGCCCGGGCCGCGGCTGACGCCGGTGCGGACGGCGTCATCGTCGGCAGCCGCCTGGTGCGAGCCGCCCAGGAGGCGAGCGATCCGCCTGATGCCGTACGAGCTCTGGTCGCGGATTTTGCCGCCGCGCTGGCATCGGGAGCGAGGACTGCGGAATCGACGAGCCAGTAGCATGCCTGCGCGATGGGGTTGGTCTTAGCCGCCACCGCCGGACTGTGCCTGTGGATCATCCTGTGGTCGCTGAAGATCAGTGGCTTCGACGGAATGCTGATCGTCCTGGCGATCGTGGTACTCGCGATCGGGATCAGAAACCTGATCCCGTTCCTGCCCGGTCGGCGGGAGTAGCCGCCCTTCACATGAGGACCTGTACGCGGCTGGTGGCCTGCGCGGCGGCGATCGCGGCCCTGGCCGGCTGCGCTACTCAGACCAACTCCACGGTGACCGTGACCGGCACGACGCTGACCATCTACGCCAGCAACCCATCCGGCGCGCCGGGCTCGCAGGACATCGTGGACGCCGAGCGCCTGGCCCTCAAGCAGGGCGGTTCCAGCGCCGGGAGGTTCACGCTCCGGTTCGTCTCCCTGTCGCAGAGGCCATCCGATAATGCCCGCACCGCGATCCAGGACTCGAACGCGATCGCATACCTGGGCGAGCTCTCGCCCGGCGATTCAGCGGGCACGGTGGGAATCACCAACGACCAGGATCTGCTCCAGGTCTCGCCCACGGACACCGCTATCGCGCTGACCCAATCCACGCCCGTGGTCAACGGCGCCCCCAACAACTACTACGAGCAGCGGAAGGCCTACGGCCGGACGTTCGCCAGGGTGGTGCCCTCGGCCGTTGCCGAGTCCAGGGCGCAGGTGACGCAGATGCAGACCCTGAGGATCAGGAAGCTGTATGTGGCCAATGACGGCTCCGAGTATGGAAAGGCGATCGCCTACCAGGTCAGGCAGGACGCCTCCACAGCTGGGATCACCGTCACCCAGGGATCGGCTAGCGCCAGCGCCGTCGCGACCTCCGGCGCCGACGGCCTGTTCTACGGCGCGTCCGCGGGAGCCCAGTCGACCGCCCAGACGCTGTTCGGCGCGGTTAACCAAGGCCAGAATCCGAGGATCAAGCTGTTTGCCCCGTCCGCGCTTGATTCGAGCTCGCTCGCTGCCTCCCTGGCATCCGCCAAGGGTGAGCTGTACGTGACCGAGCCGGGGTTCCTGACGGGTTCCCTCTCGAAGACCGCCAAGCAGCAGTTCCTTCAGCCGTTCAGGGCCGCCTACGGCCGCGCCCCCTCGACGGAGGCCATCTTTGGCTACGAAGCGATGTCCGCGCTTCTTTCGGTCCTGCGAGAGGCGGGTTCGGACGCCAACAATCGCTCCCGCGTGGTGCGTGACTTCTTCGCCATCAAGAACCGACCGTCGGTGCTCGGGACCTACTCGATCAACTCGGGCGGCGACACCAGCCAGTCGCCATTCGTCATCAGCCGACTCGCCAAGGGGACGCTCGTTCCGTACAAGTTCGTGCAAGCGTCTCCTTGACCGGCTCTCAGCCGAGGACCGGGAGGCGCTTCGACCGGCTGACGGCGCCGGTCACGATGCTCGCGGCGCTCGGGCTGCTAGCGGCGCTCGCGCTGCTAGCGGGATGCGGGACCTCGCGAGATCAATCAGGGCGGATCGCCTCCCGAACGCTCACCCTGTACGTCAGCGTCCCGCTTGACGGTCCCTCCGCGGTCTCCGGCGAGGCGGTGGCCAACGGCGCGCGCATCGCGCTCGATCGCATTCACGGGCAGGTTGGCCGCTACCACATCGTGCTCAAGGAGCTCGACGATGCCACCTTGTCCCGGGCGGAGTGGGACCCCGGCCAGACCAGCGACGATGCCCGTACCGTGGTGGCCGACCCCACTACGGCGGGCTACATCGGGGATTTCAACTCCGGTGCCAGCGCCGTCTCGATTCCACCCCTGAACCGTTTCGGGATCCCACAGGTCAGCCCCACCAGCACGGCAGCTGGGCTTACCTCCAGCGGCCCCGGGGCCGCACCGGGGGAGCCCTACAAGTACTACCCGACCGGCATTCGGACGTTCGCTCGCGTCACGCCGAGCGACACCGTGCAAGCGGCGGTCCAGGTGCGGCTGCAGCGAAGCCTGGGCTGCACCAGAACGTTCGTCGTCGACGACGGCGAGGTGGACGGGGAGGACATGGCGACCAGCTTCGACCTCGCCGCCCGCGCGGCGGGTCTGGAGGTGATCGCCACGCAGACGTTCGCCCACCGGGCGACCGACTACAGCGCGCTGGCCTCCAGCGTCGCCAGCACGGGAGCCAATTGCGTGCTGATCGCGGCGGCCAACGACACGGGCTCCGCGCTGCTGACCAGGCAGCTGGCCGCGGCTGTGCCGCGCGCTCGTATCTTCGCCACAGCCGGGATGGCGGAGAGCACCTTCGCTCGCGGCATGCCGGCGGGGCTGGCTTCCCGCCTGCTCATCACCTCGCCGGCCCTCGGCGCCGTCGCCTATCCGGGATCCGCGCGGGCGTTGCTCGAGGAGTACGCGCGGCGCTATGGTGCGCCGGAGCCCGACGCCATCCTCGGGTACGAGGCGACCAGCCTGATGCTCAGTGCGGTCTCCAGCGCCACCGACCAGGGAAGACGCCAAGCGACACGCTCGAGGGTGCTCAAGGCGATCTTCGCCACCCGCGACCGTCACAGTGTGCTCGGGACCTACAGCATCACCCCTGACGGCGACACGACGATTCACGCATTCGGCGTCTGGCGGGTGGTCGCGGGCAAACTTGAGTTTCAGGGGGGATTGGCGGATAGGGGGCCGGTGGGGCGTTTTGGCCCTCGCTGAGGGCGCTCGCCGCCGCGTGGACGGACGTTGTAGGCCATGTTGAGGGCGCTGTGCCGGACCGTTGAGGTTGCGTTAGCGGGGCGCATTCGGGCGTTAATTCGGCTTGTGACCGAGCCGTTACCGGATTAGGCTGACGCCCGAGTTCAAGGTACTCCGGGCGGACCGGCGAATAAGAAGCGGTCCGCAAACCGCGAGGAAACCACTGAGTGAGGAGGACCGAATGAAGCGACGTTCAGCGCTGGCGCTCTGCGTAGCAGCGGTGCTTGGCGTGGTGGTAGCCGCCTGTGGCTCGTCTGGCTCGAGCAGCAGCGGAAAGATCTCGGGCACGACTCTTACGGTCTATTCCAGCCTGCCGCTTCAGGGTGGTCTGAGCGACGTGTCCCACGCCACAGTCAATGGCGCGACGATGGCCCTGGCGGCCGCAGGAGGAAAGGTCGGCAAGTACACGATCACCTACAAGCCGCTCGACGACTCGACCGCCGCCGCGGGGTCGTGGGATCCGGGCCAGACAACGAACAATGCCCACACGGCGTGCGATAACTCGAACACGATCGGCTATCTCGGCGAGTTCAACTCGGGAGCGAGCGCGATCTCGATTCCCGTTCTGAACCGATGCGGCATCCCGCAGATCAGTCCCGCCAACACGGCCGTCGGCCTGACGACCAATGGAAACGGGGCCGCTCCCGGGGAGCCCACGAAGTACTACCCGACCGGGAAGCGCACGTACGCCCGCGTCGTCCCGTACGACGTCGTTCAGGCTGCGGCCCAGGCCGCCCTCCAGAAGAGCGAGGGCTGCACCAAGACCTACGTCCTTCAGGACCAGGAGGTCTACGGTCTCGGTCTGGCCAACAACTTCAAGTCCTCTGCGCCATCGCAGGGGATCAAGGTGGTTGGCGTGGCTGCGTTTGATCCCAAGGCGTCGAACTACCGCTCGCAGGCGGCCTCAATTCCGGCAACCGGAGCGAACTGCGTGTTCCTTTCGACGATTGCCTCCAACAACGCGGTGGAGCTGGCGAAGGACGTGGCGGCGGCGGTGCCGAACGCCAAGATCTTCAGCGGCGACGGCGACGAGACGGATAAGTTCTTCGACCCCAAGAAGGGCGGAATCCCGACGTCGCTCGATTCGCGGGTCTTCCTGACCGCGCCGACGCTCTCTCCGAGCTCGTATCCCCCGGCTGGCCAGGCCTTCTTCAAGCAGTACACGGCCAAGTACGGCAAGCCCGAGGTGTACGCGATCTACGGCTACGCGTCGATGACGCTGCTGCTCGATGCCATCAAGCGGGCTTCGAACGGCGGCAACGGCCCGATCAGCCGCTCGGCGGTCAACTCGGCGATCCATTCGACGAGCAACGCCACGAGCGTGCTGGGCACGTACAGCATCAACGCCAATGGTGATACGTCGCTGCGGGACTACGGCGCCTACGGCGTCAAGAACGGCAGCGACTTCTATCTGAAGACAATCCACGCGACGATCTAGAAGAGGATCTAAGGTAAGGGCGGGCTCGATCGAGCCCGCCCTTACCGGACATCGCATTGGAAGCTCAAGCCGCCACGGTTGGACCTCGTAGGTCGCTCTCGCTGGAGGCAGCACGCCGTTGGTGGTCGCGCTACTCGCTGATCATCTTCCTGCTGATCCTGCCGGTGGCGTTCGGGGTCCACGACGTGATCGCCACAGGCAGCGTGACCCGGATCGCGGAGAACCTGAAGGACGGGCTCTCGAACGGGGCGATCTGGGCCCTGGTGGCCATCGGCTACACGCTGGTCTACGGGATCATCGAGCTGATCAACTTCGCCCACGGCGACGTGTTCATGATCGGGTCGTTCGTCTCCACCGGGCTGTGGGGCACGCTGGGGCTCACGCTCACGACCGGGCTGGGGGGCCTCATCCCCGGGCTGATCGCATCCATGCTCGTGGCCATGATCGCCTGCGGGTCGCTGAACGTTCTGATCGAGCGAGTGGGCTACCGACCGCTGCGAACTGCGCCCAAGCTGGCGCCGCTGATCACCGCTGTCGGCTTCTCGTTCATCCTCCAGAACGTGGGCTTGCTGTGGCTCGGAGGCTCGCAGACGAGCGTCCCTGACCTGATCCACGCCCAGCAGGATCTGTTCAACATCAGCGGCGTGCACATCTACCGCGCCGACCTCCTGTCGATCGCGGTGATGGTCCCGCTGGTCGTGCTCCTGGTGACCTTCCTCGCGCGCAGCCGGATGGGGAAGGCGATGCGGGCCACCGCCCAGGACCCCGAGGCCGCCCGGCTGATGGGCATCAACGTGGACACGACGATCTCGGTCACGTTCCTGCTCGGGGGGATCATGGCCGGAGCGGCGGGGCTGGTCTTCGCGCTGTATCAGACGACCGTCTGGTACTTCCAGGGCTTCAGGGCAGGCCTGATCGCGTTCACCGCCGCGGTCATGGGCGGGATCGGCAACGTCCAGGGAGCGGTGCTGGGCGGCTTGATCATCGGCTGCATCCAGCAGATCTCAGACAACCGGCTCGGGGGACAGTGGACGAACATCCTGGTGTTCGGCTACCTGGTCGGGATCATGGTGCTCCGCCCGCGGGGGCTGCTCGGGGAGGAGACACGGGAGGCCGGATGAGCGCCCGCGCCGCGGATCTGCGCCAGTTCGCGGCCGTCCTGCGCCGTCGCTGGACGACGATCTGGGGCATCCGTTACGCCCGCGTGGCGATCACGCTGGTCGTCGCGGCGCTCGTGATCCTGCTCCCGTACCTCTTCCAGGCCGGCAGCACGTTCCTGTTCGATCTGGTGGAGGCGGTGGCATTCGTCGTGATGGCGCTGGGACTGAACGTGGTGGTCGGGTTCGCGGGCCTGCTCGATTTGGGCTACGTGGCCTTCTTTGCCATCGGGGCGTACACCATGGGGTGGTTCGGCTCCGGCTTCTTCGCCTATGTCAACCACGCAAAGGGGATCCACATCCTGACCACGGGCCTGGCATCCACGTTGCCGGGCATCCACGTGAACTTCGTGCTCGTGGCGATCGTGGCCGCGGGCTTCGCTGCGCTAGGAGGCGCGATCATAGGACTGCCGACGCTCCGGCTGCGCGGCGACTACATCGCGATCGTCACGCTGGCGTTCGGCGAGATCATCCACGACGTCGCGGTCAACGGCCAGAACCTGCATATCGCCCACAACGCCACCCTGACCGCCGGCCGGCAGGGAATCACCCCGGTCGACCCGGTCCAGCTCCCGGGCCTACAGCCATTCGATCCGCTCAATCTGCGGCCCTGGTACTGGGTAGCGCTCGGGATGGTGGCGATCGTTCTGTTCGTCAACATCCGTCTGCGCGACTCGCGCCTGGGCCGAGCGTGGATCGCCCTGCGCGAGGACGAGGTCGCCGCGGCCAGCATGGGCGTACCGCTCGTCAAAACGAAGCTGATGGCGTACGCCACCGGCGCCGCGTTCGGCGGCATGTCCGGTGCGTTTCTGGGCTCCTACCTGAACACGGTCAACGCCGATCAGTTCGCGTTCTCGTTCTCGATCTTCGTGCTGGCGATGATCATTCTCGGCGGGCTCGGGAGCATCTGGGGCGTGGTCCTGGGAGCCGTCGTGCTGTCGTTCATCAACACCTGGCTGATACCGCAGGTGCTTCACGACCTGCCCTCCAAGGTCGGGCTGAACTTCGACCTCACCCAGCTGTCCTACGGGATCTTCGGCTTCCTGCTGGTGATCATGATGGTGCTGCGCCCGCAGGGGCTGCTGCCCGAGCGAAGACGTGAGATGGAGCTGGTCGAGCACGTGGGCACCGGTCCCACGGAGATGGCCGCGGAGCGAAGATGACGAGCGCACGGAGTCCCGTGGCGGGCACGACCCAGGCCGAGGAGCCCAGCGAGGACCTGCTGCTGAGCACTCAGGCCGTATCGAAGTCGTTCGGGGGCCTGGTGGCGGTGAGCGACGTCACGTTCTCGGTCCCCGAGCGGGGAATTGTCTCGATCATCGGCCCGAACGGAGCAGGCAAGACGACGTTCTTCAACATGCTCACCGGCCTCTACCAGCCGAGTGCCGGGAGGATCGCTTTCCGAGGCCGCGACATAACCCGGACGCGGCCGGATCGCATCACGGCGCTGGGGATCGCGCGCACGTTTCAGAACATCCGGCTGTTCGGGACGATGTCGGCGCTGGAGAACGTGCTGGTCGGCGAGCACGTGCGGATGAAGGCCGGGCTGGTCGGGTCGATCCTCCGCACGCCGCGGGTACGGCGCGAGGAACGAGAGGCCCATGACAAGGCGTGCGAGCTGCTGGAGTACGTGGGGCTTCCAGTACGGGCGATGAGCCAGCGGTCGGTCAATCTCTCCTACGGCGACCAGCGCCGGGTCGAGATCGCGCGGGCGCTGGCTTCGGAGCCGTCGCTGCTTCTGCTCGACGAGCCCACGGCCGGCATGAACGCCGACGAGTCGTCGCGCCTCGTGGCCTTCATGCGTCAGCTGCGCGACGAGCGGGGCGTCGCGATCCTGCTCATCGAGCACGACATGAAGGTCGTGATGGAGGTATCCGAGCGTGTCACCGTGCTCGATCACGGCGAGAAGATCGCCGAGGGAAAGCCGCAGACCGTCGCGGGCGATGCTCGCGTCGTGGAGGCCTACCTGGGCAAGCAGGGGAGTGGCGAATGAGTGCGACCAACGGCGCGGCCCTGCTCGAGGTCGAGGACCTACACACCTTCTACGGGAACATCGAGGCCCTGAAGGGCATCAGCCTGCGGGTCGCCGAGGGCGAGGTCGTGACGTTGATCGGCGCCAACGGCGCCGGCAAGACGACCACCCTGCGATCCATCTCCGGGCTGACCCCGCCGAGAACGGGGATGGTTCGCTTCCGCGGCCGGGACATCAGCGTCACGCCGCCGCAGGACATCGTCCGGATGGGGATATCTCACGCTCCCGAGGGGCGCAGGGTGTTTCCGCGCATGAGCGTGATGGACAACCTGATGCTGGGTGCGTTCCTGCGCCGCGACGACGGCATCCGGGAGGACATCGAGCGCGTCTTCAAGCTCTTTCCTCGCCTCGAGGAGCGGCGCAAGCAGAAGGGCGGCACGATGTCCGGCGGCGAGCAGCAGATGCTGGCAATCGGGCGGGCGCTGATGGCCAATCCAGACCTGCTACTGCTCGACGAGCCCTCGATGGGACTGGCGCCGATCCTCGTCGAACGGATCTACGAGACGATCGCGGAGATCAACCGGCAGGGAACTACGATCCTGCTGGTGGAGCAGAACGCCAACTTCGCGCTCGAGATCTCATCTCGCGGGTACGTGCTCGAGACCGGTCAGGTGGCGCTGAGCGACGACGCCAAGGCGCTACGCGAGAACGACGACGTCAAGAAGGCCTACCTCGGCATATGATCGTCCCGGCCCTGATCGGCGCCACCGCATTGTGGTTGCTGTATGCATGGTTGGCGTCCGCTGCCGTGGCGGGTTACCTCGCAGATCGCAAGGGTTACGGGGAAAGGATCGGTCTGGCCTTCGGATTGCTGCTGCCGGTGCTCGGGCCTCTGTTGTGGTTGGTGTGGCCGGCGCGCGAGGAATCGAAGTGGCGCACGGCGGGGATCATCGGCTCGAGGACGAAGCGAGACCGGCTGACGCGAGCTGAACAAGATGGGAGTGGGGACTCCGCCGGACGATAACTGGGGCGCCGCCCGGTCCAAAGCGCGCTCTGAGGTGCATTCGCTGCTTGCTCCCGGCGAGCGCATGTGCGCCACCTGCGGCGCCCGGTCGAGAGCGTCGTCGAGGAAGTGTCCGGTGTGCGGCACCCCATACATAGCCCGCCGAGGTAAGGCGCTGGGCACGCGGCGGGCGAAGCTGATCTTGGCGTCAGGAACGGTGCTGGTGCTAGCGGTCGCCGGGGCCTTGGTCGCCCTTCTGTCGCCCGGGATAGAGCACGCCAAGCGAACGAACGCCGCGGCAGCGACGCGCGCCCGGAAGGCGACGATCGGCTCCCTGGTGCAAAAGAATGCGGCGGGGCAGCGGCTGCGGGTGGCGAGCTCGGCCACCCGCGACCCTGGACCGTCCGCCGCGCCAGCCGCGCGGTCCCGCGACCGGGCAGCGATCCTCGGAGAGCTCGAGCGGGCCATCGCCGCGGACGCCCGGGCACGGGTCCGGGCGGGGACGATGGTTGGGCCGGTCCGCTACGTCCAGTGCAGTCCCTTCCCGCCGGGATCGAATGTGACGCTCCAGGCGTCGATCGGCTCCTACGGCTGTGTGGCGGTGAACCGCCTCATCACGAGTGGCGCGAAGGTCCTCGGCGTGCTCGGCGACTCGTTCTGGGGTCGGGTCGACTTCGGCCGCGGCCGATTGGCGTGGTGCAAGGTCAATCCCCAGCCGGGCGAGGGGGGAGCCGGGACCGGCCCGCCTCCGGTGCCGCTGGCCCAGGCGTGCGACCTCGAGCGCCCGGCGCCGGCGGGGTTCTGAGGAGCGCGCCCGCCGAAGGGCCGCCGCGACGGCGCGGTGACGCCTCAACGGCCGGGGATCACACCGAACTCCTCGGTCTGCGCAAACCCGACCTCGGCGCCAGCGGCCGCGGTCCCGCTCTCCCGCGCCTCCTCGGCCACCGCGCTGGCCACAGCGCCCACGACCTCGCGGTTGAACACCGACGGGATGATGTAGTCCTCGCGTAGCTCTTCGGGGGAGACGATCTCGGCTACCGCGCGCGCGGCGGCCATCTTCATCTGCTCGGTGATGGCGGTGGCGCGAACGTCGAGCGCGCCACGGAAGATCCCGGGGAAGCAGAGCACGTTGTTGATCTGATTTGGGTAGTCGGAGCGACCGGTGGCCATGATCCGGGCGTAAGGCGCCGCTTCCTCCGGGAGGACCTCGGGGTTGGGGTTGGCCATCGCGAACACGATCGGATCGGGATTCATCCGCCCAAGCGCCGGACCGTCGAGCACGCGGGCCCCGGAGACTCCGATGAACAGGTCGGTTCCTTCGATCACTTCCGACGCCGGGCCCGAGCGACGTTCCTCGTTCGTCACCGACGCCAGCCAGCGCTTGGCCGAGTGCATGGTCCCGTCCAGGTAGTCCTCTCGTTCGATGTGAAGTGCGCCTCGCGAGTCGCAGCCGACGATATGCCGGGCGCCGGCCTCCAGCAGGATGCGGGCCACGGCGATGCCGGCGGCGCCCACCCCCGAGATCACGATGCGGATGTCCTGAAGCCGTTGACCCGTCAGCGTCAGGGCGTTGAGCAGCGCGGCCATCACCACCACGGCAGTGCCATGCTGGTCGTCGTGGAACACCGGGATGTCGAGCTCGGCCTTGAGCCGTTCCTCGATGTCGAAACAGCGGGGCGCGGAGATGTCCTCAAGGTTGACGCCGCCGAACGAGGGGGCGATGACCTTGACGGCATCGACGATCTCATCTGGGTCGCGGGTATCCAGGCAGATCGGGAAGGCGTCGATGCCCGCGAACTCCTTGAAGAGCATCGCCTTTCCCTCCATCACCGGCATCGCTGCGCGTGGGCCGATGTCGCCCAGCCCCAGAACCGCGGTCCCGTCGGACACCACCGCGACCGTGTTGCGCTTGATCGTGTACTGAAAGGCCTTGTCGGGATCCTCGTGAATCGCCAGGCAGACGCGAGCCACACCAGGCGTGTAGGCCATCGACAGATCCTCGCGGGTCTTGACCGAGCTCTTGTTGCGAAGCTCGATCTTTCCCCCCACGTGCAATAGGAACGTGCGGTCGGTCGCGTCCAGAACGCGCGCGCCGGGGATGGAATCCACCGCCTCGCTCAGCCGCGGCCAGTCCGAGGCGTCGGCGGTGGCCACGGTGATGTCTCTGATCGTGTGGGTGCCTTCCACCTGCACCAGGTCGACCGCGCCGATCGTGCCGCCGGCCTCGCCGATGGCGCTGGCCACCTTGCCCAGCATGCCGGGTTGGTGATCGATCTCGACTCGCAGGGTGAGGCTGTACTGGGCGCTGGGAATGGGCGGCACGGGCCTTCAGGATGTTATGCGGCGGGGGGTTTGCGGGCCGCTGCCGGGGACTGCTAAAGCGGGCGGGATGCGGCCGAGGACCAAGCTAGATTCACTGGAGCAGTGCCCGACGAGCTCTTTCTGATCGACGGCAACAGCCTCGCCTACCGGGCGTTCTTTGCCCTGCCCGAATCGATCGCCACTTCGACCGGGGTGCCGACCAACACCATCTTCGGCTTCGCCTCGATGCTGGTAAAGATCCTCACCGATTACGGCCCGAAGGCGACCCTGGTGGTGTGGGACGCTGGTTCCTCCGGCCGCAAGGAGGTGTACTCCGAGTACAAGGCGCAGCGGACCTCTCGGCCGGACCTGCTAAAGGAGCAGTGGCCCCACCTCGAGCCGCTGGTGGACGCGTTCGGGTACCGCAACCTGGCGGTGGAGGGCTACGAGGCCGACGACGTGATCGCTTCGATCGTGGAGCGGGCCCGCCAGTCCGAGCCGCCCGTGCCCGTGATGGTGGTGACCGGGGACCGCGACGCCTACCAGCTGGTGGGAGACGGCGTGAGGATCATGACCACCTCGCGCGGCATCACCGATACGCGCGTGTATGACCGCGAGGGGGTGGTTGAGCGCTACGGGATCCCGCCGGAGCTGATCCCCGATTTCATCGGCCTGAAGGGCGACACCAGCGACAACATCCCGGGCGTCCCCGGGATCGGGGATAAGACGGCGGCCGAGCTGCTCCAGCGGTTCGGGTCGCTGGAGGGCGTCCTCGAGCACGTGGAGGACATCTCGGGCGCCAAGCGCAAGCAGAACCTGATCGAGCACGCCGAAGCGGCCCGCCTGTCGAAGCTGCTGGCGACGATCAAGCGCGACATCCCGGTCGACCTGGATATCGCCTCGTTCACAGCGGAGCCACCCGACCGATCGAGGCTAAGAGAGGTGTTCAGGGAGTTCGAGCTGCGCGAGCCTCTGCGACGGCTGGAGGAAGCGCTGGGATCGGCCGACGCCGCGGCGCCGGCCCCCGCGGCCGAGCGGGCTCTGACCGCGACCGTGGTCGAGACCACGCTCGCGGAGCTCGATTCGAAGCTGCCCCGGTCCGAGGTCTCCGTGGCCGTGAAGGCGCCCGAGAAGCCGGCGGAGGCGCTGTTCGCCGCCAGTGAGAGCTGGCGCTTCGGCATCCGTGGAAATGGCGCTGCCACGGTGCTGGCCGGCGAATGCCCCCGGCCGGAAGATCTGGTGGCGGCGATCGGGAACCGACCCGCGGTGGCCCACGACGCGAAGTCTTTGAATGAGGTACCGGAGGTCCTGGCGCACGACACCGAGATCGGCGCCTATCTCCTCGAGCCCGCCCGGCGGGCCTATCCGTTCCGCGAGCTGTGCGAGGAGCGCGGCTTGGGGGCGGACGTAGAGGATCCAACCGCGGCCGACGCCCTCCTGCTTGAGGCGCTCGCGAGCTGGCAGCGAGAGGAGATCCGGGGGCGGGGCCTGACCGACCTGATGAACGAGGTCGAACTGCCCCTGGTCCGGGTCCTGCGGGCAATGGAACAGGCGGGGTGCAAGCTCGACACCGAGCGGCTGCGGGAGATCTCGAGTCGCGTCAAGGCCGAGGCCGACCAGCTCGAGCGTGAAATCTTCGAGCTGGCCGGCGAGCAGTTCATGCTCGGCTCACCGAGGCAGCTGGAGGAGATCCTGTTCGGCAAGCTCGGCCTGTCCCGCAAGCGGCGGGGCAAGACCGGCTACTCGACGGACGCCCGGGTGCTCCAGGCCATCCGCGACGAGCATCCTGTGATCCCGAAGATCGAGCGTTGGCGGGAGCTGACCAAGCTGGCGCAAACGTATCTAGACGCGCTGCCCGGCCTGCTGGGGCACGACGGCCGGCTGCACACGACGTTCAATCAGACCGCGGCCACGACCGGGCGGCTGTCCTCGAACAACCCCAACCTCCAGAACATCCCGATTCGCACGCCGCTGGGACGCGAGATCAGGGCCTGCTTCGTGGCCGAGCCCGGAAACCTGCTCGTGTCCGCCGACTACTCCCAGGTGGAGCTGCGGCTGCTGGCCCATATCGCCGGCGAGGATGCGCTCAAGCAGATCTTCCGCCGTGGCGAGGACGTGCACACGGCGACCGCCTGCCGCGTGTTCGGCGTCACTCCGGATCAGATCGATCCCGGCATGCGCTCGAAGTCGAAGATGATCAACTACGGGATTGTCTACGGGCTCTCGGCGTGGGGGATGGCGGACCGCCTCGACATTCCCCAGGAGGAGGCCGAGGAGTTCATCCAGCGCTACATGGCCGGGTTCCCCGCGGTGGCGAAGTGGATCGAGGAGACGATCGCGCAGGGAACGGAGCACGGGTACGTCTCGACGCTGTTCGGCCGTCGCCGGCAGGTGCCGGAGCTGCGCGCCCGCCGCTGGGAGCTCCGCCGGCAGGGCGAGCGGTTCGCCGTCAACATGGTGATCCAGGGAACGGCCGCGGACATCATGAAGGTGGCAATGGTGCGCTGTGCCGGGGCGGTTCAGGACGCGGGGCTGAAGACGCGGCTGATCCTCCAGATCCACGATGAGCTTCTATTCGAGGGCCCGTCGGGCGAGGCCGAGGAGGTCAAGGACATCGCCTGCCGCGAGATGGGCGACGCGTTCGATATGGACCCGCCGCTCGCGGTCGAGGCCGGGATCGGCTCCGACTGGCTACAGGCCAAGTGAGCCTTTCGAGCGGCCGGGCGACGGCCGTCCGGGACGTCCTGCTCGCCGGCCTGACGTTCGGGGCGGGGGCGGTCGACGCCATCAGCTTCTTCGGGCTCGGCCGCGTGTTCACCGGCAACATGACCGGCAACCTCGTGCTGCTGGGACTGGCGGCCGGCCGGGCGAAGGGCTCGGAGGTGGTGCGTTCGGCGGTGTCGTTGGGCGCGTTTTGCAGCGGCGTACTGCTCGCCGTGGCCCTGGTGGCGCTGATCTCGCGGCGGATGGCTGCATCACGCTCACAGGTGTGGCCGCTCGGCGTGAGTGTCGTGCTGGCGCTCGAGGTGCTCGTGCAGGCGGGGTTCCTCGGCGGCTGGCTGGCGGTGGGCGGCCATCCTGGCCTGGCGTTCGAGGCGGTCCTGGTCGGGCTGTCGGCGCTGGCCATGGGTATGCAGAGCGACGCCGTGGCGGCGCTGGGCGTGGCCGGCGTGACCACCACTTATGTGACCGGGACCATGACCGGCCTGCTTCGCTCGCTGGTGGTCGGGGGGGCGGACGTCCGAAACCGGCTGCGCCGGGCGGCCGTGCTGGTCGCGTTGCTGGCGGGGGCCGTGGTGGGCGGCGTGTTGATGGTCGAGGCCCGGCGCTTCGCGGCAGTGCTGCCGCTGGCCGTGACCGTGGGGGTCCTAACCACCGCGGTTTTTTGGCTGTCCGGGGACCGCGAACCGGAGGTGTGATGCCTGCCGGGCCGTATGGTCCCGCGAGATGACCAGCCCCCCGCGGGCGACTACGCCGCGACCGGCGACCGTGCCGCAGAGCCCGCGGCCGCGAACCGCGGGTGGGCGATCTCCAGGTAGTGGCCGAACGCCCAGTCCACAAAGCGCTTTCGCTGCATCGCCTCCAGGGCCGGAGCCAGGAGCCGCGGCGGGAGGCGGGGGATGAGCCGCTGGACCCGCAGCATCCACTCGAATTTCCACGCGTGCGCGGCGCTGAACGCCCCGTAGTTGGCCAGGGCCTGCTCCGACGTGCGCCGCCCTGACACCACCTCGCGCAGCTCCCGGCCGGCCGCGAGCCCGAAGTACAGGGCGGTCCGGATTCCCTCGGCCGTCAGCGGCAGGCAATGTCCGGCCGAGTCGCCGACGAACAACACCCCGTCCTCGGCCGCGGTGCGGATGCGGTGAGGGATCCAGTTCCCCTGGTAACGAATTGCGTCCCGCTCGAGATCTGAGGCCAGCCGCACGGTCGGCTCCTTGACGTGGAATCGGGGTTCGAAGGAGCCGATCCCGACCCTGACCTCGTTGTCGGCGGGGAAGCTCCACCCATAGCCGGCGGGGACGTAGGAGCGATCGATCCAAACCTCGAGCTCCTGGCCTGAGCCGAACGGGTGGACCTCGAGCCCACGGGAGAGAAAGGCCTCGGGCGGTTGGATCGGCTGGCCGGACCCGAGAACGCGGCGCCAGCCGAGGCCGTCGACGATCAGCGGCGAGCGGATGTCCCCCCGGTCGGTGTGAACCGTGTGGCCGGTTCGGCCATCGACCTTGGCGGTCTCGAACTCAAACGACCCCTGATCGGCCAGGAGACCGCAGAGAGACCGGTAATCGAAGGTCGAGAACGTCCAAGGCAGATCGAACCGGGTCACGGCGTGCGGTGTGTGGATCACCAGCTGCCCAAACGTCTGCTGCAGGGACTCCTGAAGGTCGAGGGCGTACAACCACTCCGTCGGTATCCCGCAGGCAGACGTCTGCCGCTCCCCGATCTCGTATCGGTCGACCATGAGCACTTCGGCCCCGGTCCCGGCCAGCTCCCGGGCGACCGCCAGCCCGGCAAAGCTCGCTCCGCAGATCAGAACGTCGCAGTCACGATCAAGCGGGGTGCGCTCTTGGCCTCGTTTTGTGGCCCGTTGCGGCATTCGGGGCATCATAGGCCTCGACACGCCGCACCCGGCTATCCTCCGACGCACCCATGTCCCCAGCTGCCGTTCAAACTCCCAGCACCGATCGGGCGGATGCCAAGGTCGTCGAGGGCTCGGATGGGCTCCTGCTCGAGGTCGACGGGCACATCGTTCCCAACTACGACGCGACCCTTCATCCCTTCCAGGAAGGCGATGTGGTCTCCGGTCACGTGGTCCGGATCGACAACGACGAGGTGCTGGTCGACATCGGCTACAAGTCGGAGGGCGTGATCCCTTCCTCGGAGCTGTCGATCCGCAAGTCGGTCGATCCCTCCGAAGAGGTCGAGCTCGGCGAGCAGGTCGATGCCCTGGTCCTCACCAAGGAGGATCAAGACGGGCGGCTGATCCTGTCCAAGAAGCGAGCCCGGTTCGAGAAGGCCTGGCGCCGGATCGAAGGCGCTGCCGACTCGGGCGAGCCCGTCGAGGGCCAGGTGATCGAGGTCGTCAAGGGCGGGCTGATCATCGACCTCGGCGTCCGCGGGTTCCTGCCCGCGTCGCTGGTCGACATCCGCCGGGTTCCGAACCTCGACGAGTACATGGGTCAGAAGATTGAGACCAAGGTCATCGAGCTCAACCGCTCGCGCAACAACGTGGTCCTCTCGCGCCGGGCAGTTCTGGAGGAGCAGCGCAAGGAGGACCGCGAGCGGATTCTCGACCGTCTGCAACCGGGTCAGGTTGTGGAGGGCAAGATCTCGAACATCGTGGACTTCGGGGCGTTCGTGGATCTCGACGGAATCGACGGGCTGATCCACATCTCCGAGCTGTCGTGGTCGCACGTAAACCACCCCTCGGAGATCCTCTCCATTGGCGACACGGTGAGCGTCAAGGTCCTCGACATCGACCGCGACCGCCAGCGGATCTCGCTGGGTCTCAAGCAGACCCAGGAAGATCCGTGGCAGCGCGTGGTGGACACCTACAACGTCGGCGATGAGCTCGAGGGCACGGTGACGAAGGTGGTTACGTTCGGCGCCTTCGTCGAGATCCTGGATGGAGTGGAAGGGTTGGTGCATATCTCCGAGCTCGCGCAGCATCACGTCGAGAACCCACGCGAGCTGATCCGTCCGGGCGACCCGGTGCGGGTCAAGATCCTCGAGATCGATTCCGAGCGGCGGCGCCTGTCGCTGTCGATCAAGCGAGTGGAGGGCCAGGTGCTGCCGGTCCGCGGCCGCGAGGACGAGCCAAGCGTGGCGCTGGACGACGTTCCCGAGCTGGGGCTGTCGGAGGATGTGTTCGCGCAGCCTCCGGAGGCCGAGGCTCCGGAGGCCGCACCGGCTGCGGCTGAAGCCGAGGACGCGCCTGAACCTCGAGACGCGAGTGCCTCCGAGGCGGATGCAGCCTCCGAGCCTGAGCAAGAGCCCCATCCGACCGCCGAGCCAGAGGCAACCTCCGAGCCCGAAGCAGCTCCCGAAGCCGAGGGCGGCCCCGAGCCTGAGGCGGCCCAAGAGACTCAGTCCGCACCGCCCGCCGACGAGTAGGGCTTGATCCCGTTCGTCGGGCTCACGGGCGGAATCGGGGTCGGCAAGTCCACTGCGCTTGAGGCGCTGGAGCATCTCGGAGCCGCCACACTGTCAACCGACCGTGTCGTGCACGAGCTATACGAGTCAGACGACGTGCAGTCGCTGATCGCCGAGCGCTTCGGCCCCGGCGCGGTCCAGGGCGCCAAGGTCAACCGTGGCGCGATCGCGGAGCGCGCCTTTGCCCACCCCGAGGACCGGGCCTGGCTCGAGGAGATGCTGTGGCCGCGAGTGGGCGCGCGAATGGCCCAGTGGCGAGAGGAGCTAGAGCGACTCTCACCGCCGCCACGTGTTGCAGTCGTCGAGGTGCCCCTGCTGTTCGAATCCGGGATGGAGCAGGCATTCGACGCGACGATCGCCGTGGTCGCCGACGAGCAGGTGCGGCGCGATCGAGCCTCGGCGAGAGACCATCGCTCGCTCGACGAGCGAACCGCTCGGCAGCTCTCTCAGGAGGAAAAAGCCGCCCGGGCGACGTATGTGGTCGCCAACAACGGGACGGTCGAGCAGCTCGAGCGCGCGCTGTCGTCCGTACTTGAGAACCTTCACCGATGACCCCTCCCGCAGCCACCGTCGCCACGCGCCGCCGGACCGGGTCCAGGCGCACCGCTGTCCGTCGGCGGCGCGAGGTCCTGGCCCTCGGAGCGATCGCGCTCGCAGTGCTGATAGGGGTGCTGGTCTCGCCGATGTTCCAGAAGGCGATCCGCGAGCTGTCGCTTCCGCTGCACTACCAGGGCGTCATCCGTCAGCAGGCAGCCGCCAAGCACCTCGATCCGGCCCTGATCGCCGCCGTCATCTATGCGGAGTCGAAGTTCGATCCCCGGACATCGAGGGCGGGTGCCGAGGGCCTGATGCAGCTGCTGCCGCAGACTGCGGCCTACCTGGCGAAGCGGTCCGGCGGAACTGGGTTCTCCGCCGCCGATCTGGCCACCCCTCAGGTCAACATCGCCTACGGCAGCTACTACCTGCGCTATCTGCTCGATCACTACAGCGGCCAGGCGACGCCGGCGCTGGCTGCCTACAACGGGGGGATAAGCAACGTGGACCGATGGATCGAGCAGGCGGGCGAAAACGTCCACTCGTTCACGATCGGCGACATCCCATATCCCGAGACGCGCGCGTACGTCGAACGGGTGCTGCGGGCCCAGCGTGACTACCGGCGCACGTACCCCAAGCAGCTGGGCTACGAGTAGCTTCGGTTCTCGATCCCGTTTCGGTTCTCGATCGTTCCGTATCCGTCGAGCGGGGTGCGCTCATCGCCCGAGAGCCGCCGGTCAATCCACCGCACGCCGTCGGCCAACAGCGCCAGCAACAGCAGCATGGCCAGACCCACCGCGGCGGCCGAGGCGATGTACCACGGCCACGGTCCCATCACGCTCAACAGCGAGTTGTGCTCTGGCTTGGAGCGCAGGTACATGTAGTTGCCGCCCGTGATTACGTCTCCCATCCCGGCCACGGCGGCGAAGCACAGCGTGGCCGCAAACGCGCGCCACGCCGCCAGCGGTCTGGGATAGAGCCGGAGGCCGAACACCAGCAGGCAGGCTGCCACCACGGCGCCGACGTGGTAGCTGAAGTAGGTGAAGTAGTAGACGCTCGGGAAGCTCTGCCCGAGATCCGGCGTCAGGGCCGCCTGGAGCGAGGCCGTCAGCGCCCAGAAGTACGTGAGCTCCACCAGCAGCGCCCGGCGCGTCCACAGCGCCAGGATCGCGGCGGCCGAGACCGCGTCGGTGAGCTGGAGCGGGAGCCCGTAGCGGGCGCTCCACGTACCCTCGACGCCCTCCGCGACGTACTCGCCGACCCAACCGGCGAGGATCGCCAGCGCCAGCAGCCGGGAGAAGGTGTCGACCCACCGGCCGGGGTGCTTGCGGGCCGCCCAGACGGACCCCACCCCCAGCACGGCGAGGACGCCGAGAGCGGCCAGGTGCGGTGTCGAGAATTGCTTCAGGCGTCTATTTAATACGCGCGCCGGGGCCGGCCGGCGTGCTCGGCGGCCGCGATCACGCCCGCGACCTCCTCGGCCTCTCCTTCCCTCAGCGAGGCGATCGTGATCCGCAGGCCGGGAGCGGTCCGGATCCGGAAGTGCTCGCCGGCGAGCACGAGCCAGCCGGCGTCCAGCAGCGCTCGTACCACCGGGGCCTCCTCGCGCACCCGAACCCAGACGTTCAGGCCGGAGCGTCCGTGTCCCTGGACGCCGTGGCTGTCAAGGGCATCTAGCAGGGCGTCGCGCCGCTGCCTATACGCCTCGGCGGCCCGGGCGCAAAGTCCCTGAAACTCGGAGTCCCTCAGCATCTCGGCGGCCAGTGCCTGCAGCAGGTGGCTGACCCATCGCGGCCCGAGCGCCTGCCGCCCCTCGACCCGGGCGATCGTCGTTGGGTCGCCGGCGACGACGGCCAGCCGCATGTCTGGGTGGAGGATCTTCGACATGGAGCGGATCACGGCCCAGCGTTCGGAGTCGGGCCTGACCAGGGTCGAAAACGGGGCGCCCGAGACGAGACCGGCATGGTCGTCCTCGATCAGCAGCAGCCGGGGAAAGGGCTCAAGGAGGCTTCGGAGCGCCGCGATCCGCTCCTCGTCGAGCGCGGCGCCCAACGGATTCTGCGCCCGGGGGACGATTACCATCGCCTCCGCTCCATCCGCCAGCGCGTCCCGGAGTGCACCGGGGACCATCCCGTGTTCGTCGACCGGGACCGGCACCGCCACCAGGCCCAGCGCGAGCAGGATGTCGCGGATCGAGGGGTAGGCAGGATCCTCGATCACGACCCGGTCGCCCGGCCGGAGGTGGGCCTGTAGGAGCCGCTCCACGGCGTCCAGCGCACCGGACAGAACAGCGATCGAGTCCGCGGGCACGCCATCGGCCTCGAAGCCGCGCCGCGCGACGTCAAGCAAGGCCGGGTCGGGTCCCTCCAGACCGCTGATCCGGAGCCGCTCATTGACGTCAACCCGCGCCAGGGCCGCGGGCAACGAGGGAAGGAGCGCCGGATCGGGCAGGCCGATGCCGAGATCACGCAGCCCAACCTGTTCCACCGGCGGCACAGCCGCCGGGCGCAGTGGGGTGCGCAACGGAGGGCGATGCGCCACCCGGGTACCGCGGCGGCCCTCGGCGATCACCAACCCGCGCTCGCGAAGCGTGCGATAGGCCGAGTTGACGGTCGCCGGGCTGGCTCCGAGCGCGCCGGCAAGCGACCGCACCGTCGGAAGGGGATCGCCGGCCTCGAGCAGGCCCTCGCGGATCGCCGCTTCGGCGCTTGCCGCAATTTCCCGAGAGGTGGAGCCGGAGATGAAGCCGCTCGCTCTACGCCCGTTTGCGGCTTTGTTCTGGCGCTCCGAGTCCGCCGCGGGGCCGTCCGTTGCCGCCGTGTGGTATTGTTCTAGATCAGACATGAATTTGTACTATAACAAATCTGCAGGCGGCGGACATGCCGCGGAGGCGCAGAGGCCGGTCCTCACCGTCGTTGAAGACGACCCTCGTAGCGCGCCCTCAACTCGTGAGGACGCGCCGCGGTCGGCCCGGACCACGGTTCGTCGCCGCGCGGGCCGCGCGCGTTACGACCGCGAGACGATCGATGCGATCCTTGACGAAGGGCTGGTGGCGCACGTGGCGTTCACGTCGGGTGGGCAGCCCTATGCGATCCCGATGCTCTACGCCCGGGGAGCCGAGGAGGTGTACCTGCACGGCTCGCCGCTCAGCCGACTGGTGGGCAGGATGGCTGACGGGATCCCGCTCTGCCTGACGGTCACGCTGGTCGACGGGCTGGTCCTGGCCCGCTCCGCGTTTCACCACTCGGTCAACTATCGCTCCGTCGTCGCCTTGGGCACCGGCTATCCGGTGCGCGAATCGGGTCAGAAGCGCGACGCCCTGCAAACGATCGTCGAACGGGCCGTGCCCGGCCGCTCAAGCGAAGTCCGAGGACCTAGCGATGCCGAGCTCCAGGCCACTGAGGTCGTCGCAATGGAGATCGTCGAAGCTTCGGCCAAGATCCGGACCGGACCTCCGGTGGACGCCGCCGAGGACCAGAGGCTGGCCGTTTGGGCCGGCGAGCTGCCGCTGCGGCTGGCCGCCGATCGGCCCAAGCCGGATGAACGCTGCACCGCTCCGCTCCCCACCTACGTCGAACACTATGGACGCCCCCGCCGATAGCGTCACGATCAGGCACGCATTTCCGGACGACGCGCTGGCGCTCGTTCGCCTGGCCTCGCTCGACAGCGCGGAGCTTCCCTCAGAGCCGATGCTGGTGGCCGAGGTGAACGGCGAGCTGCGGGCGGCAATTTCGCTGCGTGATGGGGCCGCGATCGCCGATCCGTTTCATCGCACGCAGGCGCTGGTCGAACTGCTGGCTGCCCGGGCAGCACAGCTGGCGGCGGCCGCGGCTTCGACTACGAGGGCCCGACCCCGCGGTCGCTCGCGCGGCGTGCTCACCGCCCGCCTCCGCGGCAACGCCTAGAGGGCCCCGCAGCCTCCTCGCCCCAGCTTGGGTGCCCCCGGCCCCGCTACGCTCAGATTGTGCCCAAGTTCGAGCTCGATCCTGCCTTTCATCCCACCGCTGACCAGCCGGCTGCGATCGAGTCGTTGGCTGAGGGAGTCGAAGCGGACGAGCGGTTCCTGACTCTGCTGGGGGCGACGGGAACCGGAAAGACCATGACGATGGCGGGAGTGATCCAGGCCGTGCAGAAGCCGACGCTGGTGATCGCCCACAACAAGACGCTCGCCGCCCAGCTCTGCAACGAGTTCCGCACCTACTTTCCGCGTAACGCCGTCGAGTACTTCGTCTCCTACTACGACTACTACCAGCCCGAGGCATACGTCCCGAGCAAGGACCTCTACATCGAGAAGGATTCGGCCATCAACCAGGAGATCGACAGGCTCCGTCACTCCGCCACGGCTGCGCTGTTCGCCCGCCGCGACGTGGTCATCGTCGCCAGCGTCTCCTGCATCTACGGCCTGGGGTCGCCACAGACCTACGACGAGAATCTCCAGACCCTGACCAAGGGAGACTTCGTCGACCGCGAGGCCCTACTGCGCAAGCTGGTCTCGATCCAGTACACGCGCAACGACACCGCGCTGGCGCGGGGCAACTTCCGCGTCCGCGGCGAGACGCTCGAGGTGTTCCCGGCGTACGCCGAGACGGCGTTCCGAGTCGTCCTGTTCGGCGACGAGGTCGAGCAGATGCAGGAGTTCGATCCGCTGACGGGGGAGCTTCTGAAGGACGACCTCGAGCACATCGGGATCTGGCCCGCCACCCACTACAACGTCCGCGAGGGGATGATCGACGACGCGGTGGCCGAGATCGGCCGCGAGCTGAACGAGCGCTGTGCCGAGCTGGAGGCCCAGGGCAAGCTGCTCGAGTCACACCGGCTGCGCCAGCGCACCCAGTACGACATGGAGATGCTCCGGGAGCTCGGCTTCTGCTCCGGGATCGAGAACTACTCCCGGATCCTTGACGGCCGCCGGCCCGGTGATCGGCCCTACTGCCTGCTCGACTACTTCCCCGAGGACTTCGTCTGCTTCATCGACGAGTCGCACCAGACGGTCCCGCAGCTCGGCGGCATGTATGAAGGCGACCGCTCCCGCAAGCAGACGCTGGTGGACTACGGCTTCCGGCTTCCCAGCGCGCTCGACAACCGGCCGCAGACCTTTCAGGAGTTCCTGTCGATCACGCCCCAGATGGTGTTCGTGTCGGCGACCCCCGGGGAGTACGAACGCACCCGATCGAAGCGGATCGTCGAGCAGATCGTGCGGCCCACGGGCATCGTGGATCCCGAGGTGGAGGTGCGCGAGACACGCAACCAGATCGACGACCTGATGAACGAGATCCGTGCTCGCACCGACCGGGACGAGCGGACGCTGGTCACCACCCTGACCAAGAAGATGGCCGAGGATCTGACGGACTATCTGCTGGAGATGGGCTTCAAGGTCCGCTACCTGCACTCGGAGGTGGACACGCTCGAGCGGATCCAGATCATTCGCGAGCTACGGCTGGGAGAATTCGACGTGCTGGTGGGGGTCAATTTGTTGCGAGAGGGTCTCGACCTGCCCGAGGTCTCGCTGGTGGGGATCCTCGACGCCGACAAGGAGGGGTTCCTCCGGGGCGAGACCTCGCTCATCCAGACCATCGGCCGGGCGGCGCGAAACGTCGAGGGCAAGGTTCTGATGTACGCAGACAAGGAAACGGCGGCGATGCGGGCGGCGATCGACGAGACGAACCGCCGGCGCGCGATCCAGCGGGCTTACAACGAGAGCCATGGGATCACCCCGGAGACGATCGTCAAGGGCATCTCCGACATCGCAGAGTTCCTGCAGGCCGAGTCGAAGGTACCCCGCAGCCGACGCGGCCGGAGGCTGCGCGAAGCGGCTAGGTCGATGCCCCCGGCCGAGCTCGAGAAGACGATCGTCGAGCTCGAGGAAGAGATGCTCCAGGCCGCAGAGGAGCTGCGGTTCGAGTACGCGGCCAAGCTGCGAGACGAGATCCGCGACCTCAAGCGTGAGCTGGATCAGGCCATCGCCGAGGGTCGCGCCCCGGTGTAGCTGTCCCCAGGGCTGACCGGTCCATCCGGCCAGGCCCCAGAGGTCTCCGTCTAGCGACCCCGCGTCTCGTCGCGTCCGGTAGGCTGCGCGTGCTTTTTGCCAGATCCAGGATCCGGAGGTGTAGCTGTCGTGGCCCTCGACCGAGAGAGCATCGAGAAGAAGGACTTTCCCGTAGGACGCCGGGGCTACGACCCAGCGGCCGTCGACGCCCATCTAGAGGCGATCGCCCAGGAGGTCGACGAGCTGAAGCGCTCCAGCCGCCAGCGGACGGAGACCCTGGCGGCGACCGCCAGTGAGCAGGTCAGGGCGATCATCGAGGCCGCTGAGACCAGCGGCGCCGAGATCCGCCGCGAAGCGGAGGAGGAAGCGCGAGCGACCCGGGTGGACGCCAGTCGCGAAGCCAAGAAGGAGCGGGAAGAAGCGACCGTGGCGGCGAGAACCGAGCGCCAGGAGGCCGCCGCAGAGGCGCAACGCCTGCGCGAGGAGGCAGCCGCCGACGCCCAGCGCCAGCGCGAGGAGGCCTCGGCCGAGGCCCGCGAATACGTCGGGCGCGTATCGGAGGCCACCTCACAGATGCTCAAGCGGCTGGAGGCGATGGAAACGGAGCTCGGGTCGCTCACCGAATCGCTGCGGACCGGCGCCAGCCGCCTCACGTCGGAGCTCGAGCTCGTGGAGTCGGAGATGAGGGACCTGAGCTCGTTCGCGTCGGCGGGCGGAACGACCGCCGTGGCCAGCGCCGGGGTGGAGCCGTCAATCGCTGCCGAGCCCCAGCCGGAGCTGGCGCTCGAGGGGGCCCCCGAGAAGGAGGCCGAGACCGCGGTGGTCGAGGAAGCGCCGGTTGCGGACGCCGAGACGAGGGCCGAGGCCGAGGCTGCGGCCGAGGTCGAACCGGCGGCGGAAGCAGCGCCCCTGGCGGACGAGGAGGCGCCGGCCGAGGCCGAGGAGGGCGACGACACGGAGGGTGCCCGGCTGATCGCGCTCAACATGGCCCTCAACGGCACGCCGCGTGAGGAGACCGACAAATACCTGGCCGAGAACTTCGAGATCGCCAATCGCGGCCAGCTACTCGACGAGGTGTACGCCAGCGTCGAGGGGTAGACACGATCCTTCGCAAACTGCGAAGCAGACGAAAGGGGAACGTCTGTTCGCTCCACTAGACTCGCTCTAGTGGATCAGCTGATCGTCTCGGGCGCCCGAGAGCACAATCTGAAGGACATAACGGTCGCGATCCCGCGCGGCTCGCTGACCGTGATCACCGGCCTTTCGGGGTCTGGGAAATCGTCTCTGGCCTTCGACACCATCTATGCGGAGGGCCAGCGCCGCTACGTGGAGTCGCTGTCGGCTTACGCCCGGCAGTTCCTGGGGCAGATGGACAAGCCGGACGTGGACTCGATCGAAGGGCTCTCGCCTGCCATCTCGATCGACCAGAAGACGACCTCCCGCAACCCCCGCTCGACGGTGGGGACGGTGACCGAGATCTACGACTACCTGCGGCTGCTGTGGGCGCGGATCGGGCACCCCCACTGTCACATCTGCGGACGGCCAATCGCTGGGCAGTCGGCCGAGCAGATCATCGACCAGGTGATGGAGCTCGAGGAGGGCTTGCGGTTCATGGTCCTTGCCCCGATCGTTCGGGGCCGCAAGGGCGAGTACGGAAAGCAGCTCGCCGAGCTGCGGGCCGAGGGGTTCTCCCGCGTCAAGGTGGACGGGGAGCTCCGGCGCCTGGAGGAGGAGATCGTGCTGGACAAGAAGTTCAAGCACGACATCTCCGTGGTCGTCGATCGCCTGGTGATGAAATCCGATCTGCGCAAGCGACTGGCGGATTCGATCGAGACCGCCGTAGCGCTCGCCGACGGGCTGGTGGAGATCGAGCTGGTCGACTCAGGGCAGCTCCAGACCTACTCGGAGAAGTTCGCCTGCCCGGTGCACGGCCCGTCCCTGATCGAGCTCGAGCCACGGATCTTCTCGTTCAACTCCCCGCACGGGGCATGCCCGCGCTGCACGGGACTCGGCTCGCAGATGGAGATCGACCCCGAGCTGGTGGTGCCCGATCCATCGCTGTCGATCGGCGAAGGCGCGATTTCGCCCTGGGCGCAGAGCGCGTCGGACTACTACGACCAGCTGACGCAGGCCATCGCCGAGCGCTACGGGATTGACCTCGATACTCCCTGGGACAGGCTCTCGGCCGGCGAGCGGGAGTTCTTCCTGCACGGCACGAATGGCGACCGCGTCCAGGTCACCTACCGAAACCGGTTCGGTCGCCGCCGCTCGTACGCCACCCGCTTCGAGGGGATCATCCCCAGTCTCGAGCGCCGCTACCGGGAGACCGAATCGGACTTCGCTCGGGAGAAGATCGAGGAGTACATGACGCTCAGGCCCTGCCCGGAGTGCGGCGGCGCCAGGCTTCGGCCGGAGTCGCGGGCGGTCCTTGTGGCGGGCACATCGATTCACGACTTCACGGCCCTCTCGGCCCTCCGGGCGCTTGAGTGGGTACGCGAGCTCGAGCTGTCAGACCACGACCGCCGGATCGCCCGACTGGTGCTGAGGGAGATCGAGGAGCGGCTTCAGTTCCTGGAGAACGTCGGCATCGGGTATCTGACGCTGGAGCGGGCAGCCTCCACCCTGTCGGGCGGGGAGGCCCAGCGGATCCGGCTCGCCACGCAGGTTGGGTCGTCCCTGGTGGGCGTCCTCTACATCCTGGACGAGCCGTCGATTGGGCTGCACCAGCGGGACAACGCCAAGCTGATCGCGACGCTCGAGCGGCTGCGCGACCTGGGCAACACCGTGCTGGTGGTGGAGCACGACGAGGGCACGATGCGGGCCGCCGACCACCTGGTGGACATGGGTCCGGCGGCCGGAGAGCACGGCGGCTACGTGGTGGCGGAGGGGACCGCCGAGGAGATCGAGCGGGTGGAGGAGTCTCTGACCGGGCAATACCTGGTCGGCGGCCGAGTGATCGAGGTCCCGCGCCGCCGGCGCCGCCCCAGCGGCTACGTCCAGATCGAGGGCGCCGCCCAGCACAACCTGAAGGAGATCGACGTCAAGGTCCCGCTGGGGGTCCTGTGCTGCGTGACCGGGGTGTCGGGCTCCGGCAAGTCGACGCTGGTCAACGAAGTTCTATACAAGGCCGTGGCCAACCGGCTGCACCGCACCCGGCAGCGCGCCGGGACGCATCGGCGGATCACCGGGCTCGAGCAGCTGGACAAGATCATCTACGTCGATCAGTCGCCGATCGGTCGCACCCCTCGGTCCAACCCGGCCACGTACATCGGGCTGTTCGACCAGATCCGCGAGCTGTTCTCCAAGACCCAGGAGGCCCGGGCCCGGGGATACAAGCCGGGCCGGTTCTCGTTCAATGTCAAGGGCGGGCGGTGCGAGGTCTGCCGCGGCGATGGGCAGATCAAGATCGAGATGCACTTCCTCCCCGACGTGTACGTGCCGTGCGAGCAGTGCCATGGCAAGCGCTACAACCGCGAGACGCTCGAGGTCCGCTTCAAGGGCAAGACGATCG
>DAIPIC010000003.1:0-51990 GCA_036771025.1 Solirubrobacteraceae bacterium
GTCGACGACTCGATCGTGCGCGGCAACACCACCCGCCAGATCGTGCAGATGCTGCGCGACGCCGGCGCGGCCGAGATCCACCTGCGCATCTCGGCGCCGCCGATCAAGCATCCCTGCCACTACGGGATCGACATGTCCACGCGCGAGGAGATGATCGCCCACGGCCGGACCGTCGAGGAGGTCGCGGCCGAGCTCGGAGCCGATTCGCTGCACTATCTGTCTCTGGAGGGGGTCTACGAGGCGATCGGCGGCTCCCGCGGCGAGCACTGTGACGCCTGCTTCAGCGGGCAGTACCCGCTGGAAGGGACGGAGTCCGCGAACGGTAAGCACGCCCTCGAGGCGGCGCTCCCGCTCGTCAGGGTGTAGCGCTCCGCCGGGGGGCTAGCCGCCGGGGGCGGCGCTATGGTCGCCCGCCCCATGGATCAACCAGCACCACAGGCGCTGCGCGAGATCTTCGGCTTCGAGGAGTTTCGACCCGGGCAGGCCGAGGCGGTGGCGGCGGCGCTGGAGGGGCGTGACACGCTCGTCGTGATGCCGACCGGCTCGGGGAAATCGATCTGCTACCAGCTGCCGGCGCTGATGCGAGGGGACCTGACGCTGGTGGTCTCGCCGCTCGTGTCGCTGATGCAGGACCAGGCGGGGGCACTGTCCAGGATCGCGCCGGGCCAGGCAGCGGTGATCAACGGCCAGCGACGGGCCGCCGAGAACGCCTCCGCGCTGGAGCGCGCTCGGTCGGGCGAGCTCCGGCTCCTCTACGTGGCCCCGGAGCGCTTCGCCGCCCGCGGTTTCCTGGACGCTCTCGGTCAGAGCTCGGTGGGGCTGTTCGTCGTCGACGAGGCTCACTGCGTCTCGCAATGGGGACACGACTTCCGCCCCGACTACTTCGCCCTGGCCGAGGTGGCGCAAACCCTGCGCGCCCGGGCCACGATGGCGTTGACGGCCACGGCCACCCAGCGCGTGGCCGATGACATCGCCCGGCGGCTCATGCTCCGGGACCCCCTCAGGGTCCGCACCGGGTTCGACCGTCCCAATTTGGTGTTCGAGGTCGTCCGCTGCGGCGGCGCGCTCGACAAGCGGAGGCGGCTGGCGGCGGCGCTGAGCGCACCCGACGCGCTGCCCGCGATCGTGTACGCCGGCACCAGAACCGCTAGCGAGCAGCTGGCCGCCAGCCTGGCGCAAGAGCTCAGGATGCCGGACGGCGTGCTCATCTACCACGCCGGTCTGGATCGCGCCGCCCGGGCCGTGGTGCAGGAGCGGTTCATGTCCGGGTCGGCCGCGGTGATCGTGGCCACGAACGCGTTCGGGATGGGCATCGACAAGGCGGACGTGCGTACCGTGTGTCACGCGGCTGTGCCGGCGTCACTCGAGGCCTACTACCAGGAAGCGGGCCGGGCCGGCCGCGATGGAGCCCCTGCCCGCTGCCTGTTGTTCGCGGAGCGCCGCGACAAGGGATTGCATGTGTTCTTCATCCAGCGCTCGCGGGTGGCGGCGGAGGTATTCGAGCGGGTTGCCGAGCGGCTGCGGTGGGCAGGCGCCGACGGCCGCTACGACCTTCCCATCGCGGAGCTGGCGGGTGTGGTGGACCATGACGATTCGCTGCAGGCGGTGATCGGGCATCTGGCTCGAGCGGGGTTCGTCAAGCCCCTGCCGGCCCCCGCCGATCGCGCGGCCGGGCTCATCGTCGGCGGCTGGGACCGGGCCGTGCTCTCAAAATGCGTGACGGCTGCCCGGGACGGTGAGCGACTGCGCTGGCGGCAGTACAGGACGATCTGGGATTACGTCGAGAAGCAGCAGTGCAGGCGGCATGCGCTGCTGCGCTACTTCGGGGACGAGGGCCCGGTAGGGCCGGCGGGCCTGTGCTGCGACGTTTGTGCTGGGCCGCGCGTCACCCCCTCGGCCGGCGCGGCGCAGGCCGCATGAGAGTCGCGGTCCTCGCCTCCGGGGAGGGCACCAACCTACAGGCGCTGCTCGACAGGGTCCATGGGCGTGAGGGGGTGCATGTGGTGGCGGTCGCCTCGGACAAGCCCCAGGCGAGGGCGCTCCAGCGGGCCCGGGCCTCGGGCGTGGATACGGAGGTGTTCTCGCTCGACCGCTACCGCGACCGCGCCGAACGCGACCGAGCGATGATTGCGTGGCTTCGCTCGCGCGAGGCAGAGCTGGTGGTCCTGGCCGGATACATGCAGCTGCTCTCCGACGAGTTCCTGGTCGCGTTTCCGGGCCGGGTCATCAATGTCCACCCCGCGCTGCTCCCGGCGTTCCCGGGCCTCCGGGCGGTGGAGCAGGCGGTCGAGTACGGCGTGAAGGTGTTCGGGGTCACCGTTCACTTCGTCGATCAGGGCGTCGATACGGGACCGGTCATCCTCCAGCGGGCGGTGGAGCTTCCGGACGCCGGCTCCGAGGAGGAGGTGCTCGATCGGCTGCATCCGATCGAGCATGAGCTGCTGCCCGAGGCCGTGCGGCTGATCGCCCGCGGGGCTGTGAGGATCGACCCCGAGCGTCCCCGGCGGGTCATCGTCGAGCGGTAGGACCGCCCCCACTTGAGGCGCCCACGACCCGCCCCGGCGCGTCGTCGTCGAACGGTAGAGTCGGGAGGAGATGGAACAGGCCTCCACGACTCCGCCCGCCCCGCTCGTCGCGGCCGAGGTTCAGATCGCGCGGGCGCTGCTCTCGGTGTCGGACAAGACCGGAATCGTGGAGTTCGCCCGCGGCCTGGCTCAGATGGGCATCGAGATCGTTTCCACCGGTGGCACACATCGCGAGCTGGTCGACGCCGGTGTGCCCGTGCGCTCGATCTCCGAGCTGACCGGGTTCCCGGAGATCATGGACGGCCGGGTCAAGACCCTCCATCCCAAGCTGTACGCGGGCATGCTCGCGGTGCGCGATGACCCAGGCCACGTGCAACAGGCCGAGGAGCACGACGTCGAGTTCGTCGATCTGGTGTGCGTCAACCTATATCCGTTCGAGCGCACGGCGGCCATGCGCGGCGTGGAAGAGAGCCAGGTGATCGAGAACATCGACATCGGCGGCCCGACGATGATCCGCGCGGCGGCCAAGAACTACCGCTACGTGGCGCCAGTGGTCAGCCCCGAGAGCTACGACGCCGTCCTGGCGGAGCTGCGGGAGTCGGACAGGAGACTGGCGCCCACCACCCGTCAGAACCTGGCCGCGGAGGCGTTCGCCTACACGGCCCGCTATGACACGGCGATCGCCCGCTGGTTCCAGGAGCGGCACGAGGACTTTCCGCCGCAGCTGGCGCGGGCGTACGAGAAGGTGCTCGAGCTTCCCTACGGCGAGAACCCACACCAGCGGGCGGCCTACTACGCCCAGGTGGGGGCGCGGCGGCACGTCCTATCGATGGTCTCCCAGCTGGGGGGCAAGGAGCTGTCTTTCAACAACATCCTCGATCTCGATGCCGCTCGGAGCCTGCTCGACGAATTTCAAGTGCCGGCCTGCGTCATCGTCAAGCACAACAACCCCTGCGGGGTGGCGCTCGGTCCCGATCTGATCCAGGCATATCAGCGGGCGTTCGCGAGCGACCCCATGTCCGCCTTCGGGGGGATCGTATGCCTGAACGGGCGAGTGGATCGAGCGTTGGCGGAGGCGCTGGTGGGCCAGTTCATCGAGGTCCTGTTCGCTCCCGGCTATGACGACGATGCCTTGGAGGTGCTGTCCTCGAAGCCCAACATGCGGGTGCTCGACGATCGCGAGCAGCGGGTCCTCACCGAACCAGAGGCCGACCTGCGGCAAGTGGCTGGCGGAATGCTCGTCCAGGATCCCGACTCCGGGCTAGAGGACCGGCAGGAGCTGCAGGTCGTCTCCGAGCGTCGCCCCACGGAGACGGAATGGAATGAAGCCCTGTTCGCCTGGAGGGTGTGCAAGCACGTGCGCTCGAACGCGATCGTCCTCTCCCGCGAGCTGGCCACGGTGGGGATCGGCGCCGGGCAGATGAGCCGCGTTGACTCGGTGCGGATCGCCCTGGAGAAGGCCTATTCGCCCGGCGGTGCCGCCTCGGGCAGCCCGGCTCCCGACCGCGCGCGCGGCGCCGCGCTGGCCTCGGACGCCTTCTTCCCCTTCGCCGACGGGCCGCAGCTGGCGTTGAACGCCGGTGTGAGCGTGATCATCCAGCCCGGCGGGTCGATGCGCGACTCTCTGGTCAGGGAGGCAGTCGATCACGCCGGCGCGGCGATGGTTTTCACCAGCCGCCGCCACTTCAGACATTGACCTCGGGACCGGAGGGCGGAACCGGGGACGCGATCACGCGGCTCGGGGGCGATCCGCCGTCGCCCTACGAGGAGCGGTTCGGCTTCAGCCGGGTCCTGCGCCTAGGGGCGCTCGTGCTGGTCGGTGGGACGACCTCGATCGACGAGGACGGGGTCGTGCAGGGAGAGACGCCGTACGAGCAGGCGGTCGTCGTGCTGAAGAAGATCCGGCACGAGCTGGGGCGAGCGGGCGCGTCGCTGGCGGACGTGGTTCAGACCCGGGTCTATGTCACTGATATATCGCGGGCAGAAGAGGTCGGACGGGCGCACGGCGAGGCGCTGGCGGAGGTCCGGCCGCTGATGACGATGGTCGAGGTGAGCGCGCTGATCGACCCGCGGATGCTGGTCGAAATCGAGGCTGTGGCGGCGGTGGGCGCGCGGTAGGCGGGGGGCCGGAGGGGACGCGCGCTGGGGCCGGGGCGGCCTGTTGAAGCGCGCACAAACCCCCGATCACCGTGACATGCGCTCCCGGACACGATAATCCTGTTGGAGCGCGCAAACCTCGCCCTGTTTCGCGAGTCTGGGGCGCTTCGACAGGTCGTCTACAGGGGCCGATCCGCGGTCGCTGCCACGTCGACTTGCCTTCCGCCGCGGGCGCTGGGCAGGCTTAAACGCGATCCGCATGGGCCGCCCGGGAATCGAACCCGGATCTCGGAGCTTAAAAGGCTCGTGCGTTACCGTTACGCCAGCGGCCCGGGGTCAGGATAGAGCGGGGCGCCAAGGCTCAACGAGCTGCACGCCCGAGGTCAGGGCCGCCGGGGACCGCGGGGCCATGACCGGTGTACGACGCGTCCCCAGCGGGTAGTAGCGCACCGCTCGCCTCTAATGGGTAAGGTTTCCGGTGCAATGAGGAAAAGGTGGTGGACAGCGCTGATCGGCGTTGCGGCGATGGTGTCCGCCCTGGCTCTGGGCGCAGCTCCGGCGTCGGCGTCGATCACCAGCGTGTTTGCGGGCCAGACGGTCAGCGGCAACCCGATCCCATGCGTGGCCCAGTCCGATGGGACGCGCGTCTGCCACGGCACCTACAACAACGGCCCCGGGGGCAGCGACATCAGGCTCAAGAGCTTCGACGGCACCCCGCTGGCCGTGTACGTCACCTTGCCGCCGGCGCCGAGTACCGGGACCGACGGCAACTACCCGCTGGTGGTTCAGAGCCACGGCTGGGGCGGTCCTACCAGCGGACCGTCCGACACCCAGTACTACGGCCCAACCGGTGACGCCTGGGCGACAAGCGGGTACGCCGTGGTCCAGCTTCACGCCAGGGGTTGGGGCGACTCGTGCGGGACCGTAGCCTCGCGCCAGTCGGACTCGACGGCATGCGCGAACGGATACATCCGGCTCGACGACGAGCGCTATGAGGCACGCGACGTGCAGAACGCCAGCGGCCTGCTCGTAGATGAACAGGTCGTCAATCCCTCGCAGATCGGCCTCACGGGCGAGTCCTACGGTGGCGGCGTGTCGCTGGAGCTCGCCAGCCTCAACAACCGGGTCATGAACACCGATGGATCGACCAGCCCCTGGGTCAGCCCGGGCGGGACGGCGATGCATGTCGCCGCGGCGGCACCGGTCATCCCCTGGAGCGATCTCGACTACTCATTGCTGCCAAACGGCCGAACGCTCGACACCGCGATCACCTCGCCTACCGCAGACCTCTCCCCGTTCGGGGTGGAGAAGCAGTCGTTCGTCACGGGGCTGTTCGCCACGGCCCCGCCGAATGGGTACTACTCGCCACCAGGGACGAATCCTCAAGCCGACCTGACCACTTGGTTCGCCGATATCAATGCAGGCGAGCCCTACGACACGAATCCACAGGACCAGTTCGTCCAGGACCAGATCGCCCGCTACCACTCGCCGTATTACCTGCTCGATAACGCTTACGGGTCCGGCAAGGCGCGGCCGGCACCGCTGCTGATCGCCAACGGATTCGCCGACGACCTGTTCCCGGTCGACGAAGGGGTGCGCTACTACAACCTGGACCGATCGCTTTATCCGGGCAATCCCGTCGCGCTGTTCGACGGGGACTTCGGCCATATGCGGGCGCAGAACAAGGCCGACGTCAAGAGCCGCCTGTCCAGCACGATCAAGAGCTTCTTTGACTACTACGTCAGGGGCCTGGGAACCCAGCCGCAGCTAGGGGCCACGGCGATGACCGAGACGTGCCCCTCCAGCGCTCCTTCGGGCGGGCCCTTCACGGCCGGGAGTTGGTCGGCGCTGCATCCGAAGACCGTCAGCTTCAGCTCCGGCGGACCGCAGACGATCCTCTCGAGTGCCGGTAACCCAACGATTTCGCAGGCGATCGATCCGATCTCCGGCGGAGGCGCGTGCGCGACCGTGACCGCAACCGACCAGGGGCCAGGTGTGGCCACCTACAGGCTTCCGGCCGCGAGCGGCAACGGATACACGTTGCTCGGCGCGCCGGTGGTCACCGCGAACCTGAACGTCACCGGCCAGTTCGCGTTCATCGCCGCTCGCCTGTGGGATGTCGATCCGTCCACCAACACCGAGACGCTGGTCGCGCGCGGCCTGTACCGGATCGACGGCAACTCGCCGAACGGCAAGCAGACGTTCCAGCTTCACCCCGGCGCCTGGACGTTCGCGGCGGGGCACGTCCCCAAGCTTGAGCTGCTGGGCCAGGATTCGCCGTACGCGCGCACATCGAACGGGACCTACTCGATCCAGGTCAGCGGCCTGAGCCTGGGCCTTCCGGTCCGGTAGCGTCAGGCGAGGGGCATCCTCGGGCGGGCACAGAGCCCGGCCTACAATGGCTCACCCCGCCCCCATGGTCTAGTGGCCTAGGACGCCTGCCTTTCACGCAGGAGATCGCCGGTTCGAATCCGGCTGGGGGTACTAGCTGGTGGCGCTGTGACCAGCCGCCTCCAGCTCGGCAAAGGCCTGCGAGCGGATCCGTCCTCCGTGGGAGATAACTGTCGTCTGGCGAGAGTTATCTCCCACAACTCGACCACAGTCCACTCACGGCATCCGTCCGGGTCGCCGCGGAGAATCGATGAGCTAGTGGTAGCGGCAGTGGTAAGCGCAAGTTTCGCCCGTGCCCATCGTTGGGGTACTCGAGAAGGACGGACCGGGAATCAAGGAGGTAGGCGATGAGCCAATACCACGGATCGGTTGTGTGCGGAAGGGACCGTGAGCTCGCGTGTGGCCGCCCGTCAGCGCACGACTTTGCGATGCTCGAAGAGCTCAGCTTCGTTCGCCGCGAGGCGCAGGCCGAGGCCAACCTTGCGTACGAGGACTGGCGAACCCTCCGATCCAGCGATGCATATGCGGTCTACCGAGCGGCGCAGGACCGCGCCGACGCGGCACAGGACGATCTGGCCTTGATGGCCGAGCAGATCGCCGTGCCGAGTTAGTACCGGCGGGCGTTCAGCCTGCGGCGCGCTCGCCTGGAGCGCCGCACGTGCCACAGCAGGGTCCCGCAGATCACCAGGATCACGCACAGCAGGGCGCCGGCCAAGGCCGCGGCGATGGACGCCGCCCCCACGATCAGATGATGGGCGTGGACGAAGAGCCCCCCGTGGTCACCGAATCGCTCGACAAAATGGTGACCTGCAGCGGCGAGCATGCTGAGGATCGTGAACGCGAGCGTGGCCGCCCCCGCCACGGCGACCCATCGCGGCGCTCGAGCCCGCGGAGGTTGCGCCGGACGGCTGACCGGGAGGTCGGCCACCAGGGGGTCGAGCTCCCCGTATGTCCGAGCCGCGGCCGCGGCTTCGAGCCGCTCCTCGAGCTCATCGGTTGTGATCCGCCCCTCGACCGCCGCTTGGCGCAGACGCTCGGCGACCCGGTCCCGATCTGAATCCGAAGCTCGAATCGTCGGAATTCTGGTCACGATCTGAGCGTATCGCACCGCCACGGTGCCACTGCGCCGGTCCTAACCCACCCCGCTCGCCGTCAGAGCCTCGCGCGCCGGTGTCGTCGGGTCGTCGAGCAGGCCATCGAGCCGCGCTCCCACCAATCCGTTGAGTTTGGCGGCCAGCTGGTCGTAGCTCATGGGATTGGCCGGTGAACCGGCGGCCCACCGCACTCGAGCGCGCTCTTCGCCGCCAAGCGCCAGGGACGCGCCAGTCTCAGGCATTGAGTCGTCGAGCCGGACCGTGATTCGGGTTGCGGCCAGGCGCCGGGCCTCGGAATCGACCGCCTCAAAGCAGGTCGGGTTCCGTGGCGGCTCGTACAGCAGCGTGTAGGCGACGGTGTACGGAATCGAGAACTTCGCCTTCAGGCCGTCCTCGACGTCGTCGTAGGGAGCGGCCTGGCGGGCACGAGGATGAACCGTCACGGTCACCGGAGCGCCCACGTCGGCCTGGTCCCGGGCCTGCGCGGCGGCCTCGATCGGCGCGTGCGTCTGCAGGCAGCAGGGGTAGGCCTTGATCCAATTCTCGGCGACCGCACCTCGCTCATCCCGCACATCGTTCGGCCCAGCCCAGGTTCCTCCGAAGGCCTCCTCAAATCCTCCAGGCCCGGTGGGCAGATCGCCAGTGACGGTCGCGCCGTGGCTGGCAAGCTGGGCTGCGATCAGCCCGGAGGCCGCTGCGGCGCCGACCTGTAGCGATTTGGCGTCCGAGCCGAACGAGCGGCGCAGTCCGCCCGCCTTGGCCAACGCCAGGCGCGTCGCAGTGGCGGCGACCTCGTCGCGGACGTGGCCCAGGAGCGCGGCGGCGGTGACCGCGGCGCCGACGGCGCCGCACACAGCCGTGGGGTGCCAACCGCGTTCATACAACCTAGGGTGGCTGCGGCGGGCCATCGCGCCCATCGCCTCAAAGCCCTCCGCATATGCACGGAGAGCGTCGCCGATCGTCACGCCTAGCTTGGCGCCGAGGATCAGCGCCACCGGCGCGGTCGGCGCGCTGAGATGGGCGAGGCCGGGGACGTAGGTGTCGTCAAAGTCGAGAACGTGGCCGGCCACCCCGGCGGCGAACGCCCGGCCCGATACGCCCTCGGCTGTCGCTCGCGCGCACCGGGCGGCACGCTGCGAGGCACCGGCCGAGCTGCAGCCCAGCCAGTCGAGGAACGCGACCCGGTAGCGGTAGTCGAGCCCCTCGCGAGCGCTGGTCGCCGCAGCGACCGTGTCACCCGTGCTGGTCATCCTCCGAGGTAGGCGCGGCGCACCCGCTCATCTCCATACAGCTCCTGAGCCGGCCCGTCATGAAGGAGCCGCCCTTCGCTCAGCACATAGCCATGGTCGGCAACCGTCAGCGCCAGGCTGTTCTGCTCGACCAGGACCGTCGTTGTGCCCCGCTCGCGGATCTGCCTCACGGCATCGAACACTTGGCGTGTGATGATGGGTGCCAGCCCGAGGCTGGGCTCGTCCAGCAGCAGCACAGCGGGCTCGGTCATCAGCGCCCGGGCAATCGCCAGCATTTGCTGTTCGCCCCCTGACAGTGAGCCTCCCGCCTGGTCCATGCGCTCGCCGAGCAGCGGAAAAAGCTCCAGCACCTCGCGGATGCGGGCTTCCAGCTTGCCGCGGCTGAGGACGTGTCCGCCGATACGCAGGTTGTCCCTGACGGAGAAGTCGGCAATTATCCGTCGACCCTCAGGGGCGAGGGCGATACCGTCCGAAAGCTTGCGGGAGGGACCGAGCCGCGTGACGTCGCGGCCCTCCAGCATGACGCGCCCCTTGCGGGGCCGCACCACCCCCGCGATGGCCTTCAGCGTCGTGCTCTTGCCAGCGCCGTTAGGTCCGAGGATGCAGACCACCGAGCCCTTGGGCGCTTCGATCGAGATCCCACGTAAGGCTTCAATAGGTCCATAGGAGCAGTAGATGTCCTCGACCGCGAGCACCTGACTCAACCCTCGAATCCAGCCTTCGCCTGGGAGCCGTCCGGTTGGTCGCTGTCCTGCGGGCCCAGATAGGCGTCGATAACACCTTGATCCGATCTGACTTCGTCCGGCGTGCCCTCGGCGATCTTGGCGCCGAAGTCCATTGCCACCACGTGGGACGCGGCGCTCAGCACCAGCTCCATGCTGTGGTCGATCAGCAGCACGCTGGCTCCCCATTCCTCGGGGATTTGACGGATCAGCCTGGCCAGTGATTCGTGCCGCGCCTCGGGCATTCCGGCGGCCGGCTCGTCGAGGAGCAGCAGCTTCGGGTCTCCGGTCAAGGCTCTGCCCATGTCGACTAGCTTGCGGTCGCCGAATGGCAGCTCGATGACGCGCCGGCCTCGCAAATGCGAGATCTCCAAGAACTCCAGCACGCGCTCGGCACGCCTGCGCGACTCTCGGTTGTGGCGCCGGGCCTTCGGCAACCGGAAGAGGTTGGTGAGTACCCCGGGGCGAGAGATGTGATCCGCGCCGACCAGCAGATTGTCGAACACGGTCAACTGGTTGAACAGGGCGACGTTCTGAAAGCTGCGCGAGATGCCGCGCTCGATGACCTGGTGGGGTTTTAGCTTGAGGATGTCGGCATCGTCGTAGTGCACCGAGCCAGACTGCGGCTCGTAGAAGCGGTTGATGACGTTCAGCACCGAGGTCTTACCGGCGCCGTTTGCTCCGATCAGCGCGCCGACCACTGCATCGCCGAGCTCGAGATCGAGATTGTCGACCGCCTTCACGCCGCCGAACGCCATGGACACGCCACGCAGGCGTAGCATCGGCTAGCGCGCCTCCGCGCCGGACGCTGGGGTACCCCCGCGGGAGCCGCGGTCCCTCCACCTGCGCAGCGCCAGTGAGGCGCGGTACGGGAAATCGGCGAGGCCGCGGGGCAGAAACAGAAGCAGCACCACGACCGCTGCACCCAGGATCACGGGCTCCCACCCACTTGAGCTACTGGTTTCGGCCTCGATCACAGCGAGGATGACGGCTCCGGCCAAGGAGCCCCACACCGAGGCGAGGCCGCCCACCACCACCGCGGCCAAAAAGAACAGCGACAGCGAGAAAGGAAATGAATCGGGCGACACCAGGCCCTGAAGGTGGGCGTCAAGGTCACCGGCCACGCCGGCGAAGAAAGCACTTGTTGTGAACAGCAGGACTTTGGTCGCCGTGACGTTGATGCCCATCGCCGTCGCCGCAGCTTCGCTGTCGCGAACTGCCGCGAATGCCCGACCGGTACTGCTCGCCAAGATGCTGAAGATTGCCAACAGACAGATGCCCAGCACGACCAGCGTGAAGTAGTAGAGCTCAGTCGCCGTGGGGAAGATCGTATTTCCGATCCGTGGCGGGGGGACGGTGAGCCCGGTGCGGCCCTGCGTAAGGCTCGTCCAATTGAGAGCGATCTGCGGTATCGCGACGCCGAAACCGAGCGTGACGATGGCTAGGTAGTGGCCGCGGAGGCGGCCCGTCGGGAGCCCCAGCAGGAAGCCGATCACCGCCGTCGCGGCTCCGGCTGCCAGTACCTCGATCGGTACCGGGAATCCGCTGACGTGGATCGCGAGCAACGCCGCCGTGTATCCGCCGATCGCGAGCAACCCGGCATGACCGAGCGAGATCTGGCCGCCAAAGCCAACCAGCAGGTTCAAGGCCACGATGGCCAGCCCATAGACCAGCGCCTGTGTGGCCGTCGACATCACGAACGAGTCGCCGCTTTCAAACGCGGGGAAGGCGATTGCCACGATCACCAGAACCAAAATCGCCAGCACTCGCAGCCCAAGTGGGAGGTTTCGGAGTGACTTCCGGAGTGCCCTTCGATTGAGCGCAGGTATCGGTAATTCGCTCATTGCCGCGAGACCGCCTGCGCTCCGAACAGCCCGTCCGGACGCACGTAGAGGACTGCCACGATCACGGCAAAGATCAGCGTCAGCTGAAGATCCGTCGACACATAGGCCGCGATCAGGTTGCTGGCTATGCCGATCAGAAAGCCGCCAACGACGGCTCCGATCAATGAGCCAAACCCGCCGACGACGGCGGCCGCGAATGCGAACACCGCCACCTGATCCATCATCGTCGGCTCCAAGCCAGATTTTGGGGCGACGAGGATCGCCGCTACCCCGCTTAGGGCGGTGCCCAGCGCCCACGACCCGGTGACATAGAGATTGGTGCGAACCCCCATCAGCGACGCGACCTCCCGATCGGCGGCAATTGCCCGCATCGCCAAGCCCACACGGGTCCACTCGAACACCACGAACAGGAGCAGCCCGATGCCCACCGTCAGACCGATGATGAACAGGTCGTTAGGCGTGATCAGAAACGAGGCCACGTTGACCGAGTTCCCGGACAGCGGCTGCGGAATGGACTTTGGCGCGTAGCCCCAGAGGACCCCGGCCAGCCCCTCGATCAAGATCAGCAGGCCGAGCGTCAAGACGATCTGGACGAGCACGGCCGACCGCTCGATCCTCCGCATGAAAATCCCGTTCGTGAACCCTCCTATGAGGATCGCGATCGCCATCGCCACCACCCACGCCGCGGCCAACGGCAGACCCGCGTGGTTCAACAGCGACCACAGGATCAGCGTCACCACTGTCGCCATTGCCCCGAACGCGAAGTTGACGACGCCGGAGGTCTTGAAGATCAGCACCAACCCCAGGGCTGCGAACGCGTAGATGCCGCCGAATCCCAGTCCCCCTACTACGAACTGGACGAAGTTGTGCATCGTGGCCGAGGTGCGTTAGCTATTTCACTTGCTCGGGGCCAGCACGTATACCCGGCCTCCTCGCGCCTGCACCATGAACATCTTCGTCAGTCCGACATGGCTGCCAGAGCTGTAGTTGACGGTACCGCCCAACGTCTGGAGGTTGTGGACGCTGTTCAAGCCCTTGATGTAGCTGGCGCGAGTGGGCTTGCCCGACACGTTCTTCAGCCCGGCGACCGCCACCTGAGCCTCAGTCCATCCCCAGGCGGCGAAGATCGACACTGGCGCGCTGGGCTGGTACTGATGCATTGCCGTAACAAACTGCTTGACCTGTGGATTGCTGGTCTCCTGTAGGGGTGGAATGAACGCGCCGACGTAGCTGTTCGGAAACTCCTGCGGCGAGGCGGAGAAGCTCTGCGGTATCGCCGAGACTTGGCTCATCAGCCGAACCGGCTTGAAGTTCAGCGCCGCCATCGCGTTCAGGAACGCGATCGTCGGCTTTGGGATGGCAAGGATGATCACGCCGTCCACTCCCGCGGACTTGAACTGCTGGGCGTCAGGGCTGAAGTCTGTCTGCGTGGGGTCGTAGCTGATCACCTTCGCGGGCTTCAGGCCCGACGCCAAGACGCCGTTGTAGAGGCTCTGCCCGAAGTCGTCGTTCTGATACAGCACTCCGACCTTCTTGAGTCCCTGCTTCTGCGCGAAGCTCCCCAGCAGCTTTCCCTCGATCGTGTACTCCGGCCAGACGTTGAACAGGATCGGGGGCGTGTTCTGGAACAGGTATGTGGCGCCGGTCTGCGGGCCGACTATCGGGATGCCTTGGGGCTTGAGAACGTTCAGCACCGCCTTGGTCGTAGCCGAGCCGTTGACCGCGACTTCGCCGAGCTCTTGCGGGATCAGCTTGCGTGTCTGCTGGACCGCAACCGGCGGCGTGTACTGGTCATCGAGGGCGGTCAAGTTGAGCTTTCTTCCGTTCACGCCACCCTGGGCATTGACCATCGCAAAGTACGCCTTGACTCCCGCGGTCGATTCTCCGTAGAGCGCGGCCGGCCCGGAGAAGGGCACGGTCTGTCCGAAGGTGACCGAGTTACCGGTCACGCCAGCCGAGGAGCTGCTTCCGCTGCTGGAGCTGCTCGCGCTCTGCCCACAGGCAGCGATTGCCAGCGCCACGACAACGGCCGCGAACACGAACCCCAGTCTCCGCGGCCTTCGAGTGGATCTCAAATTCCACATCATCATCTCCCCTTCCGCCAGGCTGGATATGTCTGGGCTAAAGATCGCCAGCTTTCGCGTGGGCTAAAAACAAATCGACGTACGTTCGGTCTGCCTTGGCCGCCGGGACCCCCGTTGGGCCGACGCCTAGAATCGAATAGGTGCGTCATGCCTCCGTCCCTGTGCTGGTGGTCGGGGCAGGACCGTCGGGGCTGTTTGTAGCCGTCGAGCTTGCACGCCACGGTGTCCGTGCCCGCGTGATCGAGCGCTTGCACGAGCCGCACCATCAGGCACGGGCGACGGCCCTGCAGCCTGGGACACTCGAAATCCTCGCGCGGGCCGGCATCGTCGATGACGTATTGGCCGCCTCCGAGCTCTTGCCCTATGCAAGGGTGCTCGACGCTGACCTGAGGGTGGTCAGCGAGATCGCGTTCGCGGGCGTCGGCTGCCGTTGGGAGTTCGAAGCCAGCCTGCCGCAATACCGAACGGAGCAAATTCTCGCCGCTCATCTACGGGAGCTGGGGGTCACCGTCGAGCGTGGCGTCACGGTGACCGCCATTGAGCCGCGCGACGACGCGGTCCTTGTGAATCTGGAGCGGTCAGACGGGACGGTCGAAACGGTCGAGGCCGACCGGGTGATAGGTGCGGGCGGGGCCCAGAGCGTCACGCGAGCATCGATGGACGAAACGCTCCTCGGCGAAACGTATCGCGGGACCGCGCTGGCGGCCGACATCAAGCTGCGATGCGACGTGCCGCGGAGCGGTGGCGCGCTGGTGGCCACTCCGCGTGGCTACGTCCTGCTCGGGCCGCTGCCCGAGCAGCGTTGGATCACGTTCGTGGGCGACCTCGGGGATGATGAAGCGCGGCAACTGGCCAGCGATCACTCAGTGGATGCTCTTGGGGCGGCGATCCAGCGACGGATCACGGCCGACGTGGAGTTGGAGGACGTCGCGTGGGCGTCGTTGTTTCGGATGCACCGCCGACAGGCATCCCGGCTCGCCGGCAAGCGGCGGTTTTTGCTCGGCGACGCCGGGCACCTGTCGAGCCCGTTCGGCGGGGAGGGACTGAACTCGGGGCTTCACGACGGCCACAACCTGGGGTGGAAGCTCGCTCTCGTTCTCCACGGCCGGGGGCGACAAGGATTGCTCGAGAGCTTCGCCGCTGAGCGAGAGGCCGCGGACCGCCACGTTCTGGAGGTCTCAGACCAGTTGCACAAACTTGCATATTCCGCTGTGCGGGCAGAGCAGGAGGGCGTGCGCCCCGCCCCGCCCACGGCCGAGCAGGTGAGGGCGCTGACCCGCTCTCGGGCGATGCTCGATGTCAGCTACGCCGGGAGCCCAATCGTCGGCGAACAGCCGACCAGCGGAGACCCGGTCAATCGCGATCCCCGGCCGGGTGACCGCTATCCCGATGCCCGTACGCTCAGCACATCGCACCAGCTTCTGCTGTTCGGTGCGGCCGATCGGGCAGCGGTCGACCAGTTCCGCGACCGCTGGCAAGGCCTCGTCGAGGTCTTGCCCGGGACGGGGATCGACTCGTCGGGGCAGGGGTCCATCCTCGTGCGGCCCGACGGACACGTCGGCTTTCGGACCGCGACCGCCGATCACATGGCTCTGGACGCGGTCGACGCGCATCTCGACTCCTACCTGATCCCGAACTGAGGTAAAGGTGGGGCTGTCCTAGACGCTAATCGGGGTAAAAGGAGAAACATGGCACCCAACCCGAACCTTAACCAGCTACATCAGGCGGGCGTCTCGATCTGGCTCGACACGCTTTCGCGTGAGCTGCTCCACACCGGGGAGTTCGCCGGCCTGATCCGCGACTACAGCGTCACCGGCGCGACCTCCAACCCAACGATCTTCGCCAAGGCGATCACCGGCTCCGATCTCTACGACGACCAGCTGCGCTCATTGGCATCGAACGGCGAGCGGGATCCCAAGGAGCTCTTCTTCTCGCTGGCGCTCGATGACGTGCGCGAAGCCGCCGGGTTGCTGCGCCCGGTCTACGACCGCACCGGGGGCGCCGACGGGTTCATCTCGTTCGAGTGCACACCCGACCTGGCCGACGACACCGAGGCCACGATCGCGCAGGCCACCGAACTGTGGGAACGGCTCGACCAGCCGAACGTGATGATCAAGGTGCCGGGAACCGCCGCCGGGCTACCGGCGATCGAAGAACTGACAAAGCGGGGCGTAAACGTCAACATCACGCTGCTCTTCTCGATCGAGCGCTACGAACAGGTCATGGATGCCTATCTGCGCGGACTGGGGGCTCGAGCTGAGAGCGGGGCGCCCCTGGACACGATCACCTCGGTGGCGTCGTTCTTCCTCTCCCGGATCGACACCAAAGTCGACGAGCAGCTGCCGGACGGCTCACCACTCCGCGGCCAGGTGGCGCTCGCCTCGGCCCGTGTCGCCTACCAGCGTTACCTGGCCAGGTTCGCCGGACCGGATTGGGAGCGGCTCGAAGGCCTCGGCGCCAAGCGTCAGCGCCCGCTGTGGGCCAGCACCGGGACGAAGAACGCCGAGTACTCGGACGTGCTCTATGTCTCGGAGCTCGTCGGGCCGGACGTCGTAAACACGATGCCCGACCATACGCTCCACGCGTTCGCCGATCACGGCGAGGTCACCCCCACGCTCACCGCTGACCCCGAGGCAGCGACGCACACGCTGACGGAGGCTGAGCAAGCGGGAATCGATCTGGCCAGCGTCACAAGCGAGCTGGAGCGCGAGGGCGTCCGGTCCTTCTGCGACTCCTATCGGCAGTTGCTCGACTGCATCGAGTCCAAGCTGGGCTCACTCGCTGCTGCCTGACGGGCGGAAGCTAGGACGCCGAACCCCGCTCGCCCCAGATCTTCTGGGGCGAGCGCTCGATGAACATGTGTATGGCCGGTCTGGCGGCGGATTCAAATCCGAAAGGCCGGTAGAGCTCGTGCGCGTCCTCCGTGGCAAGAGCCCACCGTCGCAGGCCTTGCAGCTCGGGGTGGCCGAGGACGCAACCCACTAGGAATTTCCCGAGCCCCCGGCCGCGGTGCGAATCATCGACGAACACGTCGCCCAGATACGCGTACTGCGCATAGTCGGTGACGGCTCGGGCGAAGCCCGCCTGACGTCCTTGCGACGTGTAGAGGCCAAACGGAAGCGAATTGGCGATCGACCGCTCGACGACGTCTCGAGGGACGCCGGGGGACCAGTACGCGCCCACCAGAAAGGAGTGGATGAAGTCGAGGTCAAGCCTGCTTCGCTCCGTCGAGACCAGGTAGCCAAGCGGTCCGTTCCATTCGATAGGCGTCGACATTGCTCCGATCCTTGCATGTCCGGTCCCCGAGACGACGGGGCCGTGAGCCATCGGTTCTCCTCTAGACGGCTGTACCAGGCAGAGATTTGACGAGCCGGGGCGCGGGTAGTCCGTGAAGACCATCAGAAAAGGAGGAGTGATGGGCGATCGAACACAGCGAGTAAAGGGCAAGGCCGAGGAGACCAAGGGCCGAGTCAAGCGCGAGGCAGGCGTCGCTTCCGGGCGTCCCGGAACCGAGACCCGCGGCGCGGGTGAGGAGCTGAAGGGCAAGGCGCGCAACGCCGTCGGTAAGGCGAGAAGCGCCGCCAAGAAGAGCACGCGCTGACGCGCAGGAGCTGACTCTCTTCGAGGTGCTGGTTCCCGGTGGCGTCAGCGGGAGGCCAGGCTGCGCAGCCCCAGGTCCATCCCGAGGCTGGCGTAGCGCCTGAGCATGTGAGCTTCGGCGGACTCGAGGACCTGCTCGAGCGCGGCCACGAACCGCCGGAGCTCCGCCTCCTCGATCGTCAACGGGGGCAGGACCTTGATCACGTTCATGTGGTGCCCGGCGACCTGGGTGAGGATCCGGTGATCCCGGAACAGCGGCACGATCACCAGCTGTGCGAACAGGCCGGGCTGGCGGCGCTCGATGGCCTCCCAGACCAGACGCGAGGTCCGGCCCGACGGAGGGCCAAGCTCGAGCGCCCACATCAGACCGAGGCCCCGAACGTCACGCACGATCTCAAACCGCTCGGCCAGGGGGCGCGTCAGCTCCAGCAGCAGCTGGCCCAGTTGCGCGGCTCGCGCCACCAATCCGTCCCGGTCGATCACGGCGAGCGTGGCCAGCGCTGCCGCGGCCGCGAAGTCCCCGCCGCCGAATGTGGAGCCGTGGACCACACTGCGCTCCATCGAGTCGAACGTCCCCCGGAAGACGCCGCGGCTAGTGAGCAGCGCGCCGGCCGGGACGTATCCGCCCGACATGGCCTTTGAGAGCGTCACCAGGTCGGGTTCGATTCCCCAGTGCTCGAGCGCCAGGAAGCGCCCGGTGCGCCCCAGGCCGGTCTGCACCTCATCGACGATCAGCAGGGCCCCGGCCTTGTGGCATAGCTCCAGCGCGCCGGGGAGATAGTCATCGGGAGCCAGGTAGACGCCCTTGCCCTGGACAGGCTCGACGATCAGGGCGGCCACATCGCCGCTTCGCAGTTCCCGCTGGAGCGCGTCCAGGTCTCCGAACGGGACCTCGTTGCAGCCCGAGAGCAGCGGTCCGAAGCGCTCCCGGAACTCCTCGTTGCCGTTGACCGACAGCGCCCCCATGGTCAGGCCATGGAAACCGCGCTCGCAGTAAAGGATCCGCGGCCGCCGCGTTGCAGCGCGAGCGAGCTTCAGCGCGCCCTCTACCGACTCCGTGCCCGAGCTTGTGAGAACGACGGCGTCGAGCGAGTTCGGGGTGCGGGCGACGAGCTCCTCGGCCAGCACACCGGCCAACGTCGAGAGCCCCAGCTGCGGCAGGCTCGGCGTATCGGCCTCCAGCACGCGCTGTAGCTGGCGCTTGACATACGGGTGGCTTCGCCCGAGCGCGAATACCCCGTAACCGGAGAGCAGGTCGAGATACTCACGACCGTCGCGGTCGATCAGCCATGGCCCCCGGCCGTGAGCCCACTCGCGGTCGAAGCCCAGGGTGCGCAGAACGCGGCCCAGCTGCGGGTTGAGGTGGCGCTGATTGAGCTCCATCGCTTCCGGGGCATGTCGCTCGAGCAACTCGATGACGTCGGGCCAGTGGTTGTTGGCGCTCATCGAGATGGATCGAATCAGATCGACTGCTTGCGGGGTGCCGCAAGTAAGATTTTCAGGCAGAGCGGGGATGAGGAAGCCACCTAAATGGACAATCGTCGCGTCGGTCGCGGTCGCGCTTCTGCTCGTGGTCGCCGCCTGCGGCGGCTCGAAGTCGAAGACCACCTCCAGCTCGACCAGCACAGCGAAGACAACCACCGCGGCGCCCAGCGCCAACCCGACGACCGCCACCACCCCCATCGCCGCCAGCGGCCCGGTCCGCGCCACGCTCCACGGGGCCAACCACGCGCCGGTGGCGGGCAAGAACTGGGCCTACACGGTGCACGTCACCGACGCCAGCGGCAAGCCGCTCGCGGGAAGTGTGCAGACGGACTTCGTGGTGGCCGGATTGGGGGTCGTCGGTAAGGAGACGCCGGCTGTCCACAAGCTGAAGAACGGCACCCTCAGCGACACGCTGCAGTTCCCGCCGGACGCCGTCGGCCACCCGATCACGCTTGTCACAGTCGTTCACACCAGCGCTGGCGCGGTCGCGCTCGGCTGGCCGGTGAACGTCTCCAAGTGAGGCGGCCGCCGCAGGCGGCTGGATGGTTCACCGCCCCCCCGGGCTCCGAGCCCGACGAAGACGGCGCCCAGGCTTTGCCCAGTCGCGGCGGCGCAGAGGTTCTCGTCGAGCAGGTCGTCAAGAGCTATGGGACGGTGACCGCGCTGCGCGGCGTGTCGTTCAGCGTTGCCGCAGGGGAATTCGTCGTCATCGCCGGCCCCTCCGGCTCGGGGAAGAGCACACTGCTCAACCTGGTCGGGACGCTTGACCAGCCGGACTCGGGGACGATCTCGGTAGGCGGTCGGCCGCTCCCATCGCCGCGCGAGGCGGTCGAGTTTCGGCGGCGGCTGGTCGGCTTCGTGTTCCAGGACAACCTGCTGTTGCCCTACCTGAGCGCCCAAAGCAACGTCGAGACGGCGCTGATGGCGACTGGAGCGGGCCGCGAGGTCCGTCAGGCGCGCTCACAGCAGCTGCTGGTCGAGGTCGGCGTCGGACACCGCGTTCGTCATCTGCCCTCGGAGCTCTCGGCGGGGGAGCGCCAGCGGGTGGCCATCGCCCGGGCGCTCGCGAACGAGCCCCGATTGTTGCTCGCCGATGAGCCCACCGGGGCGCTCGACTCGGCCAGCTCGGAGCGGGTCCTGGCTTTGCTCTCGGCGATGCGTGAGCGCCACGGAATGACGATGATCATTGCCAGCCATGACGACGCCGTCACCAGGCGCGCGGACCGGGTACTTCGCCTCGCCGACGGCCAGATTCAGCAGTAGCGGTGGTCGCCGCTGTGCCGCGTGACCTACCGACCGGCCCGTCCGGCCGCGATCGCCTCGCCCACGGCATAGGCGAGCCGGGCGGCGTCCGTGATCGTCCGATAGACCAGATGCTCGGGAACATCGGTCATCAGGTGGTAGTTGGACATCAACTGCCACTCGTTTAGTGATCCCAGGCAAGTACTGGGGTAACCGGCGCGGCTGGTGATCACGCTGTCGGTCGATGCCCTGGCGCGGAACCCCCGCTCGAGCGAGATCCCCTGTTCTGAAGCGCAGCGCTCGATCAGGTCGCGAAAGGGGGGATCGGTGTAATCCTGCATCAGGAATGGCCCCTCTCCCTCGAGCATGATCAGCCGCGGCGAGCCGATCGTGTCCATGTTGAGGATCCAGGTGCTGCGTGGGTCGAGCTCGGAGGCGTGGCGCGCGACGAACCCACGGATCCCGTCCTGGAGCGTCTCCTCGGCGCCGGCCGAGACGAGCAGGACTCGCAGGCCGGTGATCGGCTGCTCGCGAAGCCGCTCCGCCAGCGCGACTATCGCCGCGACCGCCGACAGGTTGTCGTTCGCTGCCGGAACGGTCGGATTGCGCATGATGTCGGCGATCAGCGCCAGCCCGAGCGAGTTGATCGCCAGCCCCGCGGCCGCGAGCCGACGGCGCCTACGAGACGCACCCAGGCCGCCGAGCCCGCCGGCGACGGCGAGCATCTGCCCCGCCACGCCGACCGCCCACTGGGGAGGCTGGGTCTTGAACCGCCTGAGGAGCCCGGGGAACCGCTCGTTGAGCTTGATGATCAGGCTCTGGTCGTAGAGCACCCCGGTCTGAGCCCCGTCGTGGTGAGCCAGCAGCACCAGCGTGCGGGCACCGTTCGGGTCGCCCGTGCGGGCCACAACGTTGACCGTCGAGCGACGCCGGCGAATCGCTCGGCGCACGATCCGCGGCCCATTCTCGGCCTCATCCAGGACGCCCGCGACCGATGCGAGCGCCAGCGCCGAGCCCCCCAAGCGCCGGCCGGCAAGCACGGCTGCGCAGCCCGCGATCCCGACCAGACCAAGCACCAGCGCCGTCGGCGGGAACGTCCCCCAAGACGGTTCGTCCTCCAGCGCCACCTCTGAGGCCCCGGCCCGGCGAAGCCGAGCGGCGATCCACTCGGCAGCCTCGCGCTCACCCGGCGAGCAGGGCGTCTTGTCGATTGGGGCGAGACGCTCGCAGATCTCGCGCAGCGTCGCCTCGGGCTCGTTGTATTCGGTCATCCCGGCTCCCAGGTTGCTCAAGTCAGCGCCAGCGCCACCACGGAGCGCATCCGCGTCACTCGCCAGATGGGATACAGAGCTCCCAGCGTTCCGATCGCCACTCCGATCAGCGCCGCCCGGCCGACCCCCCATGCCGTGAGATCGGGGGCAATGAATCCTCCCAGCCCGAGAGCCCCAGGCAACAGCTCGCTGGCCACGAATCCCAACAGCACCCCGACGCCGGTGCCGATCATGCTGACGGCCAGCGACTCGCTCAGCACGAGTGCGCCGAGCTGGGGAGCGCTCCAGCCGATCGTGGCCAGGAGGGCCAGCTCGCGGCGACGCTCAATCAGCGCAGCCAGCATTGTGTTGGCGACCGCCAGTCCGCCGATCAAGAGCGCGAGCACCACCACGAGCAGTACGGCTTTCGAGATCAGCACCGTGCTCGAGCCGGCCCTGACCGCTTCGCCTGGATCGCGGATCGGGACCAGCCCCGGGAACGCCTTCGTCAATTCCCGCTCGGCTTTGGTCGCCGGAGTCAGCGGTCGTAGCTTGACGGCGAACGTCGTCACCTCGTTCGACGTGCGGCCGGCGATCGCCTGTGCGTCTCTGAGGGTGAGCAGGGCACCGGAGTCCTCGTAGGACAGGCCGGTGTGGTAGACGCCCCCCACCGGCAGCCGGCGGCCGCTGATCCGCACGGTCGAACCGGGCCTCAGGTGCAACTGCGAGGCCAGCAGGTCGCCCACCACCGCCTGGCGGGAGGCCATTCCCCGGCCCTGTGTGATCACCAGCTGGCGCGCCGGGAAGCTGCCCGGCTCGACGCCGATGACGATCGCTCCCGAGGCGCCGCGCACGGCGTCAACGAGCAGCTGGAGCGGGGTTGCCTGGGCTACCTCCGGTTGGGCCCTCACCCGGGGCAGGAGGGTCGCGGGGAGCACGGACGAGGTCGGGTCACCGGCGTCACGCTGGAACAACCCCAGGTCGGCGCCGCCGAGGTGCACGAACTGAGCGGCGGAGTTGTTCAGGCCCGCCGACAGGGCCAGGAGGGCCACCACTGCGGCCACTCCGACCGCCACTCCGGCCGCCGTCAGGAACGTCCTCGCGGTGCGGCGACGAAGGTTGGCGGTGACCAGCGGCAGCACCGCTGCAACGTATCAGCGGCGCGTTCTGACTCCGGGACGGGGACGATTGCCGTGCGGTGGAACCTCTTCCTCGCCCGAGACTCGGGCGACGGCCCGCGAGCGCCCCAGGAGCGCACCCCCAGCGGTGACGAGCGTCAGCCCCACCGCCAGCGGCGCCACCCGGTGGGACGCCGAGCCCCACACCTCGACGCCGGCCCACAGCGCCATCAGCACGGGCAACGGGTCCTGCACGGCTCCGATCACCGGCGCGACGGTCACCGCGGGGCGGACCTGAAGCGCGGTCGTCTCCTCCAGAAACGCCAGCGCCCCGAACGCGACCGTGACCACCAGCCAGATCACGGCCAGCACCCAGTCGCCCTTGGAGATGTCATTGGCAAGCAGCTTGTTGACGAAGTCGACCCAGGCGTAGGCCAGCCCGGCGCCGATCACTACCGCCAGCCGTGCCCGGGGCCGCAGGCGGAACAGCAGGTAGGCGCCGATGGCGGCAACGCCGACTACCACCAACGGCACGGCGACGCGGGCGGCGGCCGGGTCCCGGATCGAGTGTCGCGGCGCGGCGGCCACGACCGCGGAAACCCCGACGACGATCGCCAGCGCGCCGAGCATTTCGAGACGTCCGACGCGCTCACCTAGCTGGATCCTGGCGATCGCCAGGAGCACGAGCTGACTGGCGGAAAGGGTCGGTTGCACGACTGTGATCGGTGCGAGCCCCAGCGCCAGTATCTGAAGCGGCCAGGCGAGGACCAGCAGGCCAGTGCCCGCCAGCCACCGCGGGCGGCGGGCGAGCCGCGCCAGCAACGAGAAGCGTCCGCCCTCCGACGCGGGCGATTCGCGAGCCTCAGCCGCCTGAAAGACGACCGCGAATGCGTTGGCGACCGCGGCCGCGAACGCCACGATCACCCCGGCTGCGATCAGGCGTGACCACCCGTGGCCGCCTTCGCTACCCGCTCCAGCCCGAGCGGTCCCAGCCGTAAGAACATCTGGCAGTACATCAGCCGGCTGGAATGTACGACAGACCGAGGACTCTTCAGGCGCGGGTAGGATCAGCGTGGTGGAAACCGTCCGACTCGAGGATCGGGAGCAGTTCGTCACCGCCGATGGGTCGCTGATCCGAGAGCTGGTAGGGATCCCATCCGGCAACAGCCGGCAGCAGTCGATCGCTGAGGCGGTCGTGCCCGCGGGAGGGGAGACCGTGGAGCATTACCATCGCACGACCGAGGAGGTCTACCTCTTCACCAGTGGCGAGGGGCGCATGCGGCTCGGTGAGGAAGAGGCTGATGTCCGGGCGGGCGATACGGTCGTCATCTCGCCGGGCTTGCGGCACAAGCTCTGGAACACCGGCTCGCAGCCACTCGCCCTGCTCTGCTGCTGCGCGCCTCCCTACCGCGACGACGACACGGTCCTGACCGGCTGAGGCGCCCGGCCGGGGATCCGGAAAAGCGAGCGGAGCTTGGCGGCCAGCATGATGTCGCCCGCCAGCGCGACGCGGCCGCCGAAGTAGGCGTTCATGGGGTCAGAATTGCCGGTTGCGAGCCTGATGAACTCCGCCGCCGAAAGCGTGATCGTCAGCCGCGGAGCGGTGCCCCCCTCACCCCGCCGGACGCGACACAGTCCGTCGGCGATCCGAAGTTCGTAGATGTCGGCCGCGTCGCCCGAGCGTCCGGTGATGCACCACCGGATCGTCGCTTCCACGCCGGCTGCGCCCTGGCCGTCGAAGTGCTGTGGCATCTGCCAGAAGATGGCCTCGAGCACAGCCCGGCGGATGGGCGTTCGCAGGACCTGCTCCAGACCGGCGTCGGGCGCGCTGCGAACCGCACGCGCGAACCCGTCGGCAAGCTGCACCGGCGCCCGCGCCCGCCGGGTGCCGAGAGCGGTCTGAGCCTGCCGAAGATTGGGTCGCAGAAGACCGGCGATCCGTCAATACTACAGCGCTGTAGCAATTCTGCATGACAGCCGTCCGGCGTCCCGCACGGCGGGGCTCGGGGCATCCCGCGCCAGTACCATCACCCGCCCAGGGGCGGTTAGCTCAGCTGGTAGAGCGCCTGCCTTACAAGCAGGAGGTCGCCTGTTCGAGCCAGGCACCGCCCACTGGCAAACTACCTGCAAGCTGCATGGTTGTAGGCTGGGCTGTCGGACGTTCCAGTGCGATGTGTTCCCTAACGGTGTTCCCCAGCTCCCTGTGAGCGTCCCGGCCGACGGGCCCCGGGGGCCCCCAGTTGGCCGCCTGTGACAACTTTCTTTACTTAATTCAAGGCGGCCGCCGGGCGCGCTGCGCGCGCCGGCGCCGCAGTGCGGTTCATCTGACGGGCCGCATCAGTCGGCGTCGACGAACCTAGTGCCGGACGACCGCCGCTGTCGGGATGGGTCGGAAGCGAGCGTCTGTCGCGCTGACGCTGACGAATGGTCCTGGGCGGGAGCACCAGTGAGCGTTGGATTGCGATCACTGTCACCCGCGGGCTCGATCGCGGGCGACGTGACCTTCGGCCGTTTGCTCAGCGCCGCCGACTCCTGTCTTGAGCAGGCGCCAGGTCGCCTCGGTCGCCGACTGCTCCTTTGCCTCGCGGAGCGCCAGCGCACTTGCAGGAGGCCCACGACGGACGGCTCAGTCGCGTCGGCTGCTGGACCGCCCGGCGGATGCAGTAGTCCGCCAGGCGCGGCGAGACGAGTGGTGTTCGATCAACTCGACAGCGGTCTCTTATTGGCAGCCGCCGGGCGCCAACGACGCTCGCTGCCGCTCACGTGAGAAAGCAGCGACGTCGTGGCGCAGCCCGAGTTCGCGGTCGCTGGTAGCCCAAAAGGAAAACAAGCCTTGACATTCTTGACCGGACGTTGCCATCGGGGATAGTCTGAACGTCCAGCCTGTTATGGCACGGGGGCAATCAAATGTCGAGGCGAGGGGGTTGGCTGTGGCGCAGGAAGTGGAGTTCGGAAGCGGTGGGGTTGGCAAGGTCCGCAGCTTCTGGGTGGGTTTAGGCCTTACGGTCATTACTTTCGGGTTCTACTACTACGTGTGGTACTACCTCATCAACGACGAGTTGAAGGACATCGGCATTGCCAAAGGCGACCAGAATCTGGCTCAGTCGAGTCCGGCAATGTCGGTCGTGGCGGTTCTCGTTGGTGGCTTCGTGCTCGTCCCGCCGCTGATCTCCATCTACAACACGGGGAATCGGATCAAGCGCGCGCAGCGGCTCGGCGGTATCGACACGAACCGGACGATCAACCCCATTGCTGCCTTCCTGCTGATCTTTCCCGGTGGCATATTGATCATTCCGGCGTTTTTCCACTACTGGTACATAACGAAGCATCAGAATGCCGCCGTTCGCGCTGCGGCTGGTCTTCCAGCTTGGGATGAGCCGCAGGCGACCGCAGCTCCGTAATTCGTTCTTTCATCACACCGTCTCGGTGCGTTCGAGCAGCTGGCATTTGGGTCGGCGCGTCCGCTGCTAGGACAGGCTCGGCCGCTTGCGCCAGCACCAGGGACGGTCGGTGCCCCCCGAGGCTGTCGCGGCGCTGCCGCTTTTACATGTTTGTGGGGTGTCGCGACGGTCTGATGGCCTACTTCAAGGGGTACGCACACCGGGAAGATGCGCTCTGCGACCTGGGCGTTTCCGAGGACGAGCTGGAGCCGATCGCTCCGTGACGGCCTCAGCGAACGTGGAGCTTGTGCGATCGATCTTCGCGGCCTGGGAGCGTGGTGACTTCAGCTCGGCCGAGTGGGCGGACCCTGAGATCGAGTACACGATGGCCGACGGACCTTCCCCTGGTAGATGGGTCGGGCTAGCGGCGATGGCCGAGGCCGTGGGCACCCTATTGAACGTCTTTGAAAATCTCCGAGCCGAGGCAGAGGAGTACCACGAGCTCGATAACCAGCGAGTGCTTGTGCTGGTCCTCAACACGGGGCGCGGACGGACCAGCGGCATTGAGGTCGACAAGATGCACGCTGGGGGCGCAATACTGTTCGAGATCCGCGGGGGCAAGGTAACCCGGCTCGTTACCTATTTTCAGCGTGACCGCGCGCTCGTCGCCCTTGGCCTCACTCCAAGCACGGACTAGCCCGCTAGCGCAACGATCGATAAGCAGCCGTGGCGCGATCAGCGCTCGGGTAGGCGCGGCCTACCTGCTGCTGCTAGCCACCAGCACCGCGGCCTCTTGGAATCGCGCCGCCGGGCGCGTCAGGCTCGTATCGATGCTGGAGGCTGCGCGGCGTCTCCCGCCATCTCTGCCCGGACGAGATTGGACCAGTCGAAATAGACATCACATCGGGTGATCTTGCCGTCGGTGAAATAGAAGTGACCACCTGGTGTGTGAGTGAGCTCCACGCCGCTGCGGTCGCCGCGGGCGTTGATTCTGCTGCGAGTAATCCAGCTGTCGCCCAGGTCGATCACGCGCTCCAAGACCTCGTCGTAGTCTCCCCATTGACTGCGCCAGTCCCGCATCCATGAGCGCACCCCTTCATGTCCACGGCGGTGTCCCGACAAGCCGACCGCTTCCGCGCCGATGATCTCGAGCTCGACTTCAGGATGGAACAGCAGCAAGACGGCTTCGGCATCGCCACGGCTAAACGCCTCGAACCCGCGACTAGCAAGCCGCTTCACCGCCCGCTGCCTCAGAGGCGAGCCGAGCGGCAGCGCCAGGACGCGGCGCAGCAGGCGGTCGAAGAGCCCGGGGAAGCGGAGCGCGAAACGCTCGTCTCGGTGGCGCGTCATCGTGTCCGGAGTATCCCAACCAGCGCAGCCCCGGGCTGTCGGCGTAGAGCCCGCGAAGCCTCTTGCCTAGGTCGGCACCAGCAGGCGCGTGCTGGCTTGCTTAGATCGATTTGGGAAAGTCTCGCCACGCTCGGCTAGAGCGGTGCTCAAGAGTTGTGGAAATCGATCAAACCGACTGTCTCGGGGCTGGCGTGGTGGGAGGCGGTCAGGACCGCTTGTGATGGGAGCTTGCCGGCGGTAGATGGTTTGCCTAACGTTGTGGGGGTGGGTTAGGCTGGCGGGCGTGCAGGGGCCTGCGGGGGCTCCGTAGGACCGAAAGGGGTAGAGATGCTTTGGTCGTTGAGTCGCGTGGTTGCGCGAGGCGGGGCGTCGTTGGGTGTGGTTGCTGGCGTGGCGGCGATGGCCACCACGGCCTTGGGGCTTGGCCTCGGCGCCTCCGTGACCACCGCCCAGACCACTGCGTCCCGGTTCATCGCGGGCCCGTGTCCCAAGCCTCCGAGCCCGATCCCTGAGCTCAAGACCGCACGCTGTGGCCAGCTGATTGTCCCGGAGAACCGCCGGCACCCGAACGGTCGGACGATCAGCCTGTCGGTGGTGATCATTTCATCGCGCTCGCCGAACCCCAAGCCTGATCCGATCACCTGGCTCGCGGGCGGTCCAGGCGACGACGCCATCACCGAGATCCCGTGGGCCGTCGCCGGCGATCTGAATTCCGATCGCGATGTGATCTTCATGTCACAGCGCGGGACCTACACGGCGCAGCCGTTCCTCCCGTGCCGGGCGGTCGACCTGTGGGCCAAGCGGACGCTGAACCAGCCGTACGGCGCTCGCACGACAGGACGTGCGTTTTCCGTCGCTACGAAGCAGTGTCGTCGCAACCTCGTGAAGCGAGGGGTCGATCTAAGCGCCTACAACACGCTCGAGAGCTCCGACGACCTCGACGATCTGCGGCTGGCACTCGGAATCGCCAAGTGGAACGTGTACGGGATCTCGTATGGATCCGACTTGGCGCTGAACTACATGCGCATGCACCCGCAGGGCATTCGCTCGGTGGGTATCGACGGTATCTTCGCGCCCCATCTGGCCGGCGGGGCCGGGAACTGGACGTCCATTGGGGAGGGGGTCAACGCAGTCTTCCGGGCGTGCCAGGCTCAGACCCGCTGCCGCCGGCGCTACGGCAACATCGGCGCCACTTTCCGTCGTCTCGTGATCCGCTACGAGCGGCATCCGCAGAGCGTGAGCGTTCGCGTGCCTGGCCATAAGGGCCGCGTGCGGGTCATGATGAGCGGCGGCATGCTCGTGCAGTGGGCGGTGTCAGGAGCAGGAACGCACATGGCGGCCAGGGTCCCAGCACGTATCGACGCCCTCGCCCACGGCAACGCCGGGCCGATCGCGTCGACGTGGGCCGCCCTCAAGCTGAGCCCCGCGGGCGTCGGCATCGTTTCCAATGGTCTCTTCTACGGGGTGTCCTGCGGCGAGTGGGTACCCTACGAAACCGACAAGAAGGTCATTGCGAGCGCACGCAGAGCGTTTCCATCGTTCCCGCGCTCGGTCCTGCGCAGCGGCGACACGCTGCCGTTCATGCGCCAGAACTGCCGCGACTGGAACATCCCGAGCGTCGACGCCTCCGTCCGGGACATCGTATACAGCACCATCCCGACGCTCGTCATTTCGGCCCAATACGACGCCCAGACCGCGCCGTCATTCGGCCCGTACGTGGCCAGGACGCTGCCCAACTCCACCGTGGTCAAGATCCCCAACGTGTCGCACGTCGCCTTCTCGAGCCCATCGCCCGCCGCCAATGCTTGCACGCAGAGCATCGCCCGGTCATTCTTCGACGTCCTGAACTCGGTCGACACGAGCTGCGCGCGCAGGGTGCCACCAACGAGGTTTGTGATCACCCGGCGGCGCTAAAAAGCGAGTCGAACCGCGTGGGTCGCGTGTGCCGCCGGACCGCTCCCGCGAATTGCGCAACGGGCTACAAGCATCGACGAGCTCGAGCGGGCGCGTGACGCGCTGCCTTTCTCACGTGAACGACAGTGAGCGTTGTTGGCAGTTGCCGATTGCCAACAAGCGGCCGCTGTCGAGTTGGGCTACAAGCACCCACCCGGCCTCACTACTCCTTATGCGAGGAGCACCAGCCCGCTGACGGGGCAAGGAGTGTCCGACGACCGGGCTAGGCGCCATCGGCTGCTGGACCGCCCGGCGGATGCAGTAATCCGCCAGGCGCGGCGAGACGAGTGGTGTTCGTCCATGGCGCAAGCGGCCTCCTGTTGGCACCTGAGACGCGCCAACAAGACGGCGCTGTGGCTCGCGTAGGCGAAGCGGCGGTCTGACGTCGACGAGTCCGCGGACGATCGCAACTAGCCCGAAGCAGCACAGCGCGCGGGCCGCTAGGCGGCCGGAACGTCGACCAGCGTGGTCGCGACGGCCGCCGGCTCAGGAATCTGTTCGCCGGCGTCGCGCAGACCCTCGAGGTGCAATGAAATCCCCTCGCGGATCAGCTGCTCGACTTCCTCGCGGGTATCGCCCACGACGCCGAGGCCCGGGAGGTCTGGGCAGTAGGCGCCCCAGCTGTCGCCTTCGTGCTCGATGATGACCAGGTACTCGCTCATTTCTTGGGCCTCGTAAGACCAGCTTGACGAAGGATATTCGCAGCGGTGCCTTTCGGCACGTCCTTGTTGGGCTGGCCGGCTATCGTGACCAGGCCCGGCTTGCTCGGGTGCTTGTACTGGCGGTGGCTGCCGCGTTGACGGGTCAGCGTCCACCCGTCGTCCTCGACTGCCCGGATGACCTCGCGGTACTTCACGCCGGTGCTTGCTCGCCGGCGCCGGTCCTGGCGTCGCTCGGCGCGAAGGCAGTCGCGAGCAGCGCGGCGTCGTCAGCCTGGCTCTTGGCGTGCAGATAGCGGGCCGTGGTCTGGATGTGCGAGTGGCCCATCCATGACTGCACCTGGGCCAGCGACGCGCGATTGACCGCCATCGAGCCGAAGTAGTGCCGCAGCGAATGGAACGGCAGCGGCGGCAGACCGCTGCGCTCGATCGCGCGGGCATAGCGTCGGCGGAGCGCGCTCGCGTCGAGGTGACCTCCCGCGGCGCTGACGAACACCGGGTCCTGTTCGGCGGTGAAGTGCTCGCGCTGGCCGATCCGTGCGAGCGCCTGGGCGACCTCCGCCACCATCGGCACCGTCCTGACCTTTCCGCTCTTGGGGGTCACTAGCTGTCCGAAGCTGTAGTTGGCGCGCACGCGGATCGCCTGCCCCGGGAAGTCGACGTCGCGCCAGCGGAGCGCGACTAGCTCGCCGCGGCGCAGCCCGGTCATCGCCGCGGTCAGGTAGATCGCCGCGTCCTGCTGGCTCTCCGCGGCGCGTACGAGCGCGTCGATCTCCTCGCGCGAATAGAAGTCATAGTCGCCGGAGTAGCGCACCTGCTGGCGCTCGATTGACGCGGTCGGATCCTGCTCGATCCAGCCACGGGAGCGAGCATGCGAAAGGACCGCCCGCACGATCATCAACAGCTTCTCCGCCGTGCGGCCATACGGCAGCCCCTCGTACCAGGCCTTCACCTGTCCGGCACGGAGATCGTGTAGCGGGGTCGTCGCGAACGGGGCCCGGCCATAGGCCGTTACCGCCTCCGTCTCGGCTGGAGCTGGGAGCAGGTAAGCATCGAGCACCTGCCGGTAGTCCTTGACCGTCGAGCGCTTCAGGTTGCGTTTGCGCTCCCCGTGCCGCAACCAAGCCTCAGCCGCATCGGCGAACGTCACCGGCGTCCCCGCCGAAGTGCGCGGCGTCGGGCGCTTGGCGGTCTCGAGCTCGAGCAGGCGCCGTAGCTCCGCCTGCGCCTCGCGCGGCGTCAGATACGACCGGTCGGGCTTGGGCCCGTCGGCCGCGTGCCAGACGATCGCGCCCCGCGCAGTCTTCTTGCCCGAGTTCTGCACCCAGGCCGGCCCCAGGACACGCGAGTGCTTGCCGTCGGCGTCCCACCAAAACGCGCGCCAGCGCCGGTTCCCACGCCCGCCGATCACCTGCAGATGGCCGCTCGGGAGAACCTCCTGCCTTCCGATCACGAAGACAGCCTACCAGCAGTGTTCCCCAGCGTGTTCCCCACTCGGGAGACCGTAGGGCACCTAGGAGAGTCACAGAAGCCTATGAAACAACGAGATACGCCTGAGCAGCTGGTAGAGCGCCTGCCTTACAAGCAGGAGGTCGCCTGTTCGAGCCAGGCACCGCCCACTCTCAAAATCTTCGGGACGGCGCCAGGGAGGGCCGTCAGCTCAGTTCGGCGTGCGAAGGCCGAGCACCGCTCGTGTTTGACGCGCGATCTCGAGGTCCTCGCGCGCGCGGAGGACCACCGTCCGTGCCCGCGCACCCGAACCCGTGATCTCTTGGTCGCCCATGGCATCGGTGTTGAGCTGATCGTCGATTGCGAGCCCGAGGAACCTGAGGCGATCGACTGTCCTTGCCCGGATCTCCGGCGACCGCTCGCCCACTCCGGCTGTGAACACGAGCGCGTCGATCCCGCCGATCGCGGCGGCCATCGCCGCGATGCTGCTCGCTAGTCGATGCACGTAGAGCTCCAGGGCAAGCCGGGCGGTCCGATCGCCTGCCCGACTTCCGGCCAGCACGTCCCGCATGTCGGGGCTTCCCGCCAGCGCAAGAAGACCTGATTCGTGCTCGAGCGCGTGGGCCAGCTCTTGCTCCCGCATCCCGGTGCGCTCGAGCAGCCACAGCAACAGACCGGGATCGACGCTGCCAGAACGGGTGGCCATCACGAGACCTTCCAGCGGTGTGAACCCCATGGTGGTCTCGTATGAGCGGCCGTCGGCGATCGCGCAGAGCGATGCTCCGGCACCGAGATGACAGCTGACGATTCGCAAGCTGGCTTCGGAAGCACCGAGCAGCTCCGGCGTCCGCCTCGCGACCCAGGCGTGGGAGAGGCCGTGGAACCCGTAGCGGCGCAGGCTCCAGCGCTCCCGCCAGCTCGCGGGGAGCGCGTAGGTCGTGGCCTCATCGGGCATGGTGGCGTGGAAGGCGGTGTCGAAGCAGGCGACGGCGGGCAAGTCAGGAAGCGCCTCTGACACGGCGTCGAGGGCGGCCAGCGACTTGGGTTGGTGAAGCGGCGCGAGCTCAACGAGCTCACGTAGTGCGCCTTCGACTTGCGCGTCGATCTTCACTGCCGCGCGGAATCGCTCGCCGCCGTGGACGATGCGGTGCCCGATGGCGTTCGCGTCGGCGAGGCCTTCGGCGACGGCGCGACGCAGCACGCCGGCGTCGATCGTGGCCTTCCGAGCCTCGAGCTCGCGCTCTCCGAGCAGCTTGTCGTCCGGGCCGAGCAAAGACAGCTTGACGCTGCTTGAGCCCGCGTTGACGACCAAAACCTGCACCGGCTACTTGGCAGGCCAGGTCCAGTCGCGCACCTCGGGTAGGTCGTCACCCACTTCGCGGGTGAAGGCTCGTGCCCGTAGGCGCTGATCGACCATCTCCTGGCGCAGGCTGGCCGCGCGTTCTTCAAGGCTTGGAACCCGATCGATCACGTCCATCACCAGGTGAAAGCGGTCGAGATCGTTGAGCATCACCATGTCAAAGGGCGTGGTGGTGGTCCCTTCCTCCTGATAGCCGCGCACATGGAGGTTGTGGTGATTGCTACGGCGATAAGTGAGCCGGTGGATGAGCGACGGATAGCCGTGGTAGGCGAAGATCACCGGCCGCGAGGTAGTGAATAGCGCATCGAATAGTGCATCCGAGAGGCCATGCGGGTGCGCCGAGTCGGGCTCCAGGCGCATCAGGTCGACGACATTCACGACGCGAACTTTCAGGTCGGGCAGGCGCTCTCGCAGGATCGCGCTCGCGGAGACAACCTCGAGCGTGGGAATGTCTCCAGCGCACGCCAGTACGACATCGGGCTCCTGGCCTTCGTCGCTGGATGCCCACTCCCAGATTCCGATCCCCCGCGTGCAGTGCGCGATCGCCTCCTCGATAGTCAGGTAGTTGAGCGCTGGCTGTTTGCCGGCGACGATGACATTGACGTAGTCGCGGCTGCGCAGGCAGTGGTCGGCCACCGACAGCAAGCAATTGGTATCGGGCGGCAGGTAGACGCGGATGATCTCGGCCTTCTTGTTGACGACGTGGTCGATGAATCCCGGGTCCTGGTGGGAGAAGCCGTTGTGGTCCTGGCGCCAGACGTGGCTCGAGAGCAGGTAGTTCAGGGATGCGATCGGTCGCCGCCAAGGGATCTCGCGCGTGACCTTGAGCCACTTGGCGTGCTGGTTGAACATCGAGTCCACGATGTGGATGAAAGCCTCGTAGCAGTTGAACAGCCCGTGGCGTCCGGTCAGCAGGTAGCCCTCGAGCCAACCCTGGCACAGATGCTCCGAGAGGACTTCCATCACCCGCCCGTCAGGCGCGAGGTGGTCGTCTGTGTCGAGCAGCTCGGCCTCCCAGACCCGGCTCGTCGCTTCGAACACTGCCTGAAGGCGGTTCGAGGCCGTCTCGTCGGGGCCCATGATTCGGAAGCGGTCGGGGTTGGCTCGGGTCACGTCGCGCAGCCAGGCACCAAGTAGGCGAGTCGCCTCGCTGGTGGTGTTGGCCGGCTCTGACACCTCGACGGAGTACTCGCGGAAGTCGGGTAGCTCCAGCTCGCGCAGTAGGAGCCCTCCGTTGGCGTGCGGGTTGGCGCTCATCCGTCGCTCGCCGGGGGGCGCAAGCGCGGCGATCTCGGGACGGATGGTCCCGCGCTCGTCGAACAGCTCATCGGGACGGTATGAGCGCATCCACGCCTCGAGCTGGGCCAGACGCTCCGGGTTCGTGCGCACCTGGGCCAGCGGCACCTGGTGGGAGCGGAAGGACCCTTCTGTCGGCAGGCCGTCCACCTCTTTCGGACCGGTCCAGCCCTTAGGGGTTCGCAGCACGATCATCGGCCATTTCGGCCGCGTCAGATCGCCCTGCTCGCGAGCGCGCAGTTGGATGGCCGCGATCTCGTCCAGCACCTCGTCGAGCGTCGCGGCCATCAGCTCGTGCATCGCCTCCGGCTCCGAGCCTTCCACAAACCGCGGCGCGTAGCCGTAGCCCTCGAGCAGCGCTCGCAACTCGCGCCCGGAGATCCGAGCGAGGATCGTCGGGTTAGCGATCTTGTAGCCGTTCAGGTGTAGGACCGGGAGGACCGCGCCGTCGCGCGCCGGATCGAGGAACTTGTTCGAATGCCAGCTGGCCCCCAGGGGCCCCGTCTCCGCCTCGCCGTCGCCGACGACGCACAGCGCGAGCAGGTCGGGATTGTCGAGGACGGCTCCGTAGGCGTGCAGCAGGGAGTAGCCGAGCTCCCCGCCCTCGTGGATCGAGCCGGGTGTCTCAGGCGCCACGTGGCTCGGGATCCCGCCCGGAAATGAGAACTGCCGAAACAGGCGCCGCAGCCCTTCCTCGTCGCGCCCGATGTGCGGGTAGATCTCGGTGTACGTCCCGTCCAGATACGCGCTCGCGACCAGGCCGGGGCCGCCGTGCCCCGGACCCGTCACGTAGATCGCGTTCAGGTGGCGCGCGTTGATCGCGCGATTCATGTGCACATAGACGAAATTCAGCCCCGGCGTCGTGCCCCAGTGGCCCAGCAACCGCGGCTTGATGTGCTCCGGGCGCAGCGGCTCGCGCAGCAGCGGGTTGGAGAGCAGGTAGATCTGACCGACCGACAGGTAGTTCGCCGCCCGCCACCACTTCTCAATCTGGTGAAGCTCGTCCACAGACAGGGGGCCCTGAGGTGATTGCGCGGCGGTTGTCATGGCGATCATTTATCCACATGCCCGCCGATGACGGCCCGCTCCCCAGCATCGAGCGCAAAGTGCTCGACGGTTACGCGGACGACGTGGGCTGGCTCCGCGTTCGCGTGTTTGGGATCCCTATCCAGCGCCAGTCGGGCACTCACGATGCCTCGCTCGGCGGCATCGGTATGCCGACTCGGGCCGAGGTGTACTGGGACCTCCCCGAAGGCCAATTCGTCTACTGACGCGGACGGATCACCTCCGCCGAGGAGATCGATCGACCTTTCTCGATATGAGCAGGTTCCAAGCGTAGGCTGTTCCGATCAACTGGACTCGCATACTCACGAGCCATCAGGCAGGGGGAAGCGCAGATCGTCCCGCGACGAGCGCTCGCAGCGCTGTCAGGCGAGCCGCCGAGCGCGCCCCTTCACCCACGGCAGGATCAAACACTGACCTGAGCGCTTCGGACCCATGACCGACCGGCCGGATCTCCCAAGCCGCCAAGGCCCCGTGCTCCTGTGTTTCGACGGCTCCGAGGACGCTATGCACGCGATTGCCCGGGCGGGTGCGCTGCTGGGAGATCGCAACGCGGTCGTCCTGACCGTCTGGGAGCCAGTCAAAGTATGGGCGGCGTACGACCCCGCAACGATCATCAGTGCTCCGTTGGCGCGGCTAGGCTCGCGTGAGCTCGGGCTCGACGAGATCGCGGAGGACGTGGCGCGCAAGCACGCGGAACGCGGAGTGGAGCTCGCGCGTGCCGCCGGGTTCCGCCCTGAGTCACGGGTCGCCCGGGACAAGACCTGGCGGGCGATCTGCGACATCGCCGTCGAACTAGACGCCGCCGTGATCGTGCTCGGCGCACGCGGCCTATCACGCGTGCAGTCAACGTTGCTCGGGAGCGTGTCGGCGGCGGTCACTGTCCACGCCAAGAGCCCGGTGCTCGTCGTGTCGCGAGTCTCGTAACTCGACGAGCCGGCTGGCGCTCGACGATGAGGGGGAAATCATGCGCCAGGCGCGCGTTTGACGGATGGCCTTGCGCTCGACTCGGAAAAGACGGAGATTTGACCGCGGATTTGTCCAGTGATCCATTTTTCTGCTCAAGGATCGGCGATGGCCGGACGACGCGGGACGAATCGTGTTCTGCGGAACTGTTCTTCGCGCCCGGTCCGCTCGAGGAGCTTGCCGCTGGCTGATGGTGCTCGCAGCATTTCTCGCGGCTTCTGCTGTCCTCGCGGCTCCTGCTGCCGCGCAGGCTGCGCGCTACAAGGGCTTTACGGTAGGTGACACCGACCGCGGGGGGCCCATTTGGGGCGACGCCATGTATCGCGATCTCTCCTACGCTCGCCGGTACGGCGCCAATGTCGTCCGGACCCTCATCGTCTGGTCGCGCATGGGCGACGGTGCCTATCAAGCGAAGCTGACGCGATATATCCGAACCGAGGCCCGGCTTGGGATACGTCCGATTCTCCTCCTGTACATCACCGGGGACGAGACTCAGGCCAATGTCGCACTTCCACCCCCGGGACCCTACGCGCAGGCCGCGGCTACGGTCGCGCGGCTATGGGGTCAGTACGCGGCGGCGCTCGAGGTATGGAACGAGCCGAATGGCGGCAACGAAGATCAGGTCGCAACGGCCTACATGGACGTTCTCAGACCCACCTATCAGGCGGTGAAGCAGATCGCCCCACGTCTGCCCGTCTTGGCCGGGGCGATCGCGTACGCCGACGGGCAATTCCTGGAGGCCCTGTACGGGCACGGCCTCCATGGCGTCATGGACGGCGTCAGCTATCACGCCTACACGCTCAACATGGGGCCAAACGATCAGTCCGGTGGAGCCGAATACAGCTTCAAGTCGGGCGGCCCGTGGTTGCACCGCATCATGGCCGCGAACGGTGACGCCGACAAGAAGCTCTGGATCACCGAAATGGGGTGGACGACCGATCCCTGGAAACGCTTTCGGGCGTACTACGGTGCCACCCTTACCAAGCAGCAGATAGTGACGGACAGCGAGCGAGCGAGGTACATGCGCCAAGCGGCGAAGATCATGCGCGGCTGGCCGTGGCTCGCCGGCGCTTCTTTCTACCAGCTACGGAACAACCATCCCGCCGCCAGCAACTACCACAGCCAGCGGAGGGTGAGCTATGAGTGGTTCATAGACGGGTACGCGCTGCTTTCCCGAAATTGGCAGCCCACGGCGTCGTTGCGGACGTTCGCAAGCCTGCATCTTTAAAGGTGACCAGAACGCACAGCGCCGCCACGGCCTAAGCCACGACGTGTCCCAAGCACATCGCGCGCGACCGCCGCTACGGTTCCGGCCATGCGGGCATCGAGCGCGCGAGTCCCCGAGGTTCACGAGTTCGTCGCACATCCGATGGAGCCCCAGTTCGATGAGCTTCGGCGGGAGAGGAACAGTCACTACGCGCGGCGCACCCCGGACCGCTCCAAGCGGCGGGCAGTGATGACGATCACCCACAACGAGTCGCTGTTCTTCCCGATCTGGCTTCGCTACTACCGCGCTTTCTTCGACGCCGGCGACATTTACGTTCTCGACCACGACAGCACGGACGGCTCGACGGACCGGGAGGGGTTCGTCCGCATTCCGATCTCGCACGACACGTTCGACAACCTGTGGATGGTCGCCAACGTGGAGCGGCTTCAGCGCGAGCTGCTGGAGCGCTACGACGTCGTTCTCGTCACGGACGTCGACGAGATCGTCGCGCCGCACCCGGAATGGGGCTCGCTGACCGATTACATCGACCGCTTTGACGAGCCCTACGTCAACTGTCTCGGCTATGAGCTCATCCACGTCGTGGACCGAGAAGGGCCTTTCGACCCCGCTCGGCCGGTGCTCAGCCAGCGTGCACATTGGTTCGCCAATGACGTCTACGACAAGCCTGCGCTCGCGATGCAGCCCCTGCGATGGCAACCGGGATTCCACCGAGCCGTCGACGTACCCATGCGCCTCGATCCCGACCTCTACCTGATCCATCTCCATCGCCTCGACTACGACATCTGCCAAGCCCGGCATCGCCGCTGGGCTGAGCGAACCTGGGAGCAGCTCGATCTGGAGAGGGGCTGGGGCACTCACAACCGGGTGGTCGAGGGCAAAGAATTTGAAACGTGGTTCTACGAAGACACGAACTTCCCGTGGATCAAGCTCGTGATCCAGCGCATCCCGCCCCAGTGGAAGGGTCTGTTCTGAGCCACAGGCGCTTGGCTCGGGTGCGGGGGCTGATCGGCCGGATGGCGTGGCGCGCGTACGACGAGTACGACAGGGTGGTGTATCCGGGAACTGACGCGCCCGCGGAGCATTGGGTGCGGACGGTGCTCAATGCCGCCGTGGACGATCACATCGCCCGGCTCGATCCCACCGCGTGCCGGGCCGCCGAGATCAGCGGCGAGAACCACCGCTCGAGGCCTTGGCGCTCGTACGAGAGCTTGATGTATCCCGACTTCGATGTCTGCGCGCCCGTCGAGCTAAAGGAGCGCTTCGACGTCGTGATCTGCGAGCAGGTGTTGGAGCACGTGCCCGATCCCTGGGCGGCGGCCAAGAACCTCAAGGAGCTCTGCGTGCCGGGCGGCCACCTGATCGTGTCCACGCCCTTTCTGATCAGGGTGCACGAGCTGCTGCTGTTCGGCATGTACGACTACTGGAGGTTCACGCCCCGTGGGCTGCGGGTCCTGCTGGAGAGCGCGGGCCTTACGGTGGACTCCGTCGACTCGTGGGGTAACCGACCCTGCGTCACCGGCAATCTCAGTCGGTGGGCGGCATACCGCCGCTGGCATCCGCTGCGCAACGAACCGGACGTGCCGGTTCAGGTGTGGGCCTTCGCCCGCCGCGGAGCCTGAGCCTGCGTCGGGCGCCGCGCCCGGTACAGCCGAGCTCGACGTCCCAGCTCGGCCAGCGTGACGGCGGCCGCGGTCACCATCGGGGCCGCCATCGGGACCGTGTAGCGGCCCGAGTAAGTGCCCGTGAGGACCGGAGCCAGCAGGAGTGACAGGCCACCAAGCCCGAAGAGGAGGACGCCGACGCGAGAGCGCCGGTCGCCTACAGCGAGCCCGATGAGCGTCAGCACCGTCGTCACGAACAGCGCCGTGGCACCGAACCTGACGATCCGTTGCCAGTCGTGCAGGAACTGGAGACCCCATCGCATGGGATGGACGGTGAACCGGTCGTAGTAGCTCACCAGGTCGATCCTTATGGCCGAGACCACGATCGGGTTGCCGCGGTTCGTGAAGTCAAGCTGTGGGTCGAGCTCGGTGCTCGCCTGCCTCAACCGGGCCGGAAGACTCCCCGGCACGAAGTAGCTCCGGAGATAACTCCAGCCGGTCTGAAGGAAATCCCCGAATTGGGCCACCAGCGCCGCTCGCGCCCATGAGCCGACCTGCGCGTCGTCCCGTCCGAAGACACCGAACCGGCGTACCGCCGGCGACCCAGACTCGAACGTGTAGAAGTAGGCGCTCGGCCGGCGCGATGTGGGCGTCGTCTGGCACAGGGCTGCGGTCCCGCGCGGGGGCACGAACTGGCGGCAGTCCGCGAACTGGGCGACGCGCCCGTACAGATACCAGCCGGGCGAGGGCGCGATTCCGAACCGCTGCCCGGACGCTGCGCTGGCGCCGGCGAAGGCCACCAGCAGGACCGCCGCTACGGAAACCATCACCGCTGCGGCCCGGAAGTGCTCCCGCCAGCGCCGGAACGGTCGCGGCCGATACAGCACGAGCGCAAACGCGAAGACCGCGATCATGGGAAGCGACGCGGTGCGGAGCATCACGGCCACAGCGACCGCGACGCCGGTGCCCAGCGGCCATCGCCACCATGGCTGCGGCTCCTCGCAGCACCTCACGACGCAGTAGAGGCTGAGGGCGATGGCCAGGATGGCCCAGCTCTCAGACATGATCGCGTGCTCGAGAAAGATCTGGTCCGGATCTAGCAGCACGATCGCTGCCGGCAGCAGCCCGACCCACGCCGAGCCGGTTAGACGTCGTGCGGCGGCACCGAACAGCAGCGCCGAAACCAGCCCGATCACATGCTGGAGCAACACCGTGAATGCGATCTGACGCGAGACATGTCCCAGCGCAGCGACGATCAGGTCATATCCAGCGGGGTGCTGCGGATCGATAAACGGGTTGGACGCGAACCGCTGGTAGCCGTCTTCCAGCGTCGGCGTGACCGGCCACCAGCTGACAATCGCCAGGAGCCTCAGGGCAATTCCGATGACGATCAGCCCCAGCAGCACCCGGCCGGCCGCACCGGACGGCCAGACGCGGCCCGCGGCCGCCATCAGGCGTCCGCGGCCATCGAGCTTGCGCGCGTGTCCCGTCACTGCGGCCAAGCCTGCGGCCCTACGCACATGATGGATGATCGTTCTCCCATCGAGCGGCCTGCATTGAGCCACACGTCAACCTCCGTTCGCCTCGCGACGAGCCCATCCTCCCGTCCCGGCGGCACCCCGGCAACCTCGGCGGCCGGCGCGGAGAGCTACCCCTCGGGTTACTGTTAGGCGATCAGGCTGCGAGCAGCGATAGCGACGACGGCCCTGGTGTTGGTCGGCTGCGGTTCCAGTGCGCGCATCCACCGGGTACAAGCGACGGTGCCGCAGCTGCCCAAGCCGCATCCCCATGCTGTCGAGCCCATAGCCGGTAGCGCGCCAGCGGACGCTCCAACGACCTCCGTCGGACAGGCGCCGGCGGCCGCCGCACCCGGACGCGACCCAAATCTGGGCGCGCCAGCCTCGGTCACCAGCGCCCCAGCCAAGGGTGCGCCGACCGATGCCGAGGTGCGCGCGGCGATCGCGAAGTTCCAGTTGGCGGTCGCTCGCTACCACCTGGATCAACTCGACTTCTCGGGCGTGTTGCTTAACCCCGCGCAGCTACCACCTGGTGTCTGGAACGTCAGCATCGCCTCGGTCTTCACCGATTACGGCTTGGGTATCGCGTGCGGCGGGGTCCTGCAGGTTCCCGAGCTCGGCGTCGCCAACAAGACGTTGCCCTGTGGCACCGAAGTGACCTTCCGCTATGGCAACCGCGCCGTGCGAGTGCCGGTCATCGACCGTGGGCCATACATCGCGGGCCGCGAATGGGACCTCACCGGCGCGACCGCGGAGGCTCTCGGCTTCCCGGGGCTGGGCGCGATCGAGTGGCGGATCGGCTGAGCGCCCGGCGCGAGCGGAGCGCTCAAGAATGGAGCGCCAGCACGACGTCGCAGATATCGCCTTGGAGCTCGCCCACTGTCCGCGGCCCCCGCTCGTGAAACGCCTGTTGGATCAGCTCGTTGACTGCGCCCACGATCGCGAGCGCGCGCAGCGGGGTGAGCGGCGTGGAGGAAGCGTCGAGCTCGTGTTGAGCGGCGCTGAGCGCGACGAGACCATCGGCGATCTGGCGGCGCATGTGGCGCTGGTGCGCACCTGCGGCCGGCCCTGCGCCGCCCGCGTCCGCCGTGAACATCCGCACCAGGGCCGGCTGCTCGGTGGCCATGTCGAGCAACGTTCGCACGTACTGCTCGATCCGGCTCCGAAGGGGCTGGAGGTCCGACCGCCGGGCCGCGGCCAGTCGCTCAAGCAGCTGCGCTGCGGCGTAGTCGTACGCCGCCATGCAGCACGCCTCCTTGTTAGCGAAATGCTCGTAGAAGGTGCGGCGGGCGACGCCGGCGCGGCCGACGATGTCCGAAAGCGTCAGCGACTCGAATCCGCGCTCGGCGCCAAGGTCGATGACGGCGCGCATGAGCCGCGCTCGCTGCGAGGCCTCGACCGTCTGGCGGCTGAGGCCGTGCCGGCCCCTTGGGAGAGCCTCAACAATCTCGGCTTCGGCCGTCATCTGCCACAGCATAACCATCAGGAACTTGACAGTTCCTCACCAGCATGGTTTTATGCACCACCCGGTTCCTGGATCGCTTCGGAGCAGGCGAGGCGAGCAGCCGGAGCAAGCAATCCCTGAGTGAGGAGGAGCAAGGGTGATCTCGAGATTGGTCCGCTGGCTGCCGGTCGGTCTGTTCGCCGCATTGCTGATCGCGCCGGTCACCGCGTCCGCCAGTCAGTCCTACGTGGCGCTCGGCGACTCATACACGTCAGCACCGGGCGTGCTACCTGTCGCCTCCGGCGCGCCGCTCGAGTGCGGACAATCGGCCGTCAATTACCCGCACCTGACCGCCCAGTCGCTCGGGCTGTCCCTTCGAGACGTCAGCTGCGGCGGCGCTACGGTCCAGAACATGACGACCGCCCAGTACCCCGATCAGCCGCCACAGTTCAACGCACTCTCGAGTTCCACGAACGTCGTGACTCTGGGTATCGGCGGTAACGACAACAACACCTTCATCACCGCGGTCGCGGCATGCGGAGCGCTCGACGCCGGCGATGCGGCCAACGTCGGAGCGCCCTGCCAGAGCACGTATGGGAACTACTTCGCGAACAACATCGCTGCCGACGGCCCCAACATCGCTGCCGCCATCGACCAGATCCACACGATCTCGCCGAACGCGAAGGTGTTCGTCGTGGGCTACCCCGACATCCTCCCTCAGAGCGGTAACTGCTACCCGCAAGTGCCGCTCACGACAGGTGACGTGACCTACCTCAATGGGGTCGAGAACGATCTCAACGGCATGCTCGCCAACGAGGCGGCCGCCCACAACGCCACCTTCGTCGACACGTTCACCCCGAGCATCGGCCACGACGCCTGCAAGCCCGAAGGAGTGCGCTGGATCGAGCCTCCGGTCCCGGGCACCGATGCCATCTCGGTGCATCCGAACGCGGCGGGCGAAGCTGCCGACGCCCAGGACGTCGAGTCGGCGATGACCGCCGCCGGCATCTAGAAGCGAAGCGAAGCGCAACGCGGCCGCCGGCAAGCTTCGGAGCGCCGGCGGCCACGGATCGGCGATAGTTCAGGCCATGTCTCCGATCAGTCGGGGCTTCGCCGGCCGCCGCCGCCCGGATGGCGATCCGTCTCGCATCCCGCCGGGGCAATACCTGACGCCGGATTTTCCAGTCCTCTCGGCTGGCCCCACCCCACATGCCCCGCTTGACGAGTGGAGCTTCACGATTCACGGAGCGGTCGAGGAGCCGGTCTCCTGGCCCTGGGATGAGTTCGTCGCGCTGCCGGCCGAGACCGTGACCGCCGACATCCATTGCGTGACCAAGTGGTCAAAGCTCGATACGACCTGGAAGGGGGTGTCGGTAGACACGCTGCTCGAGCGTGTGCAGACGGAGGCCGAATACGTCACGGCGTGGTCGGACGGGGGCTATACGACGAATCTCGCGCTCGAGGACGTCACCGGCGGCCGCGCATGGGTGGCTTACGAGTACGGCGGCGAGCCGCTGGAGCCGGAGCACGGGGGCCCTGCTCGGCTCTTGGTGCCTCATCTGTACTTCTGGAAGAGCGCCAAGTGGGTACGGGGACTCACCCTGACTCCCGACGATCAGCCAGGGTTCTGGGAGACGTACGGCTACCACAACCACGGCGACCCATGGCTCGAACAGCGGTATCAGGGAGACTGACCTGGCAGCTGGGCCGCGTCGTCCAGCTGATCGACGAGACCCCGCTGTGCAAGAGCATCGTGCTCGAGCTTGCAGACCGGCGCGGTCATCGCGCCGGGCAGCACGTCGACGTGCGCCTCACTGCCGAGGATGGCTATCAGGCCGAGCGCAGCTACTCGATCGCGTCGGCGCCCGAGGACCGCCATTTGATGCTGACCGTCGAGCGGCTCGACGATGGGGAGGTGTCCCCCTATCTGACGGACGAGCTGAGGGTCGATGACGAGCTCGAGCTGCGGGGTCCGATCGGTGGCTACTTCGTCTGGGAGGGATCGCTCGGCGGGCCGCTGCTGATGATCGCCGGCGGCTCGGGAGTGGTTCCCTTTCGCTCGATGCTGCGCCACTGGGCGGCAGGCGAGCGCGCCACCGTCCCCCGGCTGCTGTACTCGTCCCGGACCCTCCAAGACGTGATCTACCAGGAGGAGCTGAGTGGATTTGCGTCGCGGGATGGCGTCGACGTCCGCTTTGCCCTCACCCGGGAGTGGCCCCCCGACTGGGACGGCCACCGCGGGCGAGTAGACCGCGGTTTCCTGGAACAGGCGGCATGGGAGCCGGCGGAGCGCCCGCTCATCTACATCTGCGGGCCGACCTCGTTCGTGGAGGCGGTCGCGCAGGCGCTGGTTGACATCGGCCATCAGCCGGACCGCGTCAAGACCGAGCGTTTCGGACCCACGGGGAGCTGAGGTAAGTGCGGATGGAGGCGCTTGACGGGAACGCCCTCGCGGGCCGGCTATTCGACTACTTCGGGATCGAAATGACCATAGCCCGTGGGTCGTGTGCCTATTGCGGAGCGGGCGCTCAGATCGCCGAGCTGCGGGTGTATGCACGGGCGCCGGGGACCGTGGCCCGCTGCCCGAGCTGCGGAAACGTGGTGATGGTGCTGGTCAGCGTGAGAGACGTGCAGAAAGTGCACCTGAGCGGTTTTCGCCTGGGCGACTGACACCGGGCAGTCGCCTAACGCATTACGCCTCGGCTGGCTCTGCCGCCGCTGTGGGCTTGGCGCCGCGGCCGTCCTCCGACCCCCACAAAACCTCGTACACGCGCTGGGGTTCGTCCAGCCCCTTGAGCTGTTCCTCTCGCGATTCACCGAACTGGAACTCAGCGACGCTGGAGACGATCTCGCGCACCAGCGCCGAGACCAGGACCTGGTCTCCGCGGGCGCGGGCCGCGATCCGTGCGGCGAGTATCACGTTCTTGCCAAAGAAGTCCTCGCGCTCTCGGATGACCTCGCCCGTGTGCAGCCCGATCCGAACCCGCAGTGGCTGGCCTCTGGCTCCCTGATTGCGGGTGGCGAACTCGCGCTGAATCGCGATCGCCGATCGGATTCCGTCGCGGGCGCTGGCGAAGGCAACCATGAACCCGTCGCCCTGGGATTTGACCTCGAATCCGCCATGCTCGGCCACGTGCCGCCTGATGACCGCGTTGTGGCGCCGCAGCAGCTCGAGCCACCGCTGGTCCCCGAGCTTTTCCGTCAGGGCGGTCGAGTCCTCGATATCGGAAAACATGATCGTGACCGTTCCGTCCGGCGCGGCTGCGGGCCGGAGGTCCGGCCGTTCCTGTTCAACGGACTGGGCGACGCTGTCCAGCGCGCTCCAGCCGAGTGCCGCCGTCTTGTCCTGACTCTCCTGTCGCAACCTCGTCAGACGCTCGGCGTCGGCCCGCATTCCGATCCGCCGGGCGCGCACCAGCCCGGTCTCAATCAGCTCTTTCGCCTTCGCGCGCTCGGCATCTCCTCCCATGCTGAGAAGGGTTCGCGCGTACTCGTAGTAGACCCGGGGAGCCACGTAGCTGGCACCGATCGCGGCGTTACGCTGAAGCGCCTCCTCGAAGTGGCGGATCGCTTCGGCCTGCATCCCGGCCGCCTCGGCAGCGAAGCCGAGAAACGCGTGGTTGAAGCCGAGGCAGCCCGCGCCGGCGAGGAACGGGGTACAGCGCTCTGCATACGGCAGCAGCAGCTCGTACAGCCTGCGGGCCGCTTCACGGTCGCCGACCGTCACAGATGCGATCGACAGAGTGCAGATCGAGGTGAGCCAATCGGCGCTGTGGCGCAGTGACACGAACCCGTCGGCGGCGATCTCGTTGAAGCGGGCACGAGCCTCATCGATATGTCCGACCTCGGTCAACAGCCAGACATAAGCCGCCGGCCACGCCTGTCCGTATCGCTCAGCGGTATCGCGCCCAACGTCGACGAGCTCGTCAAGCCTGCCGGCGGCCCACCTGGTCAGGAACAGGTGACCTCCGAACACGACTGCCGCCGCCTCCTGCTGGGCCCGCTGTCCGAGTGCGAGGGCGCTCTGCGCCAGGCGCTCGCCTTCCTTGAAGCGGCCCTGCATCAGCGCCCGCATCGTCCGAAACACCGCAACCTCCCACTGATAGCGGGGTTGGCGGAGCTCGCCGGCCAGCTTGTCGCACGCCGTGATCTCTGTGTCCACCGCATCAAAGTCGCCCAATTGGGTGAGCGCGATCAGGCGCAAGTGGTGGCCTTCGAATTCCATGTCGCGATCGCCACCGATGCGTGCCAGCCTCACGATTTCGTCGCTGGCCGCAAGCGCCTCCTCGATCCGGTCAGGCCCCATCGTCGACCACTGGCGGCTGTAGATCGCGAGCACCAGAATCTTGGTGTCGCCCAAGCGCTCGGCCATCTCGACCGCTTCGGCGCTCAGGCGGTCCGCTTCCGATAGCTCGCGGGCGTAGCGGAGTTCCACTGCCAACCGCGCCAGCACCCGCACCCGCAGCGCGCTGTCCCGTGGAGGCAGGGCGTCGAGCGCCGAGCGCAGCATCCGAATCAGCTCCTCGTCGCCCTGGTCGGTGACCGAAAAGCCCCCCGGACCTCCACCGTATCCGAGCGCCGCCCTGGCGTAATGATCGTGGAGCGCCAGATCGTGCGCGACCGCCGCGGCTTCGGTGAAGGTCCTGCGCGCAGACTCAGCCTCCCCGGCCCGCCAGCGAACGTCGCCCACCGCCAACAGCAGATCGCACCGCCGCTGGGGGACGTCCGGGAGCGCGTCGAACAGCCGGAGTGCGGTCTCGTACTGGGTGACGGCATCCTCATAGGCGTAGAGCGAGACGGCGCGCTCGCCCGCCCACCAGGCGTAATCCGCCGCCTTAGCCACGTCCCCCGCCGGGGCGGCTTTGGCGAAGTGATAGGCGACCTCGGAGAGATGGGATTCGATCCGATCCTCGTACAACTCTTCGAGCGCTTCTCCGGCAGCTATGTGGAGCTCGGCGCGGCGGGTCGGCTTAAGGTCCTCATAGAGCGAGTCGCGGATCGCGCCATGCCTGAACGCGTAGCGCCCCGGGTCCCCGGCTGCGGCGTGCACGATGGCGGCGTCGATCGCTTCCTGAAGTCGGGAAAAGGCGATGCTCGGCTCCAGGCCGCTGACGCGGGCTAGCAGCTTGAGGTCAAACTCCCGCCCCACGACCGCCGCTGTGGTAAGCAACTCGCGCGTCTCTGAGCAGAGGCTCGCGAGCCGCCGGGCGACCGCTTCGCGTATCCCACTGGGGATCCCGAGCTCCTCGCCCTCGCGCGCATCCGTGAGCCAGCGGCCCCCCTGCTGATACAGGGCGCCGGAATCGATCAGATGGCGCACGATCTCCTCGACGAAGTACGGGTTTCCGTCGGACTCCTTGTGGATGGCCTCGGCCAGGGCGAGCAACCGGGGTTCCTCGAGCGGCTGCTGGAGAACGCCCTCGAGCATCGCAGCGACATGCCTGCTCGACAGTCCGCGCAGGCGTATGCGGCTATAGCCGCGCTCGCGGCTCATAGACGCCAGCACCTCGCGAAGGTGGTGGTGGCTCTCGAGCTCGTCCTCGCGGTATGTCCCGAGAAGGAACACGCGTGAGCCGGTCAGCTCGCGCGCCACGTAGGAGAGCAACGTCAGCGAGGGAGGATCAGCCTGTTGGAGATCTTCGAGGAAGATCGCGAGTGGCTGCTTGCTCGAGGCGTTTCTCAGGAAGGTCGCAATGGAGTCGAACAGGCGGAACCGCGCTTCCTCGGCCTCGAGCGGCGGCGGTTCCGGAATATCAGGGAGCCGTTCCCGTAGCTCAGAGACGATCTGAGCGATCTCGGACGCCCCCGGCCCCAGGTCCGACAGCAGCGTTTCCGGATCATGGTCATGGACATAGGCTCGGATCACCTGCACCCAGGGCCAGTAAGCCGGCGCGCCGCTGCCGGCGTAGCAACGGCCCCAGAGCACCTGAGCCCCACGTAAACCGGCATAAGAGGCGACCTCCGTCGCCAGACGCGTCTTTCCGATGCCCGCCTCCCCGGTCACGAGCGCGCAGCGCCCCCGGCGGCCAACGGCCTCGTCGACCGCGGCGTGGAGGTCTTGGGTCTCGCGCTCGCGGCCGAGAAATGTCCCATCGCTTATTCGGTCGAGCGCCCGAGCATCCTGATCGAATGTGTCCGCGCCCGTCCCGGTTGACGCGATCACCTCGAGGCTTTCGCGGACATCGGTCGCGCCCTGCGGTCGGGTGGTCGGGGACTTCGCAAGCATCTTCAACAACAGTTGCTCCAGCGCTGCCGGGACACCTGACCGATGCCAGCTCGGCGCGACCGGAGTCGTCGAGACGTGCTGGGAGACGATCGCCGCCGTCGAATCCCCGACAAAGGGCGGGACACCGCATAGGAGCTCATAAAGCAGTGCTCCCAGGGAATAAATGTCGGAGCGCGCGTCGGCGGCCCGGCCGAGCCCCTGCTCCGGCGCCATGTAGGCCACCGTTCCGACCATCGCGCCCTCGGCGGTGAATCGCGTTCCACCTTCGGCGATTGCCAGGCCAAAGTCGCCGATCTTCGCGGTTCCATCCGGAGCCAGCCAAACGTTCTGAGGTTTGACATCGCGGTGGATGACTCCGTTGGCGTGTGCATGCTCGAGCCCGCGCGCGATGTCCGATCCGATCCGGATCACCTCCTCGACCGCGAGCCGGTTGTCGACAGCGTCGGTCAGCATGTGGTGAAGGTCGCCGCCCGGCATGTACTGGCTGATCAGATAAAGCTGACCCTCCTCCTCTCCGATGTCGTAGACGTTCACGACATTCGGGTGATCGCCGAGCTTGGCCATGGCCTCGGCCTCGCGGCGGGCGCGACGCAGGCCAGTTTCGTCTGAGTCCTCGGCCTTGAACAGGGCCGCCGCCACCTCGCGGTGAAGCCGCGTGTCGGTGGCGATGAATACTCGCTTTCCGCCGCCTTCGCCCAACAGGCGCCCCAACTCGTAGCGGCCGTTCGCGAGCGTTCTCGGCGGTCGATCACGGCGCACGGGCCCGGCAGGCGCCCGTCCGCGAAGCGCTGTGCCGCACTCGTCGCAGAATCGCTGAGAGACGGGATTGCTCGTCCCACACTCCGGACATGAGATCTCGGAGGCCAGTGCCGCGCCGCACGAGCCGCAGAACTTGGCCCGTCCCCGGTTGGAGGCGCCGCATCGAGGGCACTGCAGCGTCGCGTCAGCGCTCATCGCTACCGGAGCGCCGCGCCCGGAAGCCCGCCGACCCAGAGCGTGCCGGGGCCGACATGCGTGCCCACGACCGGACCGACCTCGGAGACGAACTCGGGCGGCCTGGTGAACACCTCACTTAGTCGCTCGACCAGGCGATCCGCATCTTCGTGGGCCTGAGCGTGCTGCACGAACCATCGGTCTGCCCCCAGGGAGCGGCGCTGGCGCATTAGCTCAATGAGCCGCTCGATGCCGCGCTTCCGGGTGCGGACCCGCTCCACCGCCTTGATCTCGGATTCGACCGTGAGGATCGGCTTGATCTCCAAAGCGGAGCCGATCCATGCAGCGGCCCCGCCGATTCGCCCCCCGCGTCGCAAGTACTCGAGCGTCTCGACGAGGAACCAGAGCTTCACCTCCTGACGGGCCTGGCGAACCCGCTCGAGCACACCGTCGAGGTCCTCCCCGGCGGCCACCGCCCGCGCTGCCGCTAGCGCCTGAAACCCCAGGTGCCCGGCAGCGCCGGCGGAGTCGATGACGGTCACGCGATCGTCGGCGCCCAGCTTCCGCGCAGCCTCGCGCGCGTTGGCACATGTGTCCGAGATCGCCGAGGAAATGTGGACGGAGATGACTGAGCCGTGCGCGCTCAAGACGCGCTCGTACACCTCGCGGAAGTCCTCGACTGTGGGAGCGGTGGTGGTGGCCAGGGCGTCGGAGGAGGCGAGCTCGGCGTAGAACCGCGTGAAATCGCCGTCGAATTCCGATTCCAGGGCCATCCCCTTCCCCAGGTCGTAGTACAGCGGGATGACCTCGATGCCGAGGCTCCGCATCAACGTGGGCGGCAGGTAGCCGGTGCTATCCGTGACGACCGCTACGTCAGCCAGTGCAATCCTCCTGCCTTACCTGCCACCGCCGGTAACCCTCCGCTCAAGACGCCCCGCACTCGCATTTTAGTGCCACACCTGGGAAACGGCATTGTTGGCCCTCGCGGGTTCCCGGTTGCGATTCACCGGTATTTAGGTATAGGCTCCCGCACCGGAGAGATGCTGCGTCGCCGGTTCGTGCTCATTGCATTGCTCGCGGCGGGAGTCCTGGCCTACAGTGCCTCGGCTGCCGGCGCCAAGGTCTGGCGCGTCGGCACGTGGAACGGCGTCGGAGGGCAGTTCACCTCGATCCAGGCGGCCGTGAATGCGGCCAGCCCGGGCGACTGGATCTTGGTCGGCCCCGGCGACTACAAGGAGCAGGGGATCCCCGGCGCATCCGAGCCCGCAGGCGTGCTGATCACCAAGCCGAACATCCATCTGCGAGGTATGAATCGAAACACCGTTGTGGTGGACGGGACCAGAGCGGGCGCGTCCCCGTGCTCCTCGCAACCAACGGATCAGGGAACGCTGAACCGCAACGGCGTTGAGGTCTTCAAGGCCAACAACACCTGGATCGAGAACCTCACCGTCTGCAACTTCCTTAACGGGACGGGCGAGGGCGAGCAGGTCTGGTGGAACGGCGGGGACGGGTCTGGACAGCTCGGCCTGAGCGGATTCTGGGGGAACTACCTGACCGCTACCTCCAGCTACTCGAGCTCCGTTCCCGGCGTCCTCGGCCCCTGCTGCGGGGTCAACTACCCGGCAGGCGACTACGGAATCTTCTCCAGCAATGCGACGAACGGCTGGTTCAAGAACTCGTACGCCAGCAACATGGCCGACGCCGCGTACTACATCGGCGCCTGCCAGCAGCAGTGCAACCAGACGATGCAGTACGACCAGGGAGAGAACAGCGCCCTCTGTCTGTCGAGCACCAATGCCGGCGGTTACCTGCTGGTCGAGAACAACGTGTGCGACAACAACAAGACCGGGCTCGTCTCAAATTCACAGAACAACGACGACTTTCCCTCGCCGCAGATCGGGCTCTGCCCCCCGGGGCAAACCGGGGCGTTAGGCACACAGTCCTGCACGGTGTGGATGCAAAACAACATCCACGACAACAACAACCCCAACGTGCCGGGCAACGGCACCGGCCTATCGGGACAAGGGCCGGTTGGGACGGGCTTGCTCCTTGGCGGCAGCACGTACGTGACCATGTACGGCAACACGGTTACCCACAACGGCGCGTGGGGCGAGGTGGTCGCCGACCTCCCGGACCAGGAGGCCCCGGCCCCCAACAATCCTCACCCGTGCCAGGGCGGGATTTTCGTCCCGGTGAACGGCGTCGAGACCTGTTACTACCCGGCGTACGGGAACGTCAGCGAGAACAACACGTTCTCGGGCAACGGCTTCTTCGGCAACCCGTCAAATGGCGACATCGGGCTCGAGACGATGGCCCATAACCCGGGCAACTGCTTCTCGGGCGACAGCGTGCCCGACGGGACCGACCCGTCGGGGATCGAGACCAACCCGCTTTATCAGCCATCGGGTGGCATGTGTCATCAGGCCAACGCCGGGGACCAGGGCGTGCTCGCGGCACAGCTGGAATGCGACGGGCAGTTCTTCGGTCCGTGTCCCAGCGGCACCGTGGCCAATTACCCGCGGCCGGCTTCGCAGTTCCCGCTGCCGCCGGTGCCCTCGACGCTTCCGAGCATGCCCGACCCCTGCTCGGGCGCCCCCAAGAATCCCTGGTGCCCCTGAGCTAGCGGTCTAGGCGGCCGTTCGGCGATGGTGCTGGCGGTCATCTCAGACACGCACCTACCGCGAGGGGCTCGGGCTCTGCCCGCTGCCTGCATCGACCAGCTGCGCAAAGCGGATCTGATCATCCATGCCGGCGATCTGAGCGCGCTATCGGTGCTGGAGGAGTTGCGCACCTACGGCCAGGTGGTGGCCGTACATGGCAACGTGGATGATGGGCAGGTCATTGCTGCCCTGCCCGCAGAGCTG
>DAIPIC010000004.1:0-41211 GCA_036771025.1 Solirubrobacteraceae bacterium
CGGACAGGACATCAGCTTTGGTGATCCTCCCTCCGCGGGCAGTGCCCTGTACTCGGCCAAGATCGACCCCCTCGCGCTGCGCGACCCGGCGCGCTACCGGGGAAGCATTGGCGGCGGCGCTTACCGGTCCCTCGGTAGTTTCGCCGGCTGCCCCGTCGGGCCCAGCGTCGGCCGGCGGAGCTTCCGGAGCTGGCGCGGCAGCAGCCGGGGACCCGGCGGTCATCCGCGCGATCACCTGGCCCACCGTGACCGTCGCGCCCTCCTCGACGAGGATCTCCGTGATCGTGCCGGATGCGGGGGCTGGAAGCTCCATGTCGACCTTGTCCGTAGAGATCTCGACGACCGTGTCTCCGTCCTTGACCGCGTCCCCTACCTTGACCGACCACTCCAGGATCGTCCCCTCGGTGACGGACTCGCCGCCGGTCGGGGTGACGATGTCGACTGTCTTGCCCGCACTGGCCTCCGCCGCCGCGCTCGACTCCGCTTCGACCGTGGCACCGGCGACTGCCTCTTCCTCCGTGGCGGGAGGGGCCTCGTTGGACACGGGTGTCGACGGCTGGGCTGCCGGGGCCTCGGAGGACGGCGGAGCCGCCGGGGCCGCCGCGGACGGCTGAGCCGCCGGGGCCTCGGCGGACGACTGGGCTGCCGGGGCCGGCTCGGGAGCCGCGGGCGCCTGCGGTGCGCCGTCTGGAGCCCCGTCGCTGGTGGCGATCTCCGCCAGCACTGCCCCGACGGCGATCGTGTCGCCCTCTGACACCAGCACCTTCACGAGCGTGCCCCCGACCGGCGCCGGCACCTCGGCGTCGACCTTGTCGGTCGAGATCTCGACGATCGTCTCGTCGGCCTGGACCGCGTCGCCTTCGTGCTTGTGCCATTCGAGCACCGTGCCCTCGGTGACCGAATCGCCCATCGCGGGCATCACGACTTGAACCGTGCTCGTCTGTACAGCCACGGAGCTCAACTCTAACGCGTGCCTATGGACCGAGAACGGCCCTCGCCGTGGGTCTGGAGGCGGTCGGCGACGACGAATCCGATCGAGCCCGCGAAGGGTCCGAGCCCGCCCAGAACGACCACGGTCACCGCGAGCCAGAAGGGAATTACGCGCGCTCGCGCGGCGGCTATGCACACCAGCGACATCCCGATCCACATCAGCCCGTGCGCCAGGCCCAGGATGAACGTCTCCGGCTCCGGGTTCCCGAACGCGAACGCGGTCAGCAACAGCCCGAGGTATATGCCCGAATGCGTAAATGACGCCAGCTCGAGCCGGCGGAAAGTGATCATCCGGCGGCCAGGAGCGCGCCCATCCGCCGTAGCGGCTCGTCCGCCTGCTGAGGCCACTTCGAGACGTCCGCGGGCCACCATGCGAAGTCGTCGTGCTCGTGGTCCGGCGTCACCTCCGCGCCGTCGGCTAGCCATGCCAAGCCGACCAGTAGCACGACCTCGCTGGGCAGCCGGACGAGCGCCTCGATGGTGAGCCGCTCGGCGTGCACGGACCATTCCTCGCGGAGCTCGCGACCCATGGTGTGGGTGGGGTTCTCGTCGACCTCGACCGAACCACCGGCGCCCAGTGCCCAGCGCCCGGCCCAAGATGCCAGCCACGACGCGCGCCTGCCGGCCAGCCATCGGCCATCGGCCGCCCGGACCACGCACAGGATCGAAAGGCTCTGAGCTGCGTTCTGCGCAACGAGCCGGAGCGCCCAACGGATCGGCTGCAGCTCGAGCGCCAGGCGATGGGATTCGGCGTCGAACGCCGCCAGCCGCGCGGCGAACCCGTCGTGGCTCGGCGAGCCTCGGTCGCGAAGGCGGCCGAGGGCTACGTCGGCTTCGGCGGTAACGGTCGGCGGCGGCTCGAAGGGCTCCGTACGCCACTGCACTTCCACCTGCGATGGCGCCCAAGGCCCGCGAGCAAGGAGGCCGGCTGTGGTAGGCACGCGGCACACGGTATCGGTGCGCCGGGGGTAGGCTGGCGCGCTCGTGACGCGGCGGCTAAAGCACTGGGGGTGGGGGTTCGAGGACGAGCAGCTCTCCGCCATGGAAACACGGGCGGCGGCGGCCGAGATCAGCCAGCGACTGGGGTTCGGTTTCGCCGATCCGCACGAACCCGTGCCGCTGTCGCAGGTCGAGCTGCCGCCGCCACGGCTGCGTGTCCCAGGAAGGCTCGAGCCGATCTGCTCCACCGACACCTACGAGCGATGCCTGCACGCCTGCGGCAGGGCTTATGTCGACGTCGTCAAGGCCTTCCGGGGACGCTTCGACCACCCACCCGATGTGGTCGCGCGGCCCCGGACCGACAAGGAGGTCGAGGAGGTCCTCGACTGGGCCCTATCCGCCGGTGCCGCGGTGATCCCCTTCGGGGGCGGCACGAGCGTGGTCGGAGGAGTGGAGCCGCGAGTTGGGCCGGAGTATTCAGGCGTCGTGACGATCGACGTCAAGGCCCTGAACCGCGTCCTGGAGGTCGATCCACTTTCGCTGGCGGCCCGAGTCCAGGCCGGCGCGACCGGTCCCGGCGTCGAAGGCCAGCTCTCCGAGCATGGCCTCACCCTGCGTCACTTCCCGCAGTCGTTCCAGTTCTCGACGCTCGGAGGGTGGATCGCGACGCGCGCCGGTGGTCACTTCGCCACGCTGTACACGCACATCGACGACCTGGTGGAGGCGGTCCGCGCCGTGAGTCCCGCGGGTTGGTGGGAGTCGCGGCGACTGCCGGGGTCCGGTGCCGGGATTTCGCCCGACCGGGTCCTTCTGGGCTCGGAGGGGGTGCTGGGCGTCATTACCGAGGCGTGGGTCCGGGTACGGCCGCGGCCGGCTGCCCGGGCCTCCGCCGCGGTGGTGTTCGATGACTTCCTGTCCGGGGCAGCAGCCGTCCGTGCTCTTTCCCAGACCGCGCTTCACCCCTCGAACTGTCGCCTGCTCGACCCGGTAGAGGCGGCGATCACGGGGGCAGGGGACGGCAGCGGCGCGCTGCTGGTGCTGGGGTTCGAGGCGGCGGAGGTGGATGTAGAGCCCTGGATGTCCGCGGCGCTCGAGTGCTGCGAGGACCACGGCGGTCGGACCGAGCGCCGGGGCTCACGCACACGCGGGAACCAGCAGGCGACCGAGGCCGGCGACGATGCCGTCGGCAGCTGGCGCCAGGCCTTCCTTCGGGCGCCCTACCTGCGCGACGTGATGGTGGCGGCGGGGGTCCTGTCCGAGACCTTCGAGAGCGCGATCACCTGGGACCGCTTTGAGGCGTTCCATCGCGCGGTTATGGAGCGGACCCAGCGCGCGGTCGAGGAGATCTGCGGCGGCGGAGTCCTCAGCTGCCGATTCACGCACGTCTATCCCGATGGGCCGGCGCCTTACTTCACGATCCTGGCCCCTGCCCGGGTTGGCGGGGAGCTCGAGCAGTGGACTGAGATCAAACGAGCCGCCGCGGATGCCGTGATCGACTGCGGCGGGACGATCACCCATCACCACGCGGTGGGCCGTGATCACCGACCGTGGTATGACCGGCAGCGGCCCGATCCGTTCGCCGCCGCGCTGGCGGCCGCAAAAGCCGCCCTAGATCCCTCGGGCGCGCTGAACCCCGGGGTGCTTATCGATCCCCGGCGGTCGTAGACCGCAGGGTGACGCGGATCTCGCATCTGATTCAGTCTTGATCCGATGCCCTCGATCGCGATCCTGGGTCCCGGTGGCGTCGGCGGCTTCCTGGCCGGCGCCTTGGCCCGTGCCAACGGAGACGTCGTGGTCGTGGCGCGGGAGCCGACCGCCGAGCTGATCGTGCGGCAGGGCCTCGAGGTCCGAAGCCTGCGACTGGGGGATTTCACCGTCCGCCCCGCGACGGTGGCGAAGCTCGAAGCGGCGGTGGACGTGGTGATCGTCGCCACCAAGGCGACCACGCTCGAGGATGCGCTGGAGCGAATCGACTGCGTCCCGCGGCTCGTCGTGCCGGTGCTCAACGGCCTTGACCACATGCTGACCCTGCGTGACCGCTTCGGGGATAAGCGGGTGGCGGCTGGGGCGGTTCGGATCGAGTCCGATCGCCCTCGCGAAGGCCTGATCGTCCAGACCAGTCCTTTCCTGCGGGTTGATCTGGCCTCGGACGATCCAGCCCCGCACGAAGACCTCGGTCGGCTCGCTGGAGCACTACAGAGGGCGGGCGTCCCCGCCGAGCTCGGCGCCAGCGAGGCCCAGATCCTGTGGTCGAAGCTCGTGCGCCTGAACGCGCTGGCGCTGACTACCAGCGCGTTTGACGTGCCGGTCGGAGTCATCCGCACGCAGCACCGCGCGACGCTCGAGGCATGCATGCGCGAGGCCGCCGCGATCGCCAATGCCGATGGAGCGGATATCGACCCGGCACAGCGGATGCGGGAGCTCGACGAAGCACATGCCGAGCTCGGCTCTTCGATGCGGCGCGATATCGCCGCCGGGCGTGAGCCGGAGCTCGACGCGATCGCGGGGTCGGTGATCCGAGCGGCCGCCCGGCACGGACTGGAGTGCCCCACGATCTCGCAGCTCGCCATCCGGGTCGCCGAGCGGGCGGGAATCGCGGCGCCGACCCGTTAGCGAGCCTCGACCGGCGGGGCCAGCCTCGCGAGCTGCTCCTCCAGCGCTTTGCTGACCGGCATGGCGGCCCCCTCGGCGCGGCAGCTGGCGGCGGTTTCAGGATCGAGCGCCGCGCGAACCGCCCGGGCGGTTTGGCGGTACACGAGTATGTCCGAGGGCGTGCGGAAGGGAAACGGTGCCGCGGCCCTGACCGAGGCCAGCTGACGCGATGCCGTCTCGTAGTCCCCCCTGCTGGCGGCGAGCGACGCGAAGCCGGTCAGGCAGGTGAGCTCGCCCAGGGGAATCGCGTGCTCGCGCACGATCGCCGCCAAGCTCAGGAGGTGCTCCTGCGCGGTATCGGTGTGGCCTTCGCGGATCGCGATCACCGCGGCGCAGAACTGCTCGCTGAAGCGCTGTATCGCACTGCGGGCAGGTACGGCTGCCGCCAGCCGCGATGCCGTCGCGGTGTCGCCCAGGGCGGCCACGATTGCGAGGAACACATACGTCATCCCGGGCCAGCCGCCCTGAATTGTCGCGAGCACCTCGTCGAGAATCTCGCGACTGCCGAGCTCCTCGTCTCTGGCCGGGTCTCCCGTGAGTAGGTTTGCGGCCATCAGCGCGGTCGTGCGCCCAAGCTCCGGCACCCCGGCCGATACGGCGGCCCGGCGTCCCTCATCGATGCAGCGCTTGCCTTGTTCGCGGTCGACGTACGTCCAGAACAGGGACTGAACCGACCACGCGCAGGCGGCTTCCCAGCTGGCTGGCGCTGCGTGGACCAGCACCTCGGCACTGAGCTTCTCCATCTGCTCGAAATCGCCGGCGACCATGCCGTGGATCGAGCCGACCAGAAGCGCTTGTGCTTTGAGGTCTTCTGGCAGGCGCCCGACGCCGCCCTCGAGCACGGTCCACCAGGAGGCGAGCTCGGTGGCTCTGGCGTCCGACCACCAGTATCCGATCATCCGCGCCGCGATCCGTGCGACGAGATCGAGCCGATCCTGCTCGAGCGACCACTCCAGGGCGGCGGCCAGGTTGTCGACCTCCGGAACGAGCTGGTACCCGCCGCCGAATTCGACCAGCTGGCCGACCGGAAGCGACTCGAGCCAGGCGAGCAGCCAATCGCGATGGGCCGAGCGGAACTCGTCCGCCTCCCCGGAGGCGAGCAGCCGCTCCTCGGCGTACAAACGGACGGTCTCCAGCAGCCGGTAGCGCGTGGCGCCTTCTTCCTGCTGAGCGTTCACAAGGGACTTGGCCACCAGCGAGCCGAGCAAGTCGACTGCCTCGGGATGGCAGACCTGCTCGGCCGCCTCCAGCGAAAACGATCCCCTGAAGACGGCAAGGCGGCGGAACAGCGTCTGCTCGTCATCGCTCAGCAGGTCATGACTCCAGGCGATGGCCGCAGACAAAGTCTGCTGACGCTGAACGCGGCGTCTGCCACCGGTCAGCAGCCGGAACCGGTCGGACAGACGCTCGAGAATCTGCGCGGGAGCCAGATGCGTGGTGCGGGCGGCGGCGAGCTCGATCGCGAGCGGAATGCCGTCCAGGCGGCGGCAGATCTCCGTCACGGCGCCGTCCGCGGCCAGGTGAGCGCCCGCCGCGCGCGCCCGGTCGTTGAACAGCCTCACCGACTCGGTTTCGACGGCGAGCGACGGCACCCGGAAGACCTGCTCTCCGTCCACGCCCAGGGCCTCGCGGCTCGTGGCGATGACACGGAGCTCCGGACATCGACCCAGCAGCCCGTCGACCAGCTCGGCGCATGCGTCCAGAATGTGCTCGCAGTTGTCGAAGACGATCAGCAGCCGACGGCCCCCCAGGTAGGACGCGAGGCTGTCGACACTCGTGTCAAGCAGCTGGAGGTCGAGCGCTGCCACCGCGGCCTGGCTTAGCAGCTCGGGGTCCGACAGCAGCGCCAGGTCGACGAAGAACACCCCCTGCGGGAATTGGTCGATTAGGCGCGCCGCCGCTTCCAGCGCAAGGCGGGTCTTCCCGCACCCTCCGATCCCCGTGAGCGTCACGAGCTGTCCCCCCGCAAGCCGCTCGCAGACCTCGATCAGCTCCAGCTCCCTCCCGACGAACGACGACCGCAGGACGGGTAGGTTGTGGCGAACTGCGTCCAGCGTGCGCAGGGCCGGGAACTCGTGCGGCAGCTCAGGCGCCAGGACCTGGAAGATGCGCTCGGGCTCGCTCAGGTCACGGAGGCGATGCTCTCCGAGCTCGCGCAGCTCGACTCCGGGTCCCAGAACAGCGGCCGCACTTGCTGACAGCAACACCTGGCCTCCGTGGCCGGCCTCCATGAGACGGGCGCAGCGACTGAGGGTGACGCCAAAGAAGTCGCCCTCGCGTTCGATCGCCTCCCCCGTGTGAACTGCCATCCGCACCGGGAGCTCGAGCGCGAGCTGGGCATCGACCGCGGCCGATACGGCTTCTCCCACGGAGCGGAACACCGCGCAGACCCCGTCGCCGGTGTGCTTGAAGACCGTCCCTCTGTGGGCCTGCACCGACGCCGTGAGCGTCTGGTCGTGCGCTGCCAGCTCCGCGGGCATGGCGTCGGGCGAGGCCTCCCAGCGGCGCGTGGAGCCCTCGACGTCCGTGAACAGGAACGTATAGGTCTCGAGCTCCACCCCCGCGCCCACGGGGGCGAGCATACTCCTAGAGCGGCGGCTCGATCTTGGGCGGAGTCACGTGGACGGGTTCGGCTGAGACGGCCTCGACGACCTCTTCCTCCTCCTCCACGGCTCCCTCATCGTGATCGGCGTCGCACAGGACCCGAAACTGGCCCGTGACGCCGCCGTCCGCTTGAAGGACGATGCCCGGAAGGATCTCCTCTCCCTCCTCCAGGCCCAGCCGCTCGATGTCGAAGTGGGCCATCCCGATCCCCCAGGTGTGGTGGGTGGGGTTCTCGCGGTCGTGCGCCGCCACCCCCTGAGCCATGCGCTCGAGGAGGTAGGCGATCTTGTTCCGCGGCGGCGGCATCAGCTCCGTTCGATCAACTCGATCCGATAGCCGTCCGGATCGCGCACGAAGCAGAGGCGGGAACCCCCTTCCCGGACCGAGTAGGGCGGCCGCTCGGGCTCGATTCCCTGCTCCGAGAGCCGCTCAAGGGTGGCGTCGATGTCGCGCGTCGTGATCGCGATGTGGCCGTAGCCGGTGCCGATCTCGTACGGCTCGTCGCGGCCGATGTTGTAGGTGAGCTCGAGCCGCGGCTCGGGACCATCGTCCGGGAGCCCCATGAACACATTGATCGCCTCGTCACGGATCGGCATCCGGGCGATCTCGTTGAAGCCCAGCGCCTTGTAGAACTCGACCGAGCGGTCGATGTCCACGATCCGGTAGCAGGTGTGGATCAGGCCCACTGGGGACAGGGTACCCGCCCGCCGATAGGCTCCGACTCGATGATCGTCGAGCGTTCGATGAACGAGGATTGGCTGTCGAACACCTACCTGGTGGCCGATGAGCTGGGCTCCCAGGCGGCGATGATCGACGCCGGGGGCCCGGTAGACCCCCTGCTGGATGTCCTGCGCCGGATGCGCTTCGAGCTCACGCACGTCCTCCTCACCCACCACCATCACGATCACATCGCCGCGCTCGAGCAGGTGCAGCGTGCCCATCCGAGCGCCGAGGTCCTCATCCACCCGCTGGAGCGCGAGAACGTGCCGCAGGCCACCGGCACGATGGAGCCGGGCACAAAGATCGACGTCGGGGCGATCGTGATCGAGCCCCTACATACGCCGGGTCACACGGCGGGGATGCTGTCGCTGCTCGCCAACGGCACCGATGTCTTCACAGGCGACACGTTGTTCAAGGCCTCGGTGGGCGGCGTCCGAGCGCCAGGACACACGACATACGAGGACCTCAAGCACTCGATCATGGACACCCTGTTGAGGCTGCCGCCTGCCACCCGCATCCATCCCGGCCATACCGAGCCCACCACCGTCGGCGAGGAGCTGGAGCAAAACCCGTTCGTGCGGATCTGGCGCGGCGTGGACGCGGAAGGCTCCGAGCAATGCACCGCGCTGGGCCAGCCGGCCACGCTCATCCTCCTGGCCGAGGACTACGACGGCGGGCACAAGGCGTGGGTCCGCTGGCCCGACGGATCGGACGACATCGTCCCGGGGTCGCAGGTCCAGCGGAGCGGGGCCTAGACAGGCGTCAGCTCAGGCGGTGCGCTGCACCGGTATCGCGAACAGGCGATCGAAAGCCACGTGGGTCAGCCACGCCAGCTGCTCGCCGGCATTGCGACCGGGCGCCCTCAGATCGAGCGACAGCTCGACCGCGCCCTGAAACGCGATCAGCTGCTGGTGGATAACGCCGTCGACCGTGGTCCTGTTCTGGTAGCCGCGGAAACCACCGGCGTCGCTCATCTTTGCGTCCCAGCCGCTGCTCCTCAGGAGTGATTCGTCCGCGGTGGGCTCGGCCGGCGCGAGTCCGATCGCGCTCACGGTCAGAGTCCGCGCGGGATTTGACGTGCTGGTGTACGTGCACCTGCCCGGCGCCGCCAAGGTCGTGCTCTCGCCCAGGACCGGTGCGACGTCGCCCGCGGTCAGCACCTGGCACGGCAGCAGCGATTGCGGCGCGCCCTGCGGCACCACGCCGGGCCCGAGCTCCACGGACGAAGCGCCGCCGAGGTCGCTGGTCCAGGTGAGCGTGTTACCCGACGCCGCCAGCGGCGAGAAACGCGAGCCGAAATCGATCGAGAAGAAGTTCACGCCGTCGTTGGTGGCCACCATCGCTCGGTCGCCGGTCACGTACGGAGACGGCGCCTGGCCGAAGGCGGAGGCCAGCCTCCAGACCTCCGCGACCCAGCCGTTGCCCGCCAGCGCGTACTGAGTCAGCTGATCGGCTTGAGCGAACGCGCATGCCCGGCTGCCGAAGCATCCGAGGTAGTGGGTCAGCTCCCGATGTCCGTGCAGGAAGTCGAACACCACCAGGTTCTCGTTTTCGCTAAACGAGGTGGTGAGCACGAACGCCGCGAAGTTTCCCGCGACCTGCAGTCTGCTGATGCCGGGGTACAGGTTCCCGCCGCCCGAGGCGACCAGCTGGGCGCGCCCCCGCGACCGCGCACAGAGGTACAGCCGGGTTCGAGGGCCCCTTCTGACCGACCAGAGAATCACCCCGTTCTGGCGGGCCAGCACGAACCCACCCGCGTGGCAGCGACCCTTGGCGCCGGCCGGGCCCGGCGAGATGCCGACGGTGAATATTGCGGCCACGGCCGCGACGATCAACCAGGTTCGAGTCGTTCGATGCTGGTCTCTCATGGGAAATCCTTCCCCATACGAGGCCGGGCACGATACCAAGCGAGGTGATGCCGAAACGCCGCCTCTGGCGCTGGGTCCGCTTCGACTGGATCCGTAAGCTTGGGACGTGCCGAGAGACCGAATCCCGACCTCCCGCGTCGGGCGCACAGCGACGGTCGGGCGGCTGGCAGCCGGCCAGGCCGTCCGCCAGGCCGGCACCCGCGCGACCAACGTAGCCCGGTCCAAGGAGGGCAGGCAGGCGGCCCTCGAACGGCGCCACATCGAGGCAGCCGAGCAGATCGTGACGGCGCTGGGAAAGATGAAAGGGGCGGCCATGAAGGTCGGGCAGGTGATGTCGTTTCTCGACATCGGCCTCGTGCCCGAGGAGTACCGGGAAGAGTTTCAGCGCAAGCTGGGCGCGCTGCGCGATGCAGCGCCGACCGTCACCTTCAAGGACATGCGCAAGGTGATCGAACAGGAGCTTGAGGCCCCGCTCCACGAGGAGTTCGAGGACTTCGATGAAGAGCCGATCGCCGCCGCCTCGATCGGGCAGGTCTACCGGGCGCGGCTACACGACGGCCGGTCGGTGGCCGTCAAGGTCCAGTATCCGGGCGTTGCCCAGGCGGTCCGGGCCGATATGCAGAATCTGGGGCTGATACTGCGGCTGGCAAAGCGGATCGCGCCCGGGATGGATCCCAAGGCGCTCGGCGAGGAGATCCGCAACCGGATCGAGGAAGAGCTCGACTATGAGCTCGAGGCCCAGAACCAGCGAGCATTGGCGCGACTGTTCCACGGCCACCCGTTCATCGTGGTCCCCGACGTCGTGACCTCCCTGTCCCACGAGCGGGTGATGGTGTCGGAGTTCGTTCACGGCAAAGGCTTTGAGGAGCTCAAGGGGCTGCCACAGGAGGAGCGCGACCGGATTGGCGAGATCCTGTTCCGCTTCTACTTCGGCTGCCTGTACCGCCACCACCAGTTCTCGGGGGACCCGCACCCCGGCAACTCGATGTTGCTTGGGGACGGTCGGATGGCGTTCCTCGACTTCGGGTTGTTCAAGCGGATGCCTCCCGGGACCGTCGAGCTTGAGATGCAGGTCGCGCGGGCCACGATCGAGGGCGACACCGAAACGATCATGCGGCTCGGGACGGAGAGCGGTTTCTTTCCCGAGCCGGAGAAGTTCAACCCCGACCGCGTGTTGGAGCACTTCAGAGCCGCGACCTCCTGGTACACGGTCGACGAGGACATCGAGCTGACGCCCGAGTACGCCACGCAGGTCCTGATCGATATGAGCGATCCCCGCTCGGAGTACTTCGGCCAGCTGCGCCACGAGAACGCGCCTCCGGATCACATCTTCGGGCGCCGGATGGAGGTGCTGACGCTGGCGGTCATCTCCCAGCTCCATGCCCGGGGCAACTTCCACCGCATCGCCCGCGAGTGGTTCTACGGCGACGAGCCCGCCACGGAACTGGGCCGCCAGGAGGAGGGTTTCTTCCGCGGATCGTCCGGACCCGCGATCCGAGACGATCGGACGGCCTCCAGCCACCCTTAATCGGGTAGGGTCGCTGCCTAGGGCGAATGAGCACTGGGACCGAGCTTGCGTTCGTAGGGCCGGCGCGACTGGCCGAGCTGGTGCGCGTCAGGGAGGTCAGCCCGCGCGAGCTCGTCGAGTTGTCGCTGCGGCGGATCGAGGCGCTCGATCCCAAGCTCAACGCGTTCCGGGTCATCCTGGCCGAGGCGGCGCTCGCCGCCGCCGACGCACTCGATGAGAAGGATGGAGACCTGGCGGGGGTTCCGGTGGCGATCAAGGACGACCTGGCGCTGGCGGGCCAGTCCGTGACCAAGGGGTCGCGCAGCTACGGTCCGCCCCAGGCGCAGGACGCAGAGGTGGTCCGGCGGCTGCGAGCGGCGGGCGCCATTCCGATCGGGATCACGAACGTCCCCGAGCTCACGATCTGGCCCTGGACAGCCACCGAGGCCAACGGCGTCACACGAAATCCCTGGGATCCGTCGAGGACACCGGGAGGCTCCTCGGGCGGTTCTGCGGCTGCCGTGACCTCGGGCATGGTGCCCGCGGCCACCGGCTCAGATGGAGGCGGCTCGATTCGGATCCCGGCCGCGTGCTGCGGACTTGTCGGGATGAAGCCGACCCGCGGCCGGGTCCCCGCAGACCGCGAGCAGTGGATCGGCCTGAGCGTCTACGGGGCGCTGGCGGCCTCGGTGAAGGACAGCGCGCGGCTGCTCGACGTGGTGAGCGGCGCCAAGGAGTTTGAGCCCGCGACTGAGCGGAGCCCGGGCCGTTTGCGGATCGCGGTTTCGAGAAAGGTGCCGGCGGGTCTGATCGCCCGGCTCTCCGCGGACCAGCGCGGGGCGTGGGAGCAGACCGGGGAGCTGCTCTCCGAGCTGGGCCACGAGGTGACGGAGCGCCATCCGGCGTACGACATGGTTGCCCTGGAGTTCGTCCAGAACTGGAGCCGCGGCATCTACGAGGACTCTCTGACCGTGCCAGACCGCTCGCAGCTCGAGCGCTCCTCGCGGGGAATGGCCACCGTGGGTCGGCTGGTGGTGAGCGACCGGCGCCGCGAGCGGCTGCTGGCCAAGCGGCCGGCGACCGTGCAGCGGATGCTCAGGCTGTGGGACGAGTTCGATGTGCTGATGACGCCCGGGCTGGCGCAGACGGCGATCGGAGCCGAGAGGGGATTCCGCAAGCCCACGGCGATCGCCTTCAACATCGCCGGGAGCTTCACGCCCTGGACGCCGCCGTTCAACCTCACGGGGCAACCGGGAATCACGATCCCGGCGGGGCTCGGCTCCGATGGCCTGCCGCTGAGCGTGCAGCTCGTCGGCCGCCACAACGACGAGGCCACCCTTTATGCCCTGGCGGCGCAGATCGAACAGGCGCGGCCCTGGGCCGACCGCCGACCGCCGGTCTCCTAGGCCTAGACCCGCTGGATCTGGACCAGGCTGGTCGTGCCGGGCCGTCCGCTCGGCAGGCCGGCGGTGATGCCGACCCTGGCGCCTGACTTCACCCAGCCAAGCTCGACGACGCGATCTGCGGCGTCGGCGATCAGCGCCTCGGTGATCTCGTGACGGCGCATGGAGGCGGCCTGTACGCCCCACATCAAGCTGCAGCGACGGACGGTCTCCTTGCCCGGAGAAAGAGCGAGGATCGGAACCTGCGGGCGGTGCGCGGAGATCAGTCGCGCCGAGCGCCCGGAGAGGGTGGGCACCACGAGGGCAGCCAGATGCAGGTCGCGCGCTGCCGCGCATGCGCTGTAGGCGACGGTGTACGCCGGGTCACGGGCATCGCGGCGGACTCGCTCCTCGTTCCAGGACCGGTAGGGCAGCCCGTGCTCGGTGCGATCGGCCACGCTGGCCATCATCCTGACCGCCTCGACCGGATAGGCGCCGATTGCAGTCTCCTGCGAGAGCATCACGGCGTCCGTGCCGTCGAGGATGGCGTTGGCCACGTCCGCCACCTCCGCTCGCGTCGGCCTGGGGGAGTTGACCATCGAGTCGAGCATCTGGGTGGCCGTGATCGATGGCCGGGCCAGCCGGCCGGCGATCCGCAACAGCTGCTTCTGGGCCATCGGCACGTCGGCGATCGGGAGCTCGATCCCCAGGTCCCCGCGGGCGACCATCACGCAATCCGCCGCGCGAATGATCTCTTCGGCAGCGTTGACGGCCTGGGGCTTTTCGATCTTGGCGATCAGCGGCAGCCGGGTGTGGCGCCGCACCGAGGTCACGTCCTCGGCCGTGCGCACGAACGACAGCGCCACCAGGTCTACGCCGATCGACTCGCCGAACTTGAGCATGTCCAGGTCCTCCTCGGGGAGCGCCTGAAGCCCGCGGGTCGAGCCCGGGACATTGAGTCCCTGCCGCGAGGCCACGGCGCCCCCGATCTCCACAAGCGTCTCTATGTCAGCGTTCCCGCGGATCCCATTGACCCGCAAGCGGATCGCCCCATCGGCCAGGTAGATCACGTCGTCACGGTCTACGGCGTCGGCCAACCCGCTCCAGCTGACCGACATCCGCCGCTCATCACCGGGCTCCTCCGAGCCGGCCACCAGGACGAGCCTGTCGCCGGGCCTCAGTTCTGCAAGATCGTTCTTGATGGCCCCGATCCGCAGCTTCGGGCCGGGGAGATCCTGAAGGATCGCCACCTGGCGCCCAACCTGACCCGCGGCGTTGCGGATGCGCTGCGCATTCTCCGCGTGAATCTCGCGACTGCCGTGGGAGAAATTCAGGCGCGCGACATCCATCCCCGCCTCGACCATGCGGGCGAGCGTCTCGGGCTCACGCGAGGCGGGACCAATCGTGGCGACGATCTTCGTTCGGCGCATAGTGGGTCCCAAAGGACGCTACTGAACGAAGGTGCCGTTCTCGTTAATCACGTCGTCGTCGACGCTCAGCCTGCCTCCTCGGCGCAAATCGCAGATCAGGTCCCAGTGCAGCGCCGAGGAATTGCGGCCCCCGGTCTCGGGATAGGAGCGACCGAGCGCGAGATGGACCGTCCCGGCGATCTTCTCGTCGAGCAGGATCAGACCGGTGGGGCGGTCGATCCCCTCGTTGGTGCCGATTCCCAGCTCCCCGAGAAATCGGGCGCCGGCGTCGGTCTGAAGCGCCTCCTGCAGATAGGAGTCTCCTCGTTCGGCGCTCGCCGCCACCACCCGGCCGTCTCGGAACTCGAGCTCCACGCCAGCCACGTCGACGCCGCGCGGCCCGGTGGGGATCGTGAACCGGATCGTTCCGTTGGCCGAGTCCTCGAGCGGTCCGGTGAAGACCTCGCCGCTGGGCATGTTGCGCCTGCCGTCCGAGTTGATCCACGTTCGCCCTTCGACGCGCATGCTCAGGTCGGTGCCCTCGGCCTCGATCCGTACCTGCCGCGCTCGATCCAGGCGCTCCACCAGCCGCTCCTGTCGCTGTGAGAGCGAACGCCAGGCTGCGGTCGGGTCGCGCTCGTTGAGAAACAGGGCCCCGGCCACGAACCCCGCGTACTCGTCTTCGCCCATCGAGGCTTCCTGTGCCAGGGCCGCCGTCGGCCAGACGGTGCTGCACCACCGTTTCTGAAGCCTGACCTCCTGAACCGGCGCGCGGGCTCTGCCGGCCCGCGCGATCAAGCTCGGGTCAACGCTGGCAAGCGCCCTCGTGTTGGCGGGTGCGGTGATCGCGATCACGGCGTCGGCCTCCTGCACCTCGGCCAGCTCGATCGGCGCAAATCCCTCGATTTGAGCGTCTCTGGCATGACGGAAGAAGTCGGCTGCGAGCTCGCCTGACGCCAGCCGGATCAGAGGCCACGCGCCCCGCTCCAGCAGCGCGTTGTGGATCGCGCGGACCAGGGGGACTGCCTGAAACGTCATCCCGACGAGCACCTGATCGTCTGCTTGCACGCCGATGCACCAGTCGCACAGGAGCGCCGCGTGCGCGTCGGGGTCTGGCGTCACGCGCTAGGCCGAGGCCGAGGCAGCGCGCTCGAGCTTGGAGCGGACGTCGCCCCTGACCGGACCGAGATGACCCGGCCAGGCCTCGGACGGATCCAGGGCCGCGAGCTTTCTGATCGATTCTCGGGCCTGGTCCGTGTCTGCGTTGAACGCCCCATGCGGGACCCGCGCCGGGCGCTTGATGCCGGTCTGGGCGTCGAGCACGTAGAAGCAGTCGGTGACCAGCGCCAGGCGGTCCGAGTCTCGAAACAGCCCGATCTGCCCGGGGGCATGGCCGGGGAGGTCGATCACCCGAAAGCCCGCGATCTCATCGCCCTCCTGCACGGTGCCCGCGATTTCGAGCGGGCCGCCGTCCCACGCCGGCAGCAATCGCTTCCACAGCAACGCCCGCCCGTGCGGGGCCAGCTTGCTGGGATCCCAGTAGGAGCGATACGGCGAGTCGGAGGCGGCTGCTTCCTGCTCGGCCGGATGGCAGTAGACCGGCGCACCCAGGGCCGGCGCCGCTCCCCGATGGTCGGCATCCACGTGGCCGAGCACGACCCGCTTGATTCCGCCCAGCCGGGCGCCGGCGGCGGCCACCAGCGGAGCCATTTCGCTGATGCCGCCGTCGAACACGGTGACACCGCCGTCGTCCTCGACCAGGAACACGTTCATCAGCCGAGCCGGGAACCCGCCGCGGATGATCCATACGCCGGGAGCGACCGGCTGGGGCTGGACTCCCTGGATCCGCGACGCGATCCTGGTGCGGAAATTCGCCAGGCTGGATAGCCGCGCCTCGCCCGGAGAGCCCACGGGCGGAAGGAAGCCCAGCTGGCGCGCTATCGCTCCGCTGTCGACGAAGGCGTCGTTGCGCTGGATCTTGTCGTTCTGCACCGTCACCACGTCGCAGCCCTCGATCTCAAGTCGTGCCCCGTTGGCGACGAATCCCTGGAACCTGCCCGGCCCGGCGAACGTCGCGCGGGCCCGCCAGCGCACCGCCGAGCGATTCCGGTACGTAGTGGTGTCCACAATCTCGAACTGGAAGTCCGGGAATGCTGCGAACAGCTCGGTGAAGTACTGGCGCACGCCGTCGGGGGCAATCAGCTCCTGCTGCCCCACGAAGCGGTCCACTCCGCCGGGCGCCCAGCACTCCAGCGCCGCATCGAGATCGTGCGCGGCCAGCGCTTCGAAGTACCGCCGTGCTACCTCGGTCGTGGAGGCCATCGGAGCGCGCAGAATATCGTGCCCCTCGATGAACGATCGCCGAGAGTTGGGTCGAGGAGAGCGCGTCCGCCCGGGGCTCTGGCGGCTGCGCCTGCCGCTGCCCTGGCCCGGGGTGCCGCACGGCAACGCCTGGGCCATCGCGGCGGAGGGGGGGATCGTGATGGTCGACACAGGGATGCACGGCGCCGGCTCGATGGTGCAGCTGGAGCGCGCGCTCGAGCAGGTTGGACTCGAGCTTGACCGCGTCACGCTGCTCGCCAGCACGCATGCCCACTCCGACCATTGGGGCCAAGCGGGGCCGATCCGCGACCGGGCGGGATGTGAATTTTGGATGCATCCCAACCACCGGCATGCCACGCAGAGCGCATCCGATCCCGAAGCGGCGCTGGCGCGCAGGCTCGAGGTGGGCCGCCAGAGCGGCGTGCCCGAAGCGGCCCTTCGGCGCTATGCGGAGCGGTTCAAGGACCTGCCGTCCGGGATCGCCGAGGTGATCGAGCCCGACCGCGACCTGGTGCCAGGCGTGGAGATCGAGACGGACCTCGGCATTTTTTTGGTGATCGAGACGCCGGGTCACGCGCCTTCGCACGTCTGCCTGTTCCAGCCCGAGCACCGGCTGCTGATCTCCGGCGACCACTTGCTGGGCCGGATCTCCCTCTATTTCGATTACGGCTGGACGCCGGACCCCGTCAACGAATTTCTTCAATCGCTCGACCGGGTGGACGAGCTCGGCGCCAGGCTGTGCCTGGCTGGGCACGGGCGCCCGTTCGTGGACGTTCACGGCCACATCGCCGGAAACCGAGACCTCGTCCGCGCCCGGCTGGAATCGGTCGTGGCGGCACTAGGTCGCGGTCCGCGGAGGGTGGTGGAGATCGTCCCCGAGGTGTACGAAGAACGCCTGAGCGACAGCAACGCGAGCTGGCTGCTGTCCCAGACGATGTGCTACCTGAGACACCTGGAGCTGACCGGCCGCGTGACCCGCGAACCCGACGGGGAAACGGAACGTTGGCGGGTGGCGTGAACAAGGGCCGGCGCCCGCTCTAAGGAGCGGGCGGCCCGGCCCCTTAACACAACCGTGTCAAGGTTGGTAGAGTCCCGGCACCGTGCGAATCGACGAGATCATCGCCTCCAAGGGCGAGCCCACCTTCTCGTTCGAGTTCTTCCCGCCGAAGACGGAGGAGGGCGATCGCAATCTGCGCCAGACGCTCGAAGATCTACGGGCGTTTGACCCCGACTTCGTATCGGTTACCTACGGCGCGGGCGGCTCGACCCGAGACCGCACGGTCGAGTTGACGAAGTGGATCAAGCAGGATCTGGGCATTGAGGCCATGGCCCACCTCAGCTGCGTGGGCACGACGCGCGAGGAGCTGCTCACGATCCTCGAGGGAATCCGGGCGGCCGGGATCGACAACGTGCTCGCACTACGGGGGGACCCGCCGCGCGGCGAGACCGAATGGAAGCCCCACCCTGGCGGCCTTCACTACTCCACCGAGCTCGCCGCGCTGATTTCCGGGGCCTATCCGTTCAGCATCGGCGCAGCCTGCTTTCCAGAGGTTCATCCGGAGGCGCCGGACCTGGCGCACGACCTGCGGTTCCTCAAAGAGAAGCTCGCCAGCGGCGCAACTTTTCTGATCACTCAGCTGTTCTTCGACAACGAGCTGTACTTCCGCTTTGTCGAGGAAGCGCGGGCGATCGGGATCGAGGTCCCGATCATCCCGGGGATCATGCCGATCACTGACTTGAAGCAGATCAAGACGATCACGGGCATGTGTGGAGCCACCATTCCAGAGCCGCTGCTTGAGGCGCTCGAATGGCGGACCGGTGACCCCGACGCGGTGCTGCAGCTTGGCGTCGCTTACGCCACGCTGCAATGCGCTGAGCTGCTGGCGCGGGGCGCCCCGGGAATCCACTTCTACACCCTGAACCGATCGCCCGCCACGCGGGCGATCGTGTCTGCCTTGCAACTGCTGAGACCCTGGGCCGGGAGGTTGGCGGAGCAGGCGGTCGGCTAGGCGCCGCGTCGAGTGCCTATCCGCCGGAAGCTCGTAGCGGCACTGTTCGTTGCTGGGCTTCTCGCTCCCGCGAGTGGCAGTGCTGCGGCTCCGCCGCCGGAGCCACCTCCGCCCGGCGTGCAGGTGCTTCCGTTCAACGGCACCCCTGATGCCTCGCCCCGATCCACGATCGACTTCCTGGGGATCGCGCCGGGGCAGATCGTGTCGGTCAGCGTCTGGGGCTCGCGCAGCGGCGCCCACGCCGGCAGGCCTAGTGCGCTGCCGGACGGCCGCGGTACCACCTTCGAGCCCGATCGCCAGTTCGCCGACGGGGACGTCGTGTCGGTTCGGGCCGTGCTGCGGGCCCCCGCCGCCGGTTCCTCACCGACCCGCACTATCGGCTCCACATTCACCGTCTCAGCGCCACTGAGGGCCGCGTCGCTCCGTCACGCGGTTCGCGAGTTCCCGGCCCAGGCGGAGGCACGCCCGGCACAGGCCTCGCAGCCAGTGCAGACGTTCTTCTCTCAACCGGGTCTCAAGGTGCCGCAGATGACATGGTCGGGCGCCGACCCCGACCCCCAGATCGGAGACATATTCACCGACGCGGAGCTGACACCGCAGCAGGGGCCGATGATCCTCGACCCGTACGGGGCGCTCGTCTGGTTCCAACCGCTGCCGGCGATGACCGCATTCAACGTGCAGGTCCAGCGCTACCACGGACAGTCGGTGCTGACGTATTGGCAGGGCAAGCTGACCAACGGGATCGGCCAGGGCCAGGACGTGGTCCTGAACCACTCCTATCAGCTGGTCAAGAGCGTCGGAGCCGGCAACGGCTATCGGGCGGACTCCCACGAGTTCAAGATCACCTCGGCCGGCACCGCGCTGATCACGGTCTACAGCCCCGTGCGAAGCGATCTGCGAGCGGTCGGCGGCCCGAAGAATGGCGTGGTCGTTGACGGAATCATCCAGGAGGTGGACATCTCCTCCGGCAAGGTCCTGTGGGAGTGGCACGCGCTCGGTCACATCCCGATCACGGATTCGTATGCCGGCAGGCCGGGCGCGGGACCGTGGGACTACTTCCACATCAATTCGATCCAAGACCTCCCGGGCCGGAAGCTGCTCGTTGCCGCGCGGCACACCTGGGCCGTGTACGAGATCGACAAGCGAACGGGGAAGGTGCTCTGGAGGCTGGGCGGACGTCGGCCGAGCTTCAAGATGGGTCGGGGCACATACTTCGAATGGCAGCACGACGCTCGCATACAACCCAATGGGACGCTGACGCTGTTTGACGACGGCGCGGGGTTTACTCGCAACAGACGCCAGTCACGCGGCATTAGGCTCAGGCTGAATCTCAAGAAGATGAGCGCGGTCCTGGTCCGGGCTTACACCGCGCAACCGGCCCAGCTCGCCCTGAGCCGAGGGAGCATGCAGGTCCTGCCCGACAATGACGTGTTCATCGGCTGGGGAGAGGCCCCCGCCTTGTCCGAGTTCGGCCGCCAGGGACGTCAGGTGTTCATGGGCTCGTTCAGTCCTCCGTTCCGGGCCTACAAGGCTTACAGGTACCAGTGGTACGGGCAGCCGGCCACGCCGCCCTCGATCTTCGTGTCGCATCCGGCATCCGAGCCTGCGACGGTCTACGCCAGCTGGAACGGCGCCACCGGCGTCGCGTATTGGCGGGTCAGGGCCGGTCCGACTGCGGCTGTACAGAGCGTTGTCGGGCAGTTCCAGAGGACGTCATTTGAGACCGTGATGAATATCGCCAACGCCGGCCCGTACTACTCCGTTCAGGCGCTCGATCAGCGCGGCCACGTGCTGGGTACCTCGGCGGCCGTGACTGCCTCGGTGGCCAAGCGCCACTAGGCCCATTGGTCAGACCCGTTCGATCTTGGCCAGCCAGGCGGGGACGCCGCTGGAATCGAACGTGGTTTCGAGGCGATCGGCGTCTATGGAGGCGACTTTCCAGCCGTCGCGAAATGACGCGCGCAGTTCGTCCTGGGTGACGCGTCGTGGTCCTCGCTCGCCGGGCGCCATCTCGCTGAAGCACAGCAGGTGCAGCACGCTGCCCGGGTGGGTGACGGCCGCCAGGCTTTGGGTGTAGGCCGGACGTTCCTCGTCGTCGAAGGTGTGAAAGAGCCCGGCATCCAGCACCGAGCGAAACGTCCGTCCGAGCCGATGGAGCTGCAAGGCATCGCCGACCAGGAAGGTGGCCGCCAGTCCCCGGCTGGCGGCCTTGTCCTTCGCCTGACGAATCGCGGTCGGGGCGACATCGACCCCAGTGATCTCGATCCCCCGCGCCGCGATCTCGAGAGCATCCTCCCCCGCGCCGCAGCCGGAGTCGAGCACCGGGCCGGCGAAGGCGCCTTGGTCGCAGAGGCGAACGACGGCCGAGCGGGGCCCTCCGGCGTCCCACGGGGGCGGTCCATCCTGGTAGGAGTCGTCCCACGGCCTGCCGGCCCGGCGCTCGTGCGACGTCGGGGACCTGTTCGCGTAGGGCTCTCCACGGTAGGGGTCGCTCACTTGGTGCCCGCCTCCGGCGGCGCGATCACCTTCAGGGCGTGCGCGACCATCGGCCGCCCCTCCACCTCGTACCGCACGTCTACCTCGTCGTTTCGCTTGTAGGTCCCGATCCCCCAGAAGCCCACGAGCCACGCCCAGAGGCCGAGCTTCTGCTGGACCAGCTCGCGCGTGAACAACAGCTCGCCGCCCGACACCCTGAAATCACGGCCCAGCTCCTGACGCACGCCGTTCACGTAGACCTCGAACGGAGCGCGGACTCCTGCCGGGAGCTTCACCCTCCAGTAGCGCATCATCCCTGCCGCGGGCTCACGCTCCCAAGCGGGAGCTCGGGGCAGCTCCGGCCGAGTCGCTTGCCAGCAACGAGAGAATCGCCATGTCCTGGCGACCCCTGCCGCGGCGGGCGTGGCGCCGGAGCGTGCCCTCGTGGACGAACCCCGCGGCCGCCGCCGCGCGGAGCATCGGCTCGTTGTCCGGCTCGGTCAAAAGCTCCAGGCGCATCAGGCGGCAGCTTTCGAACAGCCACTGGGCGGCGAGCCGGAGGGCGGAACGAGCCAGCCCCCTTCCGCGTGCCTGGGGGACCACCCATACGCCGAGCTCGGCCCGCGCGTTCTCCCAATCCACGTTGTGGACCACGACGCCGCCTCGAAACTCATCAGGTGAGTTCTCCAAGATGGTGAGCCGGGCCCGGATGCCGCTCCGACGCTCGCTGGCGGCTTCCTCCATCTGCCGCCCAAGCTCGGCGCCGCTCGGCGGTCGATCCAGTCCCAGCCGCAGATACAGGTCCGGATCGTCCTGATGAGCGATCAGGATCTCCGGAATGTCCTGCTCGGCCGCGTCACGCAGCACCACGCCGCGATCGGCGATCGGGTCCTCGAGCAACGGCAGCGACGGCATGTCGGGCCTGGACCGTACCCTGTCCGGCGCCATGGGCGCGATGGAGATCGAATACAACGTGCGCCGCTCACAGCGGGCTCGGCGCGTGCGCGTGACGGTCGATCCGGCCCGCGGCGTGGAGGTGGTCTTGCCCAGGCGCGCGGCAGAGCGAGAAGCGGCAGCCGCCATCAGCGAGCTTCGCCCCTGGATCGAGCGTCGGGTCGCGGAGCTCGAGCGTGCGCGGGCGGCCGTGGCCGCCCGCGGAAACTCCGTCCCCTATCTGGGGGAGTCGCTCCGGCTCGTCGCCCAGAGAGGCCGCCGCCGGGTGCACAGAAGAGGTAACGAGCTGCTCGTCCCGGCCACCGCAGATGAGCGCGCCACGGCGCTCGAGCGCTGGTACAGAACCGCCGCCCGCAACGAGATCGCGGGGCGTCTTGATCGCGCCTGCACATTGGCCGGCACGAGCTACGCCGGGTTGACGATCAGGGGCCAACGGACTCGCTGGGCGAGCTGCTCGCCAACGGGCACCATGAGCTTCAACTGGCGCCTGATGCTTGCCCCCGCATCCGTGCTCGACTACGTCGTCTGGCATGAGGTCTGTCACCTGGAGGTGCTCGACCACTCCCCGCGGTTCTGGGCACTGCTCGCCAGGCGATGCCCGGATTACCGTGAGCACGCCCGCTGGCTGAGGCGCCACGGCGCGACGCTCAGCCTGTAGGGCTACCTGAGCCGATAGGGATTCTCGGGATCCGAGGCCACGAACTGCGCCCAGGTCTGGGTTCCATCGGCGTGCTCGGGGCAGGTGTTCCGTCCTTCGCGAAACGCCGTGGCGACCCTGCCCGCGGCCGGCAGGCGCATCAGCCGCCGCGGCCGCCCGCGCTGGTCTCCCCAGGCGTGGGCCATCTGCTCCACAGTGAGGACCTCGGGTCCACCGAGCTCGACCATGTCGTGGCTCGGTGCCGCGTGGAGCAGCTCAGCGGTCCGCGCCCCGACCTCCTCCGCGGCGATGGTCTGAAAGCGGAAGTCGAGCGGCAAGGGGGCGAGCGGTAGGCGCTCGACGGCGCGCATCAGCCAGGCGATCAGCTCGTGGAACTGGGTTGCCCGCAGGATCGTGTACGGCACGGGGCCCGAGGCGATCATCTGCTCGCAGGAGAGCTTGTTCCGGTAGTAGATGTAGGGGATCGAGTCGATCCCCACGATCGACACGTACAGCAGGTGCTCGGCGTCCCGGGCGGCCTCGATCAGATGGCTGGTCTGATCCATATCTGGTCGGCCCAGGCGCCTGAAGTCCGAGGCGGCGTGCACCACCAGCTGGGCTCCGCGGGCGGCGTCGGCGATCCCAGCGCCGGTCCTCAGATCCCCGACGTGAGTGCCGGCACCCGGGCGGCGTGAGAGCACGCGCACGTCGTCTCCTCGCTCACGGAGCCGGGCCGCGATATGCCGTCCGAGGGCGCCCGTTCCGCCAGTGAGGAGCACCGTGCTCACGACCCAGGTTCTACCGCGCGGCGTAGCGCGGCGTAAGCCGTCTCCCCGCCCCGCGGCTTGATCAGCTCCCGCCTCACGCGCCCTCGGAAAGCTTCCACCGAGCCGTCGCCGCGGACGTCCACTCCCGCACGCACGCTGGGCAGCAGCCGCTCCGGTCCTGCCAGCTCGATCCGGGCGAACACCTGCTGTACCGGCTCGTAGCTCTTGTAGCGCACGTCGAGTGGCCGGTTTGGCGCGGCTCTGGCCAACTCCCTGGCCCCCGACTCGAGTGCTTCGAGCGCGGAGGAGACATCGTCGAAGCGCGTCCGCCGCACGCGGGGGCCCTCCCGCACTGTGAGCTTCCACGGCACCGCCGCGATGATCTCAGGATGGGCGCCGTCGGGCCGAGCCAACTATGCGGCCAGATCGACCTCGAACTCGTCCACGGGTCCGACGTGGCGCTCGCGGGCCAGGCGTCCGGCCAGGCGTCTTACCAGCTTGTGAACGGCGACGTTGTCGGCCAGTGCGGTGGCGCGGAAATGGCGGATCCCGCGGGCGACCGCCGCGTCTGCGAGTCGTTCGAGCAGCTCGGTGCCCAGCCCCTCGCCCTGGTAGGGGTCGCCCACGACTACCGCGAAATCGGCCGCCTGCGGATCCTCGGCGGCGCGCACGAAGCGAGCCACGGCGATGATCCAATCCGGACTGCTGGTGGTCGTCGCGACCAGCGCGTAATGGTTCGTGCCGTCCACCTCGACCAGATAGCGCACGTCGGCGTCTGTAAGCCGCGGCTTCAGCGCCAGGAAGCGCTGGTACTGGCTCTGCGCGGACAGGGCCCGGTAGCCCGTCTTCAATCTCGGGCCGTCGTCCGGCCGGATGGGCCGGAGCAGAACCTCTCTGCCGCTCTTGAGAGTCACCGTTTCCACACGAACGAGCTTATGAGCGGTAAGCACGGTTCACCGTGCCGCGCGTCACATTGCGATCGCGCGGCGGCGGGCGCGCGGCGGCGCGGGGCGACGCGGGGCGACCGGAGCGCCCCGAGCGACGGACGCGCTACGAGCGCTCGGCGACCGGGATGTACTCCCGGCCGCGCTCTCCGGTGTAGATCTGACGTGGCCGGGCGATCTTCTGCTCCTTGTCGTCGATCATCTCGAGCCATTGGGCGATCCACCCGCTGGTACGGCCGATCGCGAACAGGACAGGGAACATCTCGACCGGCATTCCCAAGGCCTCGTAGATGATTCCGGAGTAGAAGTCGACGTTCGGGTAGAGCTTGCGGTCGATGAAGTAGTCGTCCTCCAGCGCGATCTTCTCCAGCTCGATCGCGATGTCGAGCAGGGGGTTGGTTCCCGTGACCTCGAACACCTCGTAGGCGTGCTTGCGGATGATCTTGGCCCGGGGGTCGTAGTTCTTGTACACCCGGTGGCCGAAGCCCATCAGCTTCTCCTTGCCCTCCTTCACCCCCTTGATGAAGTCGGGGATGTTCTCCTTGCTCTCGATCCGCCGGAGCATCTTGAGCACCTGCTCGTTGGCCCCCCCATGGAGCGGCCCATACAAAGCGGCGACGCCGGCCGCGACCGCGGAGTAGGGGTCCACCTGTGAGGACCCGACGCTGCGGACGGCGCTGGTGGAGCAGTTCTGCTCGTGGTCGGCGTGGAGGATGAAGAGGATGTCGAGCGCGCGCTCGAGTCGGGGGTCGGGCTCGTACTTGAGCTCCGCCACCTTGTAGATCATCGAGAGGAAGTTGCCCGGGTAGCTGAGGTCGTTGTCGGGATAGACGTAGGGCATGCCCCGGTTGTGGCGGTAGGAGAACGCCGCCAACGTCGGCATCTTGGCGATCAGGCGGATGATCTGGAGGTAGCGCCCGTCGTGGTCCTTGATGGCCGAGGCCTCGGGGTAGAAGGTGGAAAGCGCTCCCACTGACGCAAGCAGCATCCCCATCGGGTGTGCGTCATAGCGAAAGCCCTGCATGAACTCCTTGACGTTCTCGTGCACGAACGTGTGGATCGTGATCTCGTGCACCCACTCGTCGAGCTCCTTCTGAGAGGGCAGGTGCCCGTGTACGAGCAGGTAGGCGACCTCTAGATAGGTGGACTGCTCAGCCAGCTGCTCGATCGGATAGCCCCGGTACTCGAGGATCCCCTTCTCGCCATCGATGAACGTCACCGCCGAGCGGCAGGAGGCAGTCGCCATGTAGGCGGGGTCGTAGCTCATCAGCCCGAAGTCGTCCTCGTGGACCTTGATCTTGCGCAACTCGGTCGCGCGGATCGTCTCGTCCTCGATAGGAATCTCGTACTGCTTGCCGGTGCGGTTGTCCGTAACCGTCAGCGATTCGTTCGCCGTCCCTGCGCCGGCGCCGTCCGTCTGCTTGGTCTCGGTGGTCATGGCTCTCCTCTCGCGGTTCCCGGGGCGGTGTCTCCGGCTCAGGAGCCAGAGCGGACGAATGGCCGCTACATCACTGTAGTACCACGCAGTGGCCGGGAGGAACCGACACTAAGTTCGCGCGATGACCCGGGGGGCTATTTGACGTAGACGGCGGTTCCCATCGCCACCACCGCCAGCACGAGGCTCAGCGCCATGACCCCGCGCTGCCCCCGTGCTCCGCCGGGAAACGTCGGGTTGCTCAGTCCTATGTAGGCGAGGACCAGGGCCCACACGACAAACACGCCGCCGCCGATGTACCACGGCACCTTCGACGGTTCGGAGGCGGCGAGCAACGTCTGGAGCATGGGCCGCGAACGCTACCCGATCTTCGTGCGCCCACGGTCGCTTGGCTTCCGCTCCAGACCCTCGTACCGGCTCTCGGTCGCGGCCCGCTGGCCCTGGTAGTGGCTGCCGAGCTCGGGGCTGCCATATGGGCGGCGGGCGGGCTGGTCGAGGGCCATGAACGACAGCTGCGCGATTGGCAGCCCGGGGTAGAGCTTGATCGGCACCCGCGTCAGATTGTTCAGCTCGAGCGTCAGCGTCCCCTTCCAGCCCGGGTCGCAGAAGCCGGCGGTGGCGTGGACGATGAGGCCGAGGCGGCCCAAGCTGCTTTTCCCCTCGATGCGCGCTACCAGGTCGTCCGGCAGCTCGACCCACTCCAGCGTACGTCCGAGGCAGAACTCGCCGGGGTGGATCACGAACGACTCCTCCCGCGGGACGACCACCTCCTCGGTCAGTCCCGACGGCGGGTCGCGCAGGTCGATCGCCGAGGCGCGGTGATTGTGGAACACGCGAAAGGAGTCGCCGAGGCGCAGATCCACGCTCGCGGGCTGGACGAGCCGCGGGTCCCAGGGATCGATCCTGATCCTCCCCTGCTCGACGAGCTCGATGATCGTGCCGTCAGACAGAACGGAAAGAGGCGCCTGCGCCATGGGCGGCAAGTCTGTCACCGCCTGCGGATCTGTTCAGCCGGCGCGCTAGTGATCCACCGTGCGCGCTTTGGCCCTGACGCTTCGGACGCGAGAGGGAGGCGCCGGCGGCAGACCACCGTGGGGACCCCGGCGGGGATGCCGGGGAAACGGCCTTGGGCGGTGGGGATGCTCGCGCTTGATCCCGCCGTCGTCATCGGAGGCGGAGGGCGGCTCCTCTGGCTTCTGCCGGATCGCCCACCACACCAGGATTATCAGCGCGATCAACGGGATCTTGATCGCAAACATCAACCACAAGAATCCCCAGGTCACGGGCGCGATCCTACCCCTTGTCGCACAGATTTCAACGGCAAACGTCGTCAGCAGAACCCCTCGGCGGAGCGGCGCTACGCGAGCTCCGCCGATGGCTTCCGGCTGACGCCTTCTGCAGCCGTCAATCCCGCAGGGCGATCGGTTTTTCGACGAATTGGGTGATCCGTTGGAGCTCCCCGACGCGCTCCGCGATCTCCTCGCTGCTCAGCCTGGCGATCCGCTCGACGCCGAACTCCGCGACGTTGAAGGACGCCAGCGCGGTCCCGTAGGCCATCGCGCGGCGGAGGAGGTCATGGTCGAGCTCGTCATCGGGATGGGCAGCCACATAGCCCATGAACCCGCCGGCGAAGCAGTCTCCGGCGCCGGTGGGGTCCACCACGGTCTCCAGCGGGAAGGCGGGCAGGCCGAAGAAGCCATCCTCGGTCACCAGCGCCGCGCCGTACTCCCCTTGCTTGGCGACGACTACTCGCGGCCCCCACTCCCGAACCTGTCGAGACGCCCGCACCAGGTTCGGCTCGCGCGTCAGCTCTCGAAGCTCGGCGTCGTTGAGCATCAGGCAGTCGACTTCCGAGATCGTCTCGATCAACGCGTCGCGCGCCGTCTCGATCCAGAGGTTCATCGAGTCCAGGGCGACGAAGCGAGCGTCGCGGCACTGAGCGCGGACCTCTCGCTGGAGCTCGGGCTGGATGTTGGCCAGGAAAACGACGTCGGCCGCGCGGGCGGCCTCGGACAGCTTGGGCTCGAAGTCGGCGAACACGTTGAGCTGCGTCTCGAGCGTCTCGCGATCGTTCAGGTCCCAGCCGTACCTCCCCTGCCAGAAGAACGTCTTCCCTCCCGGTACGTGCTCGATCGCGCTGGTGTCCACGCCTCGCGCGCGCAGCACCTCGTACTCGGCCTCCGTGAAGTCGTCTCCCACCGGGCCGACGACGTGCACGGTGTCGAAGAACGAGGCGGCCAGCGAGAAGTGCACGGCTGAGCCCCCCAGCATCCGCTCGCGGGAGCCGAACGGCGTCGTGACCGCGTCGAATGCGATCGAACCTACGACCGTGACTGACATGAGGCGGGGTAGCGTAGCGGCGCGTGCGCCTACAGCGCCGGACCGGCGCCCTCGTCCAAGTCGTCGAGCAGCCGCTCGTATATCCGGCAGCGTTTGACGATCCGGCCGCCCATCGCCTCCAGCCCGCGGTTCATCGAGTGGTTGTCCTCGAGGATCCACCCAGCCTCACCGCGATTGACCCGGGTCTTCGCTGCCATATCGAAGTGCTCCATGTACAGCGCCGCGGCAACGCCCGTGTGCTGGTACTCGGGGAGCACCCCCAGAAAGCCGACGCGGCAGCGATCGATGATCCGCCGCCGCCGCAGGTAGTGCCACCACCCAAGCGGCAACAGCCGGCCGTGCATCTTCTGCAGCACCTGGTTGATATCCGGGATCGAGATCGCCGCAGCGACGGTCTCGTTGTCGTTCTCGGCGATCATGAACCAGTCGCGGTCGAAGACCAGCTGAAGGTCCTTCGCGTACCCGTCGAGGTCCCCCTTGCTGTAGGGGACGAACCCCCAGTTCTTCGACCACGCCGCGTTGTAGACCTTGGCGAATTCCTCCAGATCGCGCCGCAGGTGGACGCGGGACATCTTGCGGATCTGGATCCCGTGCTTGGATCGAGAGGCCTCCGCCAGCTTGGGCAGGATCGGGTGCATCCGGTTATCCCGGTCGGTGACCAGAACGTCCCAGTGCAGCAGGTCCATGGCCTTTGACAGGCCGGCCGCCTCGCACCGGCGCTGGTAGTAGGGCGGGTGCCAGGGCTGCTTGATCATCGGCTCGAGCTCGAACCCCTGCACGAGCACACCGGCCTCGTCGTTCATCTGGAAATCCATCGGTCCGACCATCCGCTCCCTGCCCCGCTGTCCGAGCCAGCGAGCGGCCGTGTCCAGCAGCGCCTCGAGGACCTCTTGGTCGTCCTCGAACTCCAGGAAACCGAACATCCCCCACCTGCTCTTGTGGTAGTCGCAGAAAGCGTGATCGATCTGGGCCGTGATTCGGCCCACTGTCCGACCGTCGCGGCGGGCCAGGAAGTACTCGGCCTCGGCATGCTTGAAGTACGGATTCAGCCTGCGGTTGAGAAACTGATAGCGCTCGAGCTTGAGCGGCGGGACCCAGGGCGTGCCCGCGTGTAGCCGAAAGGGCAGCGAGACAAAATCGCGCAGGTCGCGGAAGCCGCGCACGGACGCGACCTCGACCGAGGTCCTGGCGGGAGGCGCTTCGACGGCCACGCGGCGGACGGTAGCTGATGGCACGTGCCCTGAGGGTAAGCGCGCTCCTCCACCCGTCCAGCCGAGAGCCGGCGGCCGATCGGATTGGAGCTGGCCGCGCCGGGGCGCCTCCAGCGTGGGAGACACCCCGGCGACTTACGGCTCTAGCCGGCGCCCGCCGCGTCGGCCGCCGGGCGAGGCGGATGCGATGGCTCGACCCGGAGCAGCCGCGCCGGGCGGGTGGGCAGCCACCAGTTCCAGCGACCGAGCAGGGATACGACCGCCGGCACGAGCAGCGCCCGGATGACCGTCGCGTCCAGCAGGATGCCCGCGGCCAGGCCGGTGGCGAATACCTTGACCGTGGGGTCCGGGGCGGTGGCCATCGAAATGAACGCCAGGAACAGGATCAGCGCGGCACTGGTCACCAGCCGTCCCGTACGTCCGATGCCGCGCACCACCGCACCGTCAGTGGATCCGGTGGCGTCGTACTCCTCTCGCATCCGGGCCAGGATGAACACCTCGTAGTCCATCGAGAGTCCGAACAGGAACGCGAACACCATCAGCGGGATCCAGGCTTCGATCGAGTGGCTGGCGGCGATCCCCCAGATGGCGCTTGAACCGTGGCCTTCCTGCCAGACGAGCGTGATCACGCCCCAGGCCGCGGCCACGCTGATCACATTGAGGATCACGGCCTTGAGCGGCAGCAGCAGTGAGCGGAAAGCCCGCGCCAGCAGTAGGAACGTGAGCACCGCGATCAGGGCGATCATCACCGGGAAGCTTCCGTAGATCGCCGAGACGAAGTCGGCGTTCTCAGCCCCCGTTCCACCCACGCGGACGGCGCGGCCCGCGTCGTGCGCGGCCGTCTTCACCTTGGTAATCGTGTCGCGTCCCGCGGAGGTGGATCCATCGGCGATGGGCAGGGCGTCGACCACGGCCGTGCCGTCCCGCTGCCACTGCGGACTGGCGGACGTGAAGGCGCCGTGGATGCCAGGCACGCCGCCGACGGCGGCCACCACGCGCGGAGCGTTGCTCGCCGGCCCCAGGACCTCGATTGGCTCAAGGGCGCCCGCGCCGATGCCCGAGCTTTCGAGAGCGTTCAGTCCCGCGCGCGCATCGCCATGCTTCGAGAGCATGTTCACGTTCGGGGTGCCGAACTGGATCTGGGTGGCGGCGAGGACCAGGGCCGCCAGGACGGCGGCCGCGCCGGCTGCGGCGACCCACCGCTGGCGGACGACGGCCTGCGCCCACGCCGTCCAGGAGCGGCTCGCCTTGTCATCCGAGCGAACGTGCGGCCAGTCGAGGCGGTTGCCGGCCTTGGCCAGCACGACCGGCAGGAGCGTCGAGGCCACCACCACGCTGACGAGGGGGATCAGCAACCCGGCGTAGCCGATCGAGCGCAGGAACGGGAGCGGAAGGACGATCATCGCCAGCAGCCCGATGGCCACCGTGGTTCCGCTGAAGACCACGGCGCGACCGGCGGTCTCCATGGCTCGCACCACCGCCTCATCTCCCGTCCGCCCGTGGGCGCGCTCCTCGCGCCAGCGGACCACGATCAACAGCGTGTAGTCGATCGCCACCCCGAGGCCGATCAGGGCCACCAGGAACTCGACGATCACCGACACCTGGGCAAAGGCCGTGACGCCGTACAGCACCAGGAAGGTGGTCATGATCGTCACGACCGCCATCAACAGCGGCACGAAGGCCAGCAGCGAGGCGAACACGAACGCCAGCACCAGCAGCGCCCCTCCTCCGCCGAGGACGGACTCGAGCAGGATCCCGGGGCCGTTGCCCCCGCCGGTCTGGTTCTGGAGAGCGTCGAATCCCGTGACGTGCACGGGCGCCCCCGCGATCGTGTCCCCGGCCAGGGTGGACGCGGCCACCTTGGCGGCGTGACTGTTGCCGCCGAAGGAGCTCTTGTGTGGCGGCGGCGGGTAGGCGAGCACGAACGTCGTCCGCCCGTTCTTGGACGCGAAGGCTCGGTCGCCCGTCGAGGCGAACGACGCGGTGCGCGTCCCGGGAAGTGCCCGGCGCAGCTTGCCCTCCACCTGTTCGAGGCCCGCTCGGACGGACGGCGAGGCCACTGAGGTCCCCGCCGGGAGCGTCACCACGGACAGAAGCGGCGGATAGTTGCCGCCGTTGTGGTAGGTGTGCAGGATGCGCTGGTTGGTCGTGAACCCTTCGCGGCCCGGGACGCTGAACTCGTTGCTGAACGCCCCGACGGCGTTGCTCACGGTCGCGATCCCCACGAGCGTGATCACGATCCACGTGGCGGTCACGAGACGCTTGTGGGCCAGGACCCAGCGCGTAATTGAAGTCATCATCTGATGGTGTTCCCCCGTGAAGGACGTTTGCGTACTACGACGAACGAAAGGCCCCACCAGGGGACCAAAGTCATTTGGACGGCTACCTTTTGCGGCGCGCACGATTAGTAGCACAAACTATTTCTCGGCGCAAGCGTTCCGTGCTACACTCGTGTAACTAGGACGAGCGTGAACGCGATAAGCCCTCAAGATTCCCCCCACCCAGGTCCGCCCGGAGCGCACCGAGCGCTGATGAAGCATACGGGTTTTCTGCTGGCCCGGATGGGTCACGTGGCGGCCAAGCAGTTCGGCTCGAGGATGGAGGAGCTGGGCCTCACGACGCGGATGTGGGGCGCTCTCAACGTGCTGGACGCCGAGGGGGCGCTGACCCAGCAGGCCCTCGGGAAGTGCACGGGTATCGATCCCAGCTCGATGGTCTCAACGGTCGACGACCTGGAAGCCGCCGGGTTCGTCGAGCGGCGCCGGCATCCGTCCGACCGGCGCGCCCACGCGATCCACATAACCGACGATGGCCGCGAGACCCTCACCCGCGGTCGCCAGCTCGCGCGCAAGGCCCAAGAGGATCTGCTGGGGCCGCTGAGCGCGGACGAGCGCAAGCAGCTGCACGAGTTGTTGCTTCGGCTCGTGATCGCCACCAAGCCCAAGGGCGTCGTGACCGAGGAGCTGCAGAAGAAGTAGTGTGATCGCCCGCTCAGAGGCGTGCCCCCGCGCGCCGATAGGGTGGCCTCACATGCTCACGGCGCGCGGCGAATGCTGACGATCCTCGGCGGGGGCGGATGGTTCCCCGCCCACGGCCGGCAGACAGCCAGCGCCCTGCTGCGCATCGAGAACCAGGGGATCCTGATCGACGCTGGCAGCGGGGTGGCGACGCTCATCGAGCGGCCGGAGTTGCTGGACGGGCTGGAGGGGCTGGACATCCTCCTCACCCACTTTCACCTCGATCACGTGGCCGGCCTGGGCGCGCTCCCGGCCGTAGGCCTCTGCCCTCAGACCACGGTCTGGGGCCCTGGAAGGCTGCTGTACGAAACCTCGACCTTCACTGTGCTCGAGCGGCTGACCCATGAACCGGTCCAGCCGGTGTCGCTCGAGGAGCAGGACATCGAGGTCCGGGACCTTCCTTCGGACGAGATCGAGCTGGCGGGTATGCCGGTGGCGATCCGCCGACAGGATCGCCACTCGGCGCCCACCCTCGCGTTCCGGTTCGACGATCACCTGGCCTGGATCACCGACACGGCCTACGACCCCGAATCGGCCTCCTTCGCCGCCGGTTGCCACCTGCTGGCCCACGAAGCCTGGTTCACGACCGGTGCACCTCGCAACGCGGACATTCATTGCTCCGGGGCGCAGGCCGCCCGCGTCGCGGAAGAGGCCGGCATCGAGCGGCTGCTGTTGATCCATCTGCCCCCCTTTCACCGCAGCGTCGAGCAGCTCGTGGCCGAGGCCCGGGCCGTGTGCCCGCTCGCCGAGCCGGCGGTGGACGGGATGGGCGTGGTCGCCGTCCCGGCCTGACGCCCGCCGACTGGCTACGCCGGCACCGGCGCGACCCTCACCGCAGGGGCTGTGGCGGCCGCCGGCTCGCGTCCCGGGGCACGCGCCAGCGCGAAGCCGATTCCCAGCAGAGCCCAGGTGAACGGATCCTCCAGGAAGTCGGCGTACAGCTCGGTGTGCACCACGAGTGCCACGAACGCGGCGGCGATCGCGGCGCGGGCCGGATCGGCCCTCGCCCCCCGCAGCAGCGCCACGATCGCCACCAGCACGAGCGCCAGATACGCGAGCTCTCCGATCAGCCCCTGCTCGGCGGCGATCGTCACCGCCGTGGTGTGGGACGCCGTGAGCGTGCCCGAGCTCAGATGATGGGCCTGGTAGGCGGCCTGGAACGAGCCCGAACCAAAGCCCCACAGCGGCCGGTCACGGAACAGCCGCAGGCCTCCCGAGAGCACGCTGCCCCTGCCCGCCGACACCCCGTTGAAACCTTGATTGAGGCCGAACGTGGTGGGTGAGATGGCCACCGCGGCGCCACCGATCACCACCACCACCGCGGCCACCACCAGGGCCCTCGTGAGCCGCCACTTGACGGCCGCCAGGACGGCAAGGCCCACCAGCAGGGCGACCATCGATGCCCGCGAGAAACTTAAAACGAGCGCCACCCACAGCGCTGCGAGCGCCCCGCTCACGGCGAGCTGCATCCGAGGCTGGCGGTCGTAGAGCAGCAGCATGGCCAACGCCACCATCGCCAGGGCCAGGAAGCGACCGAAGATGTTGGGGTCGAAGAAGACGGAGTTCACGACGAAGTACACGTACAGCTGGTTCTGCTCGGCCAGCTTCGAGGACAGGAAGGTGGTCTTGGTTCCGTACTCGATGAACCCGATCGCCGCGAACACCACCGCCAGAACGGCCACGATCTGCAGGCAGCTGCGCAGAAGGCGCGGCGTCCATTCCAGCCGCACCAGCACGCTGTAGAGCAGCGTGAACGGCACGTAGAAGAAGCCGATGTTCTGCACCGCCTGCTGGAAGCCGGGACCCGGGGAGTACGTCGCCTGCAGCGCGTAGACGACGAGGTAGAGCGCGAGCAGTCGCTCGAGCCACCCGGGCTCTCGCGGCGCGTCGCTTCCGAGCACCGTCCTGCCGCGCAGCGCCGGGATCGCCGCGGCCAGCGACCCCGCGCCCACGACGAGGTAGAGCGGGATCAGCAGGTTGGAGGTTCCGCCGGCCGTCCCGATCGAGATCCGAAAGGGCATCGCGAGCACGGCCAGGACGCCCAGGATCTCCGGGCGGCGATCGATCAGCACCGCCAGGACCACCACAACCACGACCGCGGCCACGGCCAGAGCCACGGCGACCGGAGGATGCTTGTGGACGAACGCGAGCTTTGACGAGTGCCAGATCGTGGCCAGCAGCAGCGGAGGCGACACGACGAGGGCGCCCAGGATCGCCGCCGCCCTGACCCTGTCGTCGCGGGCCACGAGCACCGCGGCCGCCAGGAGGGAAACCAGGACAATGCCCAGCTTGGGCAGCGGTCCCGATGCGGCGGCCAGAGCGATCACACGGCCGGAGAGTAGTGGAGCAGATCCTTTACCCTGCCGCGCATGTCGTCGCTGAAGACCCTGCTCGCCGGCGGGTTGGCAGTGGTCGCACTCGGCGCGTGCGGGACCACCGTCAAACCCTCCCAAGGCCGCGGTCGAATCGACAACCCGCGCACCGGTGGACCGGACTACCTGAAGTGCATCCATGACCGCGGCTTGTCAGCGGTCGAGGTGGGCGCCACCAGCATCCAGGTCGGCCAGCTTCCGGGAGGACCAATGATCCGATTCCTCTCGACGCCCGGCGCGGCGACGGCGGCACAGATCGCGGGCCAAACGCAAGGGGCCGAGGTGATCGGCGCTGCCCTTCTATATCCCAACCGGGGTTCGGACAGCGAGCTTCAGGCGATCGAGGGTTGCCTGGGGCAGGGCGTGAAGGGGTAGTTCGCTGTCGGTCTCGGTCGCAGAGCTCCGCGCGCCTGCTCCGCCGCGGTCGCCCACCGGTCAGCCGGTGCTCGCCCCCGGACGGGCCGCCTCGGGCGCAGCGCGCTTCTATCTCGTCCTCGGCGCCGCCTCGCTGGCGCTGGCCGCCCTGTCGCTGCTGATCCCCTCGACGCCCAGCTACGACCCCTGGGCATGGCTGGTGTGGGGCCGGGAGATCGTGCACCTGAACCTTCACACCACGGGCGGTCCCACGTGGAAGCCCCTGCCGGTCATCTTCACGACCGCGTTCGCGCCGCTCGGACACGCCGCCCCCGACCTGTGGCTCTTGGTGGCGCGGACCGGCGCGCTCATGGCCGCCGCGATGTGCTTCCGCGTGGCCTGGCGGCTGACGCACGGGCTCACGCGCGGCGACGCAGCCGCCCGCGCGGGCAGCGCGCGGATCGCCCGGCTGGTGGCGCCCGCGCTCGCGGGCCTGATCGCCGTAGGCACATTGCTCAACGCCCAGGGCGTCATCTCCCAAGACGCGCTCGGGTACTCCGAGGGGCTGATGGTTGCCCTGGTGCTGATCGCCCTCGAGCGCCATTACGACGGAGCTCACCGGCAGGCGTTCGTGATCGGCTTCTTCGCGGCGCTGGACCGTCCAGAGCTGTGGCTGCTGTGGATCCCGTACGGGGTCCAGCTGTGGCGAACCCAGCCCGGCAGCCGAAAGCTGGTTCTCGGGCTCTTCGCACTGGTCCCCGCGCTGTGGTTCCTTCCGGAGCTCTGGGGCTCTGGCCACCTGCTCAGAGGCGTCGTCCGCGCGCAGACGCCGCGGTCGAACAGCGCCGCTTTCGCCAAGTGCCCATTCTGCACGGAGTTCGCCCACCACGCCTGGCGCTCAGCGCTCATGCAGGTCAAGCTGGGAGCCCTGGTGGCGATGGCCGTGGCCGCGCTGACGGCCTGGGCTCGTCGCCCCCTGGCCCGCTCGGCCGGGGCCACCGGATCGCATAACGGCGGCTCCCCGTCCGGCACCTGGGACGCTCGCGCTCGTGCCCGACGCGTGCTGCTTGTGCTGGGCACGATCGGTTTTGCCTGGTGGATCGGGGTGGCGCTCGAGACCCAGGCCGGCTTTTCGGGCAACGATCGCTACCTGGTGCTGGGAACGGCACTGATCGCGATCGTGGGCGGCGCGGGTTGGGCGTGGGCAGCCCACGAGCTGGCCCGCCGCGCGGGCCGGATCGTGGCCGCGCGGGCGCGGGGCCCCTCCTTCCGGGGGCCACTCGTGCCGACCATCGGCGCCGCCGGCGTGGTCATCGGGCTGTTCATCGCCTGTCCCCCGTGGATCGGGCGCCGGGTGGTCAGCATCCCCGCCACGCACGGCGCGCTCATCTACCAGGCTCATCTTCGCCACGACATGGCCGCGGCGGTGGCCGAGCTCGGGGGTCCCGCTCGCATCCTCGGCTGCGGAACCGTCATGACCGAGGGGTTCCAGGTGCCGATGCTGGCCTGGATGCTTGGTGTGCACACGTTGCGCGTGCAGGCGCCGCCCTTCTCGACGGCGCGTCCCGGTCCGCCGCCGAACGTGATCTTTCAGACACGGGCCACGCGGCGCGCTTTCCTGCTGCCGGTGGTCAGCGGATGGAAGAGCACGCACTACCGGCTGGTGGCCCACGTGCGCACCTTCAACGCTTATTCAAGTTGCGCGGGTAGGGTGACGCTCTAGTGACAACTGTTGCGAGACCTCGTGGCCGCTTCTCTCGGCTCGGCGAGCGCCCGGAGCTGAGGTGGCTCGAGGGCGTTCCGGTATGGGCCAGCACCGGCCTGGTGCTGTTGGCCGCCCTGGCGGCCTCCGCCTATCTGCGCTCGCGCTTCCTCGGCGGCCAGTTCTGGATGGACGAAGCGATCACCACGGGGATCGCGTCGCACTCCGTGGGCGCCATCCCGGGGATCCTCCGCCACGACGGGAACCCGCCGCTCTACTACGTGCTGCTTCACGGGTGGATCAGCCTGTTCGGAGGGAGCGAGTCCGCCACCCACTCTCTCTCGCTGCTGTTCGGCCTCCTCACCGTGCCGGTAGGGATGTGGGCCGGCTGGACGCTGTTCGGCCGGCGCGCGGGCTTGATCGCCGCGGTCCTGTTCGCCTTCAACGCCTGGCTCACGAACTACGCGCAGGAGACGCGGATGTACGAGCTGATGGCGCTGCTCGGCATCATGGCCACCGTCTCGTTCATCCAGGCATTCGTGCACCGCAGACGGGGTTACGCGATCGCGTTCTCGGCCTCTCTGGCGCTGATGCTCTACACGCACACGTGGGGCCTGTTCTTCGTGATCGGTTCGCTGGTAGCGCTGGTCCCGGCCTACCTGGTTGCCACCGACCGGCGGCTGATGCTGCGCGACGCGCTGCTTGCGTTCGCCGCGGCGGGAGTCGTGTACCTGCCCTGGCTGCCGACCTTCCTGTATCAGGCGGCCCACACGGCGGCCCCCTGGAGCACCAAGCCGGGGTTGGGGACGCCCATCCTGATCTCGCGCCAGGTCCTGGGGGGCGACCGCGTGACCGTGGTGCTGCTGGCCGCCTGCGTGGTGGGCCTGGCTCCCCTGTTCACCCGGCGCATGCGACGGACCCGGGAGGCGGCAGTGCTGTGGGCGCTGATCATCCTGCCCATCGTCACGCTGTTGGCCGCCTGGCTCTCGTCGCAGATCAACCCCGCCTACGTGCCCCGGTACTTCGCGCCGGTGGTGGCCTCGATCCTGTTGATCGCGGCGTTCGGATGCGCCCGCGCCGGCGTGGTGGGCCTGGGCGCGCTGGTGCTCTCGGTCGTGTTCCTGCTGAACCCTTCATCGGTGGCCTCCAACTACAAGAGCGACATGCGCGACGTGGGCGGGGAGCTGTCGCCGCTGCTTCACCCCGGCGACCTCGTGATCTCGGGGCAGCCCGAGCAGACCCCGCTTGCCTGGTACTACCTGCCCGACGGCCTGCGGTACGCCAACACGATCGGGCCGGTGTCGAACCCCAGCTACATGAACTGGGTGGACGCCGACACGCGGCTGAAGCACACCGACCCGCAGCCCACGCTCGGCCCCCTCGTTGCTAGCCTCAGGCCAGGCCAGCAACTGCTGTATGTCCGCCCGTTGACCGAGGGTGTCAAGAACTGGCAGGCGCCGTGGACAGTGCTGATCCGCAGGCGCTCGGCTCAGTGGGGCGCGATTCTCCAGGCCGACGTGAACAGCGGAGTCCTGAAGGTCGTCGCGCTGGCCCCGCACTATTACCGCGGAGCTCCCGACATCGCCGACAGTGCAGTCCTCTACCAGAAGAATGGCTGACATAACCCAAGACAAGCCGGCCGTGGTGATCGGCGGGGGCCCCGCCGGGCTGACCGCCGGCTACCTGCTGGCAAAGCGAGGCAAGCCGGTAATCGTGCTCGAGGCCTCGGACCAGGTCGGGGGGCTGGCGCGCACTGAGGTGCGCGACGGGTACCGGTTCGACTTGGGCGGACACCGCTTCTTCACCAAGGTCAAAGAGGTGGACGACCTCTGGCACGAGATCATGAAGGAGGAGTTCCTCAAGCGACCGCGCCAGTCGCGGATCTACTGGCGGCGGCGCTTTCTGGAATATCCGCTGCAGGGAATGGACGTGATCCGCAAGCTCGGCCCGCTCGAGCTCACGCTCTGCCTCCTGTCCTACCTATGGGCGGCGATCAAGCCCAAGGGCCGCGAGGACACCTTCGAGGAGTGGGTCTCAAACCGGTTCGGAAAGCGGCTGTACGGCCACTTCTTCAAGTCCTATTCCGAGAAGGTGTGGGGCGTGCCGGCCACCGAGATCCGGGCCGAATGGGCCGCGCAGCGGATCAAGAACCTGTCGTTCTTCAGCGCCGCCAAATCGGCCTTCGTCGGCAACCGGGGCAACAAGATCACCTCCTTGATCAACGAGTTCAACTACCCCCGCTTCGGGCCCGGTCAGATGTGGGAGCAGATGACCGAGGACATCCGGGCCCACGGCGGCGAGGTGCGGCTGAACGCTCCCGTCACCCGGCTGCGGATCGACCCCAAGGACGGGCGGGCGGTGGAGGTCATCGCCGGCGGCGAGACGCTCACGCCGTCATACGTGATCTCCTCGCTCCCGCTGAGGACGACGGTGGGGATCGCGGATCCCGACGCGCCCGGCGATGTACGCGACGCCGCCCGCGGGCTGCGGTACCGAGACTTCCTCACGGTCTCGCTGGTGATCGACGGCGAGGACCTGTTCCCCGACAACTGGATCTACATCCACGAGCCTGGCGTGAAGGTGGGCCGCATCCAGAACTTCCGCTCCTGGAGCCCGTGGATGGTGCCCAACGACACCGACGCCTCGATCGGGATGGAGTACTTCTGCTTCGAGGGCGACGAGCTCTGGAACATGGCCGACGATGACCTGGTGGCGATGGCGACCCAGGAGCTTCAGCAGCTGGGACTTGCCCGGGCCGAGAAGGTCAAGATGGGCTTCGTGGTCCGCGTGCACAAGGCATACCCCATGTACGACGCCGAGTACGCGGAGCGCGTGGAGGCGATCAAGCGCTGGCTCGAGCAGATCCCGAACCTGGTGCAGGTGGGCCGCAACGGACTGCACCGCTACAACAACTCGGACCACTCGATGCTGACCGCCATGCGGGCGGTCGACAACATCCTCCAGGGCACCGAGCACGACATCTGGGCCGTCAACGCCGAGAGCGTGTACCACGAGGAGGACGTGGCCGAGGAGCAGCCGTATCGCGACGCGCCCGAGACGCCGGCGATGGAGCAGCCACTCGCGTCCGGCTCCGGCGAGAAGCATTGAGGCTGGGTCTCGCGACACGAGTCGCCGCAGTGATTGGAGCCGCTGCGCTGGCGCTGCCCGGCGCCGCGTTCGCCGCCGCCCCGCCCGCGAACCCCTTCAGCCCCGTCCCGCAGGCCCAGGCCACGACGCCCACCACCCCGGCGCCGAATGTTCCACCGTCCGGAGCGACTCCGACGCCCGGCGGGACTCCACCGTCCGGAGCGACTCCGACGCCCGGCGGGACTCCGAATCAGGTGCCCGTCACTCCGGGCACGAGCAGCTCCTCGGGCGGGGGTCTGAGCGGCACCGACGCCATCCTCATCGCCCTCGGCGCCCTCATCGTGCTCGGCGGAATCTCCTTCTACATCTGGCACGACGCCCGGAGGCGGGCACCGGCCCGGGCCGCCGCGGCCACGGCCGGCGTCGGACCCCGGAGCGGTTCGAAGCCCCGTCCGAAGCCCCGGAAGCTCAGCCCCGCCGAGCGGCGTCGCCGCAAGCGCGGGCGCGCGCGCTGAGCCCCTGGGCCCTCGGTCGGTCGATCGCCTCGATCGCCGTCGGGGGTGTGGGACGTTGACAGCGAATAGTCCGGTCAACATCGCACGCCCCCCCGAACTACGCCGCCGCCGCTTTGCGCACGGCGCGTCTCGCGCGTAGCAGCTGCCGTTCCACGGTGCGCGTCGTGCAGCCCGCATGACGTGCGATCTCCGAGTAGGTGAGCCCGAGGGCATGTAGCCACAGCACCTGCTGTTGACGTTGCGGGAGGTGACGGATCGACTGAAGCCGCTCCCGGCGCTCGAACGTCTCGTCGGGCGGGGGGAGCGTCGGAACCTCCGTCGGCCGTTCGCCGCCGAAGGCGACATCGAGCGAAACGTACCGTCCGTCGCGCGCGCGGAGCTTCAGCGCTTCCCGCACGGCGGTCCTTGCCAGCCACGACAGCGCGCTCTCGCGCCGGACGCGGTGGCGATGGTCCATCAGCCGTCCCCAGGCGAACTGACAGGCCTCTTCTACGACGGACTCGGGAGCGCGTACGTCGAAGCGGACGATCTGCGCAAGGCGCTCCGACAGGTCTCGATAGAGCTCGTCCACCGGCAGGGCATCGGCGCTCGTTGATGTGCCACTCGACCCTCTCACCCATGATCTCCTTCTAATTGAAGCTAATTTGATACGAACAAAGCTAGCAAGTATCAAGTGCACTTGCTAGGTTCAAATCACTTCAATTGGCTCAGTTTTAATCAGGAGGATCGGATGGAGATAACAGCCGCGGTCAGCGCGCACCCCAACCCCACCGGGCTGCCGGGCAGCAATGTCCTCCAGCAGCTGGTGAACGGCGCCGAGGCCTGGGCGCTGGCGATTGCCCTGCTTGGAGCGTTCGTGGGCGCCGCGCTATGGGCGGTCGCGTCTCACTCTCATAACCACCAGTACGCGGCTCGCGGGAGGATGGCCGCGCTCGTGTCCGGGGCCGCGGCGCTCGTGATCGGCGCCGGACCGGGGCTCGTCAATTTCTTCCAGCACCT
>DAIPIC010000004.1:41221-47056 GCA_036771025.1 Solirubrobacteraceae bacterium
CCCGCCCGGGCCTCGGCGGGCACCGGGAGCGCCTGCTCTGTCGCCGGCGCGGCCGGCGGCGCGGCGAGCAAGGCATGCACCGTGGTGAGCGCGACCGGCAAGGTGCTGAGCGTCGGAAAGAAGCTCCTGAGCGGTCACATCGGGAGCGCGGTCAAGACCATCTTCGGTGGCGGCGGCAGCGCGTCGACCGCATCGACCGCCCTGGGGCTGGCCGCCATGGTGACGTGGGTGGTCGCCGGCGCGCAGTTCTCGATCTCGGAGACAACGAAGATCCTCGGCCAGACCACCAAGCCACAGCTCGGCACCACATGGTTCTCCTCTGCGTACTGGCGAATCGCAGCCATCGCCGCCCTGCTGACCCTCCCGTTCTTGTTCGCCGCGGCGGTGCAAGCTCTCCTGCGCTCGGATGTGGCGCTGCTGACGCGCGCGGCATTCGGCTACCTCCCGTTGGCCATGCTCGCGGTCGGCATCGCCGCGCCCGTGACGATGCTGCTGCTGGCCGCGACCGACCAGCTGTGTTCGGCCGTCTCATCCGCCGCCGGAGCGGCCGGCCCGCGCTTCGACCTCGCACACGCGGTGATCGCCGTCGGGACGCCGCCGTTTCTCCGGTTCCTCGTCGCAGTAGTGACCACGGGCTGCGCGATCGTGTTGTGGCTGGAGCTGACCGTGCGTGAGGCGGCCGTCTATGTGATCGTCCTGATGCTGCCGCTCGCCTTCGCCGCGCTGGTCTGGCCGTCGCGGCGGGTCTGGGCCGTCCGGTCGGTCGAGCTGTTGGTCGCGCTGATCGTGTCGAAGCTGGCGATCGTCGCGGTGCTTGAGCTCGGGGGTGCGGCGCTGGATCAACTTGGGCACCACGGCCTGAGCGGAATCATGGCGGGCCTCTCGGGGACGGCCCTGCTGCTGTTGGCCGGTCTGTCTCCGTGGGCCGTTCTGCGGTTGGTGCCCCTGGCCGAGTTGGCTAGCGGCGCTGTCGATTCCTTGCGCTCAAATGCCGGGGCCAACTACCAAAAGGCCACCATCCAGCGCCAAGGCGCCGAGCACAAGCTGGTGGAGCTCGGGGCGGGAATCACCGCCCGGATGCGGTCCGAGGCGCATGACGCGGGACTCGCTTCTGCGCGTATGGCAGGCGTGGAGGAACTGAGGCGGTCCGATGGGAACGGGACCGTCAGGCGGGACACGGCCGACCGCGCGCCGGTGTCGCCCGACGGCCGTGAGGGGCCGACGGGCGAACCGGAAGCCTCGAGCGGACTCAACGGAGAAGCCTCGAGCGGACTCAGCGGGGGCGACGTTCCCGCGGACGCCGCCGAGAGCGCAGCAGAGCGGCTTCCTGGCCTCGATCCGATGTTCCAGGCCCCGAACGGCTCGTGGCGACCACTCACGCTGGGCCCCGATGGAGAGTGGCCACATCCCCGATTGTGGCCGCCGGGCGATGCCGCATCCCGGTCATCGGAAGGCGGCGGGGTGACGCCCAAGATGGACCAGCCAGGCGAGGACCATGACCCGCTGCCTCCGCCACAGGAGAAGCCCGAGGGGTCGCTGTGACCGAGGGGTCGCGATGAGCGACGGTCGACTGACCTACAGGTTCGGGCCCCTGGAGAGACGCGGAATTCTCGGACCGGTCCGAGCGGGTCAGGCGGCCTCGGTGGGGTTCGGCGCACTGCTCGCTGTCGCATCGTTGAACGTCTCCCCCAACGCCACAGGCGCCGTGCTGGCCCTGGTCTCGTTTGGACTGTTCGTAGCGCTGGCGGTCGTACCGATTCGTGAGCGCACGCTCGAGGAATGGGCGCCTATCGTCTGCTCGTTCCTCCTACGCCGAGTCCGCGGCGGCCGACGTTGGAGTTCGGAAGCGCCTGCCCAAGGTATGAGCGTGCCGCTCGGCCGCTACTTGCTCGGGAGCAGCGGTCGGCCATGCGAGCTTGCCGAGCCAAGGCCGAGCCCGCCCCCGGCGCTGCGCGGGGTGAAGATCATCGAGGCCGACTACCGGGAGCGGCCTATCGGAGCGGTCTCCGAGCAGTCCGGGCGCCTTCTGACGGCCGTCCTCGCCTGCCGCGTTGTGGCGTTTTCGCTTCTGGAAGCCGAGGCACAGGAACGCCGATTGGCTCGATGGGGACTGGTCCTGTCTGGCTCCGCCAATACCCCGATCAGGCGGATCCAGTGGCTGGAACGAACCGCGCCGGCGGAGGCCGATGAGCTTGCGCGCTGGCTGCACGACGAGCGCGACCCCTCGATCCCGCTCCGCGGCGCGCCCATGATCGAGTCTTACCTGGAGCTGATCGGCACGACGGCCCGCGTGACTCAGGAGCACGAGATCCTGATCTCGGTCCAGGTCGATGCGCGACAGCTTCGTGGCGGCGAGGAACCGATCCGGGCGCTGGTCGAGCAGACGGAGCGAATCGCTCAAGCACTCGAGGCGGCAGAGGTGACGGTGCTGGGGGCGCTCAGCCCTCGGCAGGTGTCGCGCGTCTTGCGAACCGCGTTTGACCCGTATGCGCGCGCCGAGCTGGCCGCGCTCGAGGCCGCGGATCCCGACCGAAGCGGCCTCAGCGAGATCAATGCCTGGCCACTCGGCGCGAGCGAGAGCTGGGACCACTACCGATGCGACGGCGCCGTGCACGCCACGTACTGGATCGGCGGCTGGCCCCGGGTGGACGTCTCCCCGATGTTCATGGACGCGCTCCTGGGCCGCTCCAGCGTCGTGCGCACGGTGGCCGTAACGTTCGCGCCGGTCCCGCCCGAGCGGTCGATCCGCGAAACCGAGGCGGCGATCACGCGCGACCGAGCCGACCGCGAGCTCCGACATCGCTTCGGCCAGCTCGAAACCGCCCGCCAGCGCCAAGCGCAGGAGTCCACGCTGCGCCGCGAGGCCGAGCTCGCGGCTGGACACGGCGAGGTCCGGCTAGCTGGGTTCGTGACGGTGTCCGCCCGCGACCCGGACGACCTCCGGCGCGCAACCTCAGAAGTGCTCGAGCACGCCGCCCGAGCGCGGCTCGAGCTCTATCGCATGTACGGCCAGCAGGCGGACGCTTTCACCTTGACGCTGCCGCTCTGCAGAGGTCTGAAGTGATTCGGCCCGGAAGCGGCTTCCCCACGTATCTGTGGCATTACGTCGTGGCGCGCTTGATCTATGACCACCTGGTGGTGGTGCTGATCGCGATTGTGGTGGGTGTACTGCTCATGACTCGGAGCCGCCGATGAGCGCGCGAGCTGCCGAGCGGCCAGGGATGCGAGTCACGACCAGGCACGCTCAGGCGATCTATCCGTTCATGGCCGCGGGTGGCCTCGGGGGACGCGGCGTGTTCGTCGGGCGCGATTCCAGCGGCGGGGCGTTCTGTTACGACCCCTGGGTCCTCTACGGGGAAGGTCTTCTCGACGATCCGAACGCGATCGTGCTCGGGAAGCTGGGGCAAGGGAAGAGCGCGCTGGTCAAGACCCTGCTGTGGCGGATGCTCTTGTTCGGTCGGCGGGCATTCGTGCTCGACGTCAAGCGGGAGTACGGCCCTCTGTGTCGAGCCGCGGGAGTGCGGCCGATCTCGCTCGAGCCCGGGGGAGCGGTGCGCCTCAACCCGCTGACGTCTCGGCCTGAGGAGCATGCCCAACTCGAGCTGCTGCGGGCGGTCACCGTGACGGCCATGGGCGCGCCGCTGACGCAAGTGGAGGCGGCCGCGCTGCGAGAGGCGCTTCGCACGGTCCGCACTCGAACCGCGGCCGAGCCGACGCTGCCGGAGATCGCAACCTTTATGTTCGCGCCGGTCCCCGAGATGGCGGAGCGTCTGCGCACCACGCCCGAGCGGCTCGCCGCGGACGCTCGCCGGGCCGCCCTGGCGCTCCAAGATCTGTGCGAAGGGCCACTGCGCGGGCTGTTTGACGGCCCCACCACTCCCGGTTTGGATCTCGACGCCCAGCTCGTGGTGCTCGATCTCCACGCCGTCCGGGATTCACCGGCCGTCGGGATCCTCATGGCCTGCGCGACCGCGTGGATGAGTGCCCTGCTCGCGCGCATGTCAGAGCGTCCTGGCAGAGAGCGTCTGATCAACGTCGCCGACGAATCGTGGAAGATCATCCAGCACGCCGGCCTCGGTGAGTGGTTTCAGTCGAACTTCAAGCTGGCTCGGCAGTTCGGCGTCATGAACCTTGTCGTCCTCCACAAGCTCGCCGATCTGCAGGCGGTGGGCGACGCGGGATCACGCGCCGCGAGGATCGCCGAGGGCCTGATCGCGGATGCCTCCACCCGCGTCGTCTACCACCAGGACGAGAGCCAGGTCCCGCTGACCCGGGCCCTGCTGGGGCTCTCGGATGCCGAGGCAGGACTTATCTCCATGCTCTCGCCCGGGCAGGCGCTGTGGCGAGTCGGGTCGCGGTCGTTCGTGGTACAGCACTACCGCTCGCGGCTGGAGGGGGAGCTGACCGACACGGACACCGGGATGAGGATCGCCTGATGCGCGACCGCTATCCGGCTGGGCCATCCGAGGTCGTGATAATGGCCGCGCTCGGATCGGCGCTGACGCTCGCGGTCGTCGTTTGGGTGTGGGGCGGCATAGCCGGGGTGCTGTTCGGCGAGGGCTGGCCACCGGTAGGGAGCGGTCAGCTACCGAGCATCTTGGCGCGGCTGCCAGCGCGCCTGTCCGATCCGTCGCGCGCTTGGCCGGGCCCGGCCCGGGCCGATCTCCCAGGACCGGCAGGGTTCTATGGCGCCTTCCTGCTGATTGCCAGCGGGATGGCACTGGCGGTCCTGTTCGTCGGGCGCGCCAGGAGCCACCGAGGATCCGCTCCGGGCGCGAGGTGGGCGCGGCGCGGCGACCTGCGCGAGCTCCGCGGCCGCCGACCGCTCCGCAACCAGAGCCGGCTCGCGCTGGGGCGTCACCACGGGCGCGTTCTCCGGGCCGAGCAACGTCACGCGCTCGTGGCTTTCGGGCCGCCACAGTCCGGGAAATCGTCCGCGCTGGCGATCCCGGCCCTGCTCGAGTGGGAGGGGCCGGCCGTCGCCTCGTCGATCAAGACCGACCTCTTGGCCGCGACGCTGACCCGCCGGCAGTCGCTTGGGGAGGTATTCGTCTTCGACCCGTTTGGGCTCAGCGGAGCGGAGTCGCATACCTGGTCGCCGCTGCACGGCGCACGCACGTGGGACGGGGCACTAGAGGTCGCGTGGCGTCTGGCCGCGGCCGGTGAGCTGGATCAGCGCAGCGTCGATGGCGGCGACTTCTGGGCACTGGCCGCCGAGCAGCGCCTCGCTCCTCTGCTTTACACCGCCGCGGCGACCGGCGCCGGTATGGATGCGGTCGTCCGCTGGGTCTACGGACAGGGTGCAAGAGAGCTGGACCGGACGCTCCTGGAGCTGTCCGGCTCCGCTCGCGGGGAATCCGAGCGCGACGGCGCCAACGCGGCGTATGACGCAGTGCGCGCATTCGAATCGCAGGCCGATCGGACCCGCTCGTCGATCGAGGCCACGGCACAGGCCCTGCTCCGGGCCTACCGCTTCACGCGGGTGGCCCGGTCGGCGCGATCGTGCCAGATCACCGCGGACCGGCTGCTCGGCCAGTCGGCGACGCTCTACGCGATCGGCGACGCGAAGACTTCAAAGCTGCTCAGGCCGATCTTCGTGGCGCTGCTGGCGGAAATCGTCGATCGAGCCTACGAGCGAGCCACGCAGAACGGCGGTCGTCTCGAGCTGCCGCTGCTCCTCTGCCTGGACGAGGCTGGCAACGTCGCTCCGCTGCCGAACCTGGCCGAGATTGCGTCGACCGCGCCGAGCCACAGGCAGAACAGCATCAAATTGACGTCGCGCCCGGCACGGTCCTGCAATCGGATCAGCGCGTCGGCAACTCCAGGCCGGGCGTA
>DAIPIC010000005.1:0-15183 GCA_036771025.1 Solirubrobacteraceae bacterium
AGGAGGAGACAGGCCGGCAGATGGATGCGGTTCTGAGATTGGCCTACGAGCCCGTGCGCGGTTTCATCGAGACCGTGGGCGCGATGGTCCTGCTGGCTCGCCGCACGATCTTCGCGTCGATCACGCCGCCGTACAACTACGGCCCGGAGCTGGTCGACCAGTTCCTGTTCGCTCTGCGCCTCGGATGGTTCCCGATGATCCTGGCATCGCTGGCGTTCACGTATGGCCCTGCCGGAATCGAGGTCGGGGACTTCCTGAAGCTGGTCGGGGCCATGGACAGGCTGGGGTCGCTGTTCGTGATCATCGTGATGCGGGAGCTGGCGCCCCTGATCTGCGCGATCGTGATGGCCGGAGTGGCCGGCACCGCGATGACGGCCGACCTCGGGGCACGCAAGATCCGCGAGGAGCTCGACGCGCTGATGGTGCTGGGGGTCGACCCGGTCAAGAGCCTGGTCGTGCCCCGGTTCCTTTCGTTGATGCTTCTCACGCCGCTGTTCACCATCTATGCGCTGCTGTTCGGAACGCTGGGCGGGGTCCTGGTGACGGTCTCCAACGGTGCCCAGGTGGGGCCCTTCTTCTCAGACTTCTTCGCCCAAGCGACGACGGTCGAGTTTCAGGCCATGTTCGTCAAGGCCGTGATCTACGGAGGGGTGATCGCGATCGTGTGCTGCTACATGGGCCTGACCGCGTCGGGCGGCGCTGAAGGCGTGGGGCGGGCCGTGAACCGCGCGGTCGTGCTGGCGTTCCTGGCGATCGGCTCGGTGGACTACGTGTTCACGCAAACGGTTCTGGCGACCCACCCGGCTTTGAACACCCCGCGATGAACGTGGTCGCCTCACTCAGGTCGTTTGGCGTCGCCTCGCTGTTCTGCTGGCGGGTGATGGTGAAGGTCCTCAACGGCAGGGTGCTGAAGTTCATCGGCGAGACGGTCCGCCAAGCGGGCATCCTGATCACCGGCTCCGCGATCATCGTGCTCGGGCTCGTGTTCATCTTCGGCCTGCAGTGCGGGATCGAAGGTGCGTACGGCGCCAAGTCGGTCGGCGCCACCTCGGCCGCCGGTGCGATCACCGCCCTATGCGATCTCCGGGAGATCATCCCCTACGCGTTCGGCTACATGATGGCGGCCAAGGTGGGGACGGGTTTCGTGGCCGAGATCGGGTCGATGCGCATCTCGGACGAGATCGACGCCCTGGAGGTGATGGGGCTGGACTCCGTTCTGTACCTGGGGGCCACGCGTCTGCTCGGCACCTGGCTCGTCTTGCCGTTTCTCTACATGGCCGCCGTTTTCCTCGGATACGTCGCCTCCTACTTGGCGGTCGTGGTCCAGCTTGGCCAGGTGTCGCCCGGCGGCTACTTACAGCTCTTTTGGGAGTTTCAGAACCCGCCCGACTTCCTTTTCGCAGGAATCAAGGTGATGGTCACCGCGACCTTCATCGTGCTGGTGTGCATCTACTACGGCTACCACGTGACCGGAGGACCGGTAGGCGTGGGGAGGGCGACCGCGCAGTCGATGGTCGCCAACATCTTGGGGATCCACCTGATCGGGATGGTCGGCACCCAGATCTTCTGGGGTGGGAACGCGCACGCGCCGATAGGGGGCTGACACCGTGGCTCGAGAGCAGTTGCAGCGCCTCGTCGCGCTGGCGGCACTGACGATCGCGGCGGTCGTGATCGTGCTGCTGCTGGTCGCGGGCGGCTCGAACTATGTCCTGCATGCCGAGTTCACCGATGCCGGTCAGCTCGTCCGTGGCGACCTGGTGACGGTCGCCGGCCACCCTGTCGGCTCCGTGGGCACCCTCAGCCTCACCCCCGACGGTCTGGCCGACGTCGAGCTCAACGTCTCAAACTCGAGCGTGACGCCCCTGCGCAAGGGAACCGTGGCGACGATCGGACAGCTGAGCCTGACCGGAGTCTCCAACCGCTTCGTTTCGCTCACTCCGGGAGGCGGCCCTCAGATTCCGAGTGGCGGCACGCTTCCCACCTCTCAGACGCACGGCATCGTCGATCTCGACACGCTGCTCAACTCCCTCACTCCGCAGGTACGAAGCTCGCTGCAGCAGCTGATCAAGACGGGCGCGTATCTGATGTCGGGCGCGACGCCTCCCCAGCTAAACCAGGCGATCCAGTACTTCAACCCGGCGCTCAGCCAGTCCACGGCCCTGGGCTCGGAGATCGTGGCAGACAAGTTCGCGCTCGACCGGCTGGTGTCCTCGACCGCCGACGTCGCCACCACGCTCGCCAACCGCGACGCCGATCTGAGCGGCGCCGTGACGAATACGGCGGCCACCCTGCGGGAGGTGGCCAGCGAGCGGACGGCGCTCGAGGACCTGCTGGCTCGCGCTCCGAGCGTCCTCGCCCAGGGCACTGGGGTTCTGGCGGATGTCGACTACACGCTCGGCGTTCTGAACCCGGTGCTCAAAGACCTTCAGCCGGTCGCGCCCCGTCTGGCGACGCTGCTCAAGGCGGTGGTTCCAACGGCGAAGAACGCGATCCCCACCGTCAAGGCCGTGGCAGGGCTGCTGCCGGCGGCGAAGCAGGCCCTGACCGAGCTGCCGCCGGTTGTGGCCCAGGCGGTCCCGGCGGTCAACTCCCTGGGGGCGGCGTTGCCGCCCATCACGCCCGTGCTCGCCGGGGTCAGGCCATACGCGCCCGAGGTCGTGTCGGGGTTCTTCGGTGGAGTCGGCGGCTACAGCGGTGGCTATTACGACGCCAACGGGCACTACGTGCGCATCTCGCCGCTGTTCGGCCCCGGGGGCTTCAGCGGCGTGCTCGGCATCTTGAACGGCGTCGCCAGCCAGCTGCCGGCGTTCAACGGGACGCGGTTCGGCGTGCTCGCCGCGTGCCCAGGGGGCACGGTCGAGGCCTCGCCAAACGGTGGTAACCCGTGGAACAACCCTGACGTCCTCCCGGCCACCGGCACCATCTGCAACCCGGCCAACAATCACCCATGAGACGGCTGGCCGCGATCTTCCTGGCCCTTGCCGCCGCCGGCGCGCTGGCGGCGGTGCTTCAGAGCGCTAGCGCGCAGGGATCGTCGACGGCGACGTTCGCCGTCGTGTTCGACGACGCGCGGGGGCTGGTCGCGGGCCAACTGGTCAAGGTGGCAGGCGCCCAGGCGGGAACGATCAAGAACGTCACGGTCGTCAAGCAGGGCAGCGGCGGCAGCACGTCGTTCAAGGCCAAGGTCGAAGGGACGATCGACTCCAAGTTCATGCCACTCCATGCGAACGCCACGTGCACGATCCGCCCCCAGGGTCTGATCGCCGAGAACTACCTGGAGTGTGATCCCGGAAGCCCACCGTCGCCCAGCCTGGAGAGCAAGGGCGGTCAGCCCCCGACGGTGCCCGTCCAGAACACCACCGAGCCGGTCAACCTGCTCGATCTATTCAACATCTTCAACGCCCCGACCCGCGAGCGGTTCGCGCTGATACTCAACGAGCTCGGAATCGGGACGGCGGGCGAAGGCCAGAACTTCAACGACATCCTGTACCGCGCCAACCCGGCCCTGAAGCTCGCCAAGCAGGTGATCGGGATCCTGACCCGTCAGAGCGCGCAGCTGCAGACGCTCATCGACGCCACCAACACGATCGTCCAAGAAGGTGCGAACCACACGGGCGCCGTGCAGAGCTTCCTCGACCAGGCGGCCGCGATCTCGAGCACCACCGCCGCGCACCGCTCCAACCTCCAGCTGGCGATCAACCGCCTGCCCCGGCTGCTGGCCGTTGCGCAGCCCTCGCTGGCACAGCTCGACGTAGTCGCGCGGGAGGGGACCCCACTGGTGCAGCAGCTGGGCGTGGCCGCGCCCTACCTGAACAAGGTCTCGACTGACTTTGGCCCCTTCGTGAGGCAGGCCAGGCCGGGGCTGGCGAAGCTGTCGGTAGCGCTCACCAAGGCGATCCCCGCGATCAAGCACGCCACGCCGGTGGTTGCCGCCCTGAACAGCTACACCAGCCGCTCGCTGGCCAAGACGAAGCTATCGGGCAAGCTTTTCACGAGCCTCCAGCACGCAGGCTTCATCGAGAACTTCCTCGGCATCGTCTACTACGTGGGTGCGTCGATCGCCCGCTTCGACCAGACCTCGCATCTGCTCGACTTCGCGATCGAGAACATCCAAAATGGGGCCTGCATCCCTTACGCGACGACGCCCGTGCAGGGGTGCGGGGCGAACTACGGGTCGGCGCCGGCATCAGCCGCCCGCAGTGCCAGCGCGGCGCGCCCGGCCGCCACCCCGGGCGCACGGGCTGCGTCAGACACGAACGCGGGCGCTCAGGGCGGCGCGAGTGCGCCCGGCGCGGCAACCGGGCCCGCCATACAGCAGCAGGTGCCCGCCGCGGCGACTCCGTCCGCGCCGCAGCAGCCAATCCCCACAGCGCCGTCGTCCGCCCCTAGCGCACCTCAGCCCACACCCCAGCCACCCGCTAGCGGGCAGAGCCCCGGCGGGGGTCAGGGCTCGGGCAACAACTCGCTTCTGAACCTCCTCAACTACCTGCTCAGATGAGATCGCAGCGCCGAGCGATAAGCGAGGTCTTTGACAACCCGATCCTGATCGGGGCGATCACGATCCTGGTGGTCGCCGTAGCGGTTTACCTGTCGTACATCGCGGAGAACGGACTGCCGTTCGTCCCCACGTACAACGTCAAGGTCGACGTCCCCAACGGGGCCGAGCTGGTCAAGAACGCTGACGTCCGAATCGGGGGGGCGCGCGTAGGTCAGGTGCTGAAGATCGTGCCCGAGCCGCGCGGGACCGATCCCGGCTACAAGGCGCCCTTCGCGCGGTTGACGTTGTCGCTTCAGCGAAGCCTCGAGCCGCTGCCGTACGACACCCGCTACCAGATCAGGCTGGCGTCGGTGCTGGGCGGCAAGTACGTCGAGATCCTTCCCGGCCACGCCAGCAACACGACCCGGACCCCGGCGCTCCAAGACGGAGGGACCTTCCAGCTGGGCACTCGGTTTGAGCACAACCTCCCGATCGTGGACGTGGACACGGCATTCAGGGTCTTCGGCCCGAAGACCCAACAGGGAATCCGCAACGCCACGGGGGAGCTGGGCAATGCCGTCGCCGGCCGCGGCACGGACTTCAACGCCGCGATCTACTCCACACGGCAGCTGCTGGCTCCCCTGGACAGCCTCCTGGCAATGCTCTCATCGCCCAACACGCACCTGTCGCAGTTCATCTCCGGGGCCGCCTCCACCGCCGGAGCGCTGGCCCCGGTGGCGCCAACCATCTCGGCGCTTCTGTCGAACAGCGCCCTCACGTTCCGGGCGCTGAACAACTCCGCCTTCGGCCAGACCATCGACCAGCTGCCGCCGACCGAGTCGGTCGCCACCACGGTGCTGACTAACGCCCAGCCGGTCCTGGCGGACGCCGCGGCCACGGTGCAGGAACTGAAGCCCGCGGCCGCGCTATTGCCCAAGAGCGCGCGGCGGCTGGACCAGATCATCCGTGCCGCGACCCCTGTGTACAAGCTCGCCCCCGCGCTGGCCAACAACCTTCAGGCCGCGCTGGTGGAGGTCGACAAGCTGGCCTCCAACCCGGCGGCCATCCAGACGTTCAACGTCCTGGGCGACAACGATCTGGCCACGTTCGGCGCGTCGGCGTTTGTGGGATTGGGCGCGATCCTCAACTCGGCCGCGAATGCTCAGCTGGCCTGCAACGTCGAGGGCAGCTGGGCGGCCAACTTCGGTGGTCCCAACAACCCGCTCTCGGAGGGCGACGCCGCCGGCACGTGGCTGCGCTCGAGTCTGGTCCTGGACACGGGCACGCTGCTTCAGTCGGGCAAGCCGGCGAACAACCTGCACCTCAACTACTACCCGCCCGAGACAGCCGGCCACTGCACGGCGGGCAACGAGCACTACAGCCCGGGCCAGAACATCGGACCGCCGAGCTCCAGCGCGAGCGTCGTGCCGCAGACCTCGCCTCCGGCGGGCGTCCTCCAGCGCTACCAGCAGGCGGGCCTGGAAGGGACGTACAAGTGAGCCCGCTGGGACGGATCCGGCGACGGACTCAGTCCAGGCGCGGCCCGGGCCATCCGCTGCTGGTGGCGGCGCTCACGATCCTGCTCGCCGTGGTGATCACCTACTACGCGTTCAGCGGCAAGAAGATCCCGTTCGTTCAGCACTTCACGATGCACGCCCTGGTTCGAAACAGCGTGTACATCATCCCCGGCTCCCCGGTCCGCATCGCCGGGATCGATGTCGGCAAGGTCACGGGCGCCGAGGCCGACGGCACGCTGACAAAGCTCTCGTTCCAGCTCGACTCGAACGGGCAGCCGGTGCACAAGGACGCCACGGCCACGATCAGAGACCGCCTGTTCCTCGAGGGCGGCTACTACCTGCAGCTCGACCCAGGCAGTCCCAGCGCGCCGATCGCGGGCGACGGCTTCACGATCCCGGTGTCGAATACCTCCTACCCGGTCCAGTTCTACCAGCTGCTCTCGACCTTCGATCTGGCGACGCGCCAGAGCCTCGAAAACGCCTTGAACACGCTGAACGAAGGATTCAGCCCGCCGGCCGGCGAGCAGCCCACGGCCGCCAACAGCGGCGCCGGCGGTCTGAAGGCAGCAATCCCCGAGCTGACCCCGACGCTGAAGGACATCGCCTGGGTGACGCAGAGCCTTCAGGGCACCCAGAGCGGCGACGTGCGGCGGCTGCTGACCAGCGCCTCCAGCGTGACTGGAACATTGCAGGGCAGCGCCCCCCAGCTCGCGGACCTGGTCACCAGCCTCAATCGCACCGCGCGTGCGCTGGTGGCCACGGACGGATCGCTGGGGCAGTCGATCGCGGGGCTCGATCAGACGTTGCAAGCTGCCCCGCCGTCGCTGGCAGCTATCGACCGCGCCCTGCCCCCGGTGGTGACCCTGGGGGTGACTCTCGATCCGTCGCTGAAGGAGGCGCCGCCGCTGGTGGATGCGGTGACCAAGGCCGTCAACCAGCTGGGGAGGATCGTCGAGCCCGTGGAGCGCAGCCGCGTGCTCGACGCGCTCTACAACACGTTCACCGGCTTCCCGAACACGCTGAACCAGCTGGGACAGCTGTTCCCGATCACCAAGGGGGTCACCGACTGCCTGCGCACGCACGTCACACCGCTGCTGATGCAAGCCGTGCCCGACGGGTCTTTGTCCAGCGGCCGGCCGGTGTGGCAGGACTTCGTCCACCTGCTCTCGGGACTGTCGTCTGCCGTCCAGAACTTCGACGGCAACGGCTACTGGATCAGGCTGATCTCGAGCATCGGCGATAACGGCATCAGCATCGGCAAGCTGCCGTTGCTGGGCCAGATCTTGGGAGTGACTCCCGGGAGCCCCGGCATCGAGGGCGCCCGCCCGCAGTGGGCCGGCGACCTGACGCCCGCAGACTTCCGACCGGACGTGGCCTGCTCGAGCCAGCGGGTTCCCAGCCTCACGGCCACCACCGCTCAGGCCGATCTCCGCCATGTGGGCTACGCCGCTAAACCGAGTAGCGCGGACGTGAGCAAGCTCGCCAAGCTGGTGGGCGCGCCTTCCGCCTCGACCGCCGGAAGCGGCCGCTGATGACGCGTTTCAAGCTTCAGCTCAAGCGCTACGGCCGCTACTTCGTGGTCCTCTTCGCGCTGTGGGTGGTGGGGCTCGCCGCCGGGGCATACATCGTGATCAACCAGCGGTTCCCGAACCCCTTCGCCAGCTTCGTGAAGGTCAATGGGACGTTCAACACCGCAGCCGGCGTAGTCCCGGGGCTGGGGGAGCCGGTCAACATCGCCGGGGTCAACGTCGGCGAGATCACCGGCACATCGCTCCAGAACGGCCAGGCGATCGTCCACATGGAGCTCAAGCCGAAGTCGCTGCCGGAGCCGCATGTCCTGTACCGGGACGCCCAGGCGACGCTGTTTCCGAACACCCCGCTGAAGGACATGGAGGTCGACATCAATCCCGGCACCCCGTCGGCGGGGAGGCTGCCGCAGGGAGGGACCATCCCGGTCGGTCAGACCACGACGCCCACTGACTCCGACGAGCTTCTGGACTCACTGGACGCCGACACTCGCACCTGGTTCGCAAGCCTCATCACCGACCTGAACAAGGGCACCACCGGACGCGCCCAGGACATCAAGCAGCTGTTCCAGAATCTGGGACCGACGTCGGCCCAGCTCCACCAGATCGGAGACCTGCTCGCCAACCGTCGACACGAGCTGGCCAGCATCGTGCACAACCTGGGGGTCTTGACCCAGGCCACGAGCGCAAAGGATCTCCAGCTTCAGACGCTGGTTCGGGCCGGCGATCAGGCGGTCAGCGCGCTCGCCAGCCAGGACGTCGCGCTACGCCAGGCGATCACCCGGCTGCCCGGCACGCTCAACACCACACGCACCACGCTATCCGATGTCGGTCAGCTGGCGAACGCACTCGGTCCCACGGCCAAGGCGCTGACCCCCGTCGCGCGCCGGCTCCCGGCCACGCTGAAGGACACGCGGACCCTATTCGAGGGCGCCGCGCTTCTGCCGTTGAACAAGATCCCGCCGTTCGTCAACGCCGTCCTGCCGCTCGCCCAACAGCTGCCGGGAATCCAGACGAACCTCGGTCAGGAGACCCCGGCCCTGCTCAGCTCGTTCAAGGTGCTCGGGGCGGTCACGAACGAGATCGCATTCGTCCCGGGCCACGGCAACCCGGGCTTCCTGTACTGGCTTGCGTGGTTCTCGCACAACTCCGACTCGTTCCTGTCCAGCGTGGACGCAAACGGCGGCGGGTGGCGCGGACTGTTGTCGCTTTCCTGCTCTGACCTTCAGGGCGGCACGCTCGGCACTCTCCTGGCCGCGCTCCTGGGTTCAAACCTGTCGACCCTGCTGGGCTGCTGATGGTCACCCAGGCTCCAAAACGCACGGCGGTCCTGGCGGCGATCGCGTTCGCGCTCTCGTGCATCGGCTTGTCGATCTTCGTCTGGACGCAGTTCTCGGGCACGATTCCGTTCGCCCCGCAGGGCTACAGGATCCAGGCCGTGTTTCCCGAGACGGGGCAGCTGGTCGCTGGCGCGGACGTGAGGATCTCCGGGGTGAACGTGGGCAAGGTGACGAACGTCCAGCCGCAGGGAGTCAACTCGCTGGTGACGATGGACTTGCACAGGCAGTTCGCGCCGATCCCCGCGGACACGCGCGGCATCCTGCGGCTGAAGACGCTGCTGGGGGAGGCGTATATCCAACTCTCGACAGGCGACCGCTCCGGTCCGAAGCTTCCCGACGGGGGCACGATCCCGCCCAGCCATATTCAGCGAACTCAAGACCTGGATCAGGTCCTGAACTCATTCGATCCTCCGACCCAGCGTGCGCTCCAGCAGTTCCTCAACGGCTCGTTCCAGGCTCTGTCCGGTCGGGGCCAGGACCTCAACAGCGCGATCGGCAACCTCGATCCCGCCGTCACCGAGCTGACCGCCGTGGTGGGGGTTCTGAATCAGCAGCAGACCAACCTGCAACGGCTGATCAACAACCTGGGGATCGTCTTTACGACCATCGGTAGCCACTCGGCCGACGTGCAGAGCTTGGTGAACGCCGGCAACCAGGTGTTCTCGGCGACCGCCGCCCGGGACGCCCAGCTTCGGGCGACCGTCAACGGCCTGCCTCCGTTCATGACCCAGCTGCGCTCGACGCTCGGGACGCTCAACACCACGTTGGGGATCGCCAGGCCCACGCTGTCGGTGATTCGCAGCGCCGCGCCGCTGGTCCGTCCCGCGTTGCAGGAGCTGATCGACCTGTCCGGACCGGCGCTGAACCTGCTCCACCAGACGCCATCCCTGCTCAAGCTCGCCAACAAGGCGCTGCCGGCGATAGCCCAGTTCAGCTCCTCGTTCAACCAGGTGCTGGGACCGCTGCTACAGGCCGCCGAGCAGGTGGTTCCGGTCATCAACTACATCCAGCTCTACCCGCAGGACATCCTGGCCGCGTTCGGCAGCCTGCCCGCGCTGCTGAACGGCTCGGCCCCGGCCTCCAACGGCATTACCAAATATATCCGGGCGGCGATCACGCTCAACAACGAGTCGCTGTTCGGCCAGAGCCAGCGCCCCGCCACCAACCGGCACAACCCCTACATCTCGCCGGGCGAGATGACGAACATCGCCAACGGCGGACTTCTGTCGTCCGACTGCAACAACCTGAGCAGCACCAGCCTGTCCTCGATACTCAGCGCGGGCAACGTCCCGTGCCGGCTCCAGCCGAAGTTCCCCTGGCCCACCAACGCAGCCTCCAACGGCCCGAGCTACTTCCCCCGCGTGACGCAGGCCCACCCCTAGGGGGTTTCGTGACCCAGGCCCGCCTCTAGGGTTTGCCGCCTCCCGCCGGGGCTCTCCCGTGCCCTCATCCGGCGCCATCGGCCGCCCCCCGCTATCCTTATTGGCAGACCGCCAACAGTTGCACGCCCCGTCGGCCAGGCTGATTCTGCGGGCCCCGGGCGTCGCCAGATCTTCCACCTCAGGAGCACACGATGACCGAAGCGCTCGTTTTCGACGCGATCCGCACCCCGCGCGGTAAGGGCAAGGTGAACGGGTCGCTCCACAGCACGAAACCAGTTGACCTCGTAGTCGGGCTGATGCACGAGATGCTCTCGCGCAATGCCAAGCTCGACCCCAAGAGGGTCGACGACGTCGTGCTTGGCTGCGTCACGCCGATCGGCGACCAGGGAATGGACATCGCCAAGACCGCTGCCCTGAAGGCCGGTCTCCCTGACGAGGTCCCCGGCGTCCAGCTCAACCGCTTCTGTGCCTCTGGCCTCGAGGCGGTGAACGTCGCCGCTCAGAAGGTGGCCTCCGGATGGGAGGACCTGGTGTTCGCGGGCGGCGTTGAGTCCATGTCGCGCGTCCCGATGGGCTCCGATGGTGGTCCGATGGCCACTGACCCAGAGACCAACTACGACACGTACTTCGTCCCCCAAGGAATCAGCGCGGACCTGATCGCCACGATCGAAGGCTTCAGCCGCGACGACGTCGACGAGTATGCGGCCCGCTCTCAGAAGCGCGCCGCCGCCGCCCAGGCCGACGGGAAATTCAAAGATCAGGTCATTCCGGTCGAGGACATCAACGGGCATGTGGTCCTCGACCACGACGAGCACATCCGCGCCGAGACCACGGTCGAGTCGCTGGGAAAGCTCAAGCCTTCCTTCCAGGCCATAGGGGATATGGGCGGGTTCGACTCGGTCGCGCTTCAGAAGTACCACTGGGTGGAGAGGATCGACCACGTCCACACCGCCGGCAACTCATCCGGAATCGTCGACGGCGCGTCGCTTCTGGCGATCGGCAGCGAGCGGATGGGCGATGAGCTGTCGCTTGCTCCGAAGGCTAGGATTCTGGCCACCGCGCTGTCCGGCACCGACCCGACGATCATGCTCACCGGCCCGGCGCCCGCGTCGCGCAAAGCACTCGAGAAGGCCGGACTGACCGTTGACGACATCGACCTGGTCGAGATCAACGAGGCGTTCGCCGCGGTGGTTCTGCGCTTCGTCAAGGACATGGGCCTGGACATGGAGAAGGTCAACGTCAACGGCGGCGCGATCGCCATGGGCCACCCGCTCGGCGCGACCGGCGGCATGATCCTCGGGACGCTGATCGACGAGCTGCATCGCACCGGCGGTCGTTACGGCCTGGCCACGCTGTGCGTGGGCGGCGGCATGGGAATCGCGACTGTCGTGGAGGCCATTCGATGAGCGAGGGTTCGAGCAACGGAGGCGCTGCGGTGAGCACGATTCGCTGGCAGAAGGACCCCGATGGGATCGTCCTGCTGACGCTGGACGATCCCAACCAGTCGGCCAACACGATGAACGAGGCGTTCATGACCTCGTTCGGCGAGACGATCGATCGGCTCGAGGCCGAGAAGGATTCGATCAAGGGCGTGATCATCACCTCGGCGAAGAGCACGTTCTTCGCCGGCGGGGACCTCCACGATCTCCGACGGGCCCGCAAGGAGGACGCCGGGCAGATCTCGGAGATGGTGAGAACGAACAAGCAGCGGCTCCGCCGTCTCGAGACGCTCGGCCGCCCGGTCGTCGCCGCGATCAATGGCGCGGCGCTGGGCGGTGGGCTCGAGATCTGCCTGGCCTGCCACCACAGGATCATCGTCGATGACCCCAAGGCGGTGGTCGGCTTTCCGGAGGTCCAACTGGGGCTGCTGCCCGGAGCGGGCGGCGTGGTCCGCACCGTTCGCCTGCTGGGCATCGTAAACGCCCTCATGCAGGTGCTGATGCAAGGACAGCGCCACCGGCCGGCCAAGGCCAAGGAGCTGGGGCTGGTGGATGAGATCGTTGCCTCCAAGGACGACCTGCTGCTGGCGGCGGAGGCGTGGATCAAGGACAACCCGGAGGCGACCCAGCCCTGGGATCGCGAGGGGTACAAGATCCCCGGCGGGACGCCCTCGACGCCATCGCTGGCCATGAACCTGCCGGCGTTTCCGGCCAACCTGCGAAAGCAGCTGAAAGGCGCCAACTACCCGGCGCCGCACCACATCATGGCCGTGGCCGTGGAGTCCGCCCAGCTGGACATCGACAACGCGTTCGAGGTCGAGGGCCGCTACTTCGTGGACCTGGTCGTGAGCCAGGTGGCCAAGAACATGATCCAAGCATTCTTCTTCGACCTGCAGGCGGTCTCTGGCTCCCGCAACCGTCCCGAGGGGATAGAGCCGTTCCAGGCCAAGAAGGTGGTCGTGCTGGGCGCCGGCATGATGGGCGCAGCGATCGCCTACGTGTGCGCCAAGGCCGGCATCGAGGTTGTGCTCAAGGACGTCTCGCTTGAAGCCGCCGAGCGCGGCAAGCAATACTCGGCCGGCCTGGTGGAGAAGGCGGTCCAGCGCGGGCGCTCGACCCAGGAGGACGGCGACGCGCTGCTTGCACGGATTCATCCCACCGACAAGCCTGAGGAAGCCGCAGGCTGTGACCTGATGATCGAGGCCGTGTTCGAGGATCCCTCGCTCAAGAAGCAGGTCTACGAAGAGGTAGAGCCGCACCTGGCGCCCGACGCGCTCCTCGGCTCGAACACCTCGACCCTGCCGATCACCGAGCTGGCCGACGGGGTGGGTCGCCCCCAGGACTTCATCGGGCTCCACTTCTTCAGCCCGGTGGACAAGATGCCATTGCTCGAGATCATCAAGGGCCGGGAGACCTCCGAGCGGACGCTTTACCGGGCTCTGGATGTCGCCAAGCAGATCAAGAAGACCCCGATCGTCGTCAACGACAGTCGCGGTTTCTTCACCAGCCGGGTCATCGGGACATTCATCAACGAGGGCATCGCGATGCTGCTCGAGGGCGTCCCGGCGGCCACGATCGAGCAGGCGCCCGTGCTCCAACTCTCAGACGAGCTGAACATGAAGCTCATGCGCAAGATCCGCGACGCCTCCAGAGCCGCCGCGCAGGCCTCGTCGACCGGTTGGGACTCGCACCCCGCGGAGACGGTGATCGACCGCATGCTCGACGAGTACGACCGTCCGGGCAAGCTCGAGGGTCGCGGGTTCTACGAGTACGCCGACGGCAAGCGGGTCGGGCTGTGGCAGGGCCTGCGCGACGCGTTCCCGCTCGCCGAGGATCCCTCGAAGATCGAATTGCGCGATCTGGAGGAGCGGATGCTCTTCGCCGAGTCGCTCGAGTCGGTCAAGTGCCTTGACGAGGGCGTGATCGAGACCGTCGCCGACGCCAACATCGGCTCCATCCTCGGCATCGGCTTCCCGGGCTGGAGCGGTGGGGTGCTCCAGTACATAAACGGCTATCAGCATCCGGTCCACGGCCGGGGTCCGTCGGCGTTCGTCGCACGCGCGCGCGAGCTGGCCGAGCGCTACGGCGAGCGGTTCGAGCCGCCCGCCTCGCTGGTCGAGAAGGCAGAGCGCGGCGAGCAGTACCTGGACGAGGAACCGGCGGCGGTAGCCGTCGCATAACTGCGGCCTTCTCCGACCGAGCGCGGCCGCCCATGAACGGCCGCGCTCAGGCGGGTTGACCGGCTGTCAGGCTTGAGGTGGCGTGGGCTGCTGCTGGGGAGGCTCCGGGGCTGCGGGCTGCTGCGGCTGCTGGATGCCTCCCGCCGGTGGCGGTTGGACGCCGCCGCCCGCCTGCGCCTGGAGCACCTTGTTCCAGTTGGATTGGAAGATGTACTCGGCCACGGGCGCGAGGAAGATCCACAGCAGGAGACCAAGACCTGCCTCCATCCCCGACAACCCTGTGAGTCGCTCCCCGTTGTTGAGGCGCTTCCAGGTGTTGTAGATCGAGACAAACGGCGGGACGAGCACGAACGCGCCTAGGGTGATCGCGAGTACGGATGTGCCGGGGCTGTCCCCGAGCTCGTCGGTGTTGCGCGCCCGGCCGAGTCTGGCCATCTCCTTGTTGACGAAGTAGTACCAAAAGATCAGGTAGATCCCGATCGTCAAAAAGCTCAGCCCGACAACCCCCAGCGGGTTCCGGATCTTTGCCTGCGCGTCGGTGCCCTGAATCTGGATCGGCTCTGCCATCTGGGTCTCCCAGTCCGAGGTTTTGTTGAACGCGTCCGCCCGCCGACGCACAACAGGTTGGCGGGCTGACCCCTCAGAACAAACTACCGCCCCGGTCAAAACTTGGGTGAAAAATTCGGCCCGTGCGGCGAGTCGTCAGCCTTCCCAAGAACCGAACCGGTCACCTCATGTTCCGTCTGCCGTTCGACATGCCCGCGGCACCACGGCTCATCCCAGGACTCGGAGACATGTGCATCATGGCCCTGTTTGCGGCGGGGCTCCCGGGCAGCGTGAGCCCGGGCACGCTCGCGGGCGAGATCGTCACCCCCAGAGCGAGGGCCAGGAATACGGCAGCCCCCGCCAGGCGGCCAGGGCCCGAGGCGCGTGGCAGCCGCTCGGCGGCGATCAGCACCGCAACCAACGCCATCCACCACAAGCTCATCACGCCGAGCGCGAACAGCGCCGCCATCATCGCCCACGACGAGCTCAGGCAGTTGGCGCCGGCCCGAAGCCCCGCCAGCCATGGGCGATCTTTCAGCGCGCTCGCTTGCCTGCAGCGTTTCAACGCGCGGCGCTTGTGGCTCGTCAGCTGATATCCAGCGGCGGCGGCCAGTACGGCGACAGCCACCCACCTTCCGCCGTGACTCCAGGCGAAGACCTCCCCAAACAGCCGCCGGGTGACGGAGATCAGCTCGTAGACGAACAGACCGGATATTGCCCATACGGTCAGATACGCACCAAGGAACGCTGCGCGCTGGACGGCGGGCGCGGCGGCG
>DAIPIC010000005.1:15193-45849 GCA_036771025.1 Solirubrobacteraceae bacterium
GGCCGCCGTCCGCGCCCGCCGGAAGTCCTGGTAGCGCACCGCGAGCGGCGCGATGACCGGCAGCATCATCGCCGCCATCATCACCGCCCAGACGCCGGCGAACCAGCCGAGGGAGCCGAGATCACCTCCCGGACCGGCGTCCATCCCGTTCATCCGCAGGGCGCTGATGGTCCAGCATCCCGCGGCGAGCAGGACGACCGCGGCGAGCAGGGGCGCGTTTGCCGAGTACGGACGGCGGGCCTCGTTCATACATCTACTCCTAGCATCGGTCGGGCACCGCGCGATGCTGCGCCCGTGTCTCGCGCGGGAAGCACGGAACGTACCGTTAGCCATTCTGCTAACTATATCTGGGTATCCAACCAGCCAGCGAAGGGACCAGAGCGATGCCCAGCAGGAACGACGTTGCCTTGCCGCCGGTCGTTGCCCGGCCGGACTACCAGGTCGAACGCGATGCGCTGCTCGTGCGGGAGAAGGCGCACACGCGGCACGGGGACGTCCTGGCGGCAGCCCGCCGGCGACTTCCGATGGTGGAGGTCGATGCCTCCACCGAGTTGATCGGCTCCGGGGGTTCCGTCTCGCTAGGGGAGGTGTTCGAAGGTCGACGCCAGCTGATCGCTTATTTCCACATGTGGTACCCGGGCAATTCCGCCTCGGAGCAGTGCGAGGGCTGCACGCTGTACAACGGGCAGGTTCGCGAGCTGTCTTATCTGCACTCGCGCGACGTGACCTACGCGACGTTCTGCTACGGCCCCTACGAGGAGAGCGTGCGCTACCGGGACTTCATGGGCTGGGATGTGCCGTGGTACTCCGTGCAGGACTCGGCCGATGGCCTGCTGGCCGGACGCCCGTTCAACCGGTTCATGCTGGTGTGCTACCTCAGGGACGGAGACCGGGTATTCGAGACCTACTGGACCACCGGGCGCGGTGTAGAGCCGATGGCGCCGGGCTACGCGGGGTTGCTTGACCTGACCGTCTACGGACGTCAGGAGACGTGGGAGGACTCGCCCACCGGCTGGCCGCAGCGATGGGGGCCCAACACCAAGGAGCCCAATCCCTACCGCGCCGAGGGGCGTCCCATCTCCCAGTGGCCGCGGCTTAGAGCCGGACGGTCCGATGACCTTGGCGACGCCTCGGGCTGACGATCATCTCGCCGACCTCAGCACCGACGCGAGATCGCCGACCGGGCCGAGGTGAGCCAGCTTGTCGGGATTGACGACCGAGCGGATGCCGTGGATCTGGCCACCGGCGATCTCGAGCGCCACGACGGCGATGAGCCGCTGCTCGGGGTCGAGATAGAGCGCTCCCGGGCTGCCGTTCACCTCGACAGGACGCAATGAGATGCCCGGAACGCGGGTCGATGCGCGGACCCAGTTGCTCACCGTGCGCGCGACCCGGCTGCGTCCTCGCAGCGACCGCGCAAGCGCCGGGGCCTTACCTCCGCCGTCCCCGGTGAGCACGACGTCGTCGGCGAGCAGCGACTCGAGCCCGGCCAGATCGCCGTCCTGAGTGGCCGCGAAGAACCGTTGTGCCAGCTCGTCGCGCTGCTCGCGCGTCGTTTGGAAGCGGGGCCGGCGCTGCTCGACGTGCCGTCTGGCGCGGGTGGCGAGCTGACGCACGTTGTCGGGGCTCTTGCCGATGATCTCGGCGATCTGCGCGTGGTCGTAGTCGAACACGTCGTGCAGCAGCAGGACGGCGCGCTGCTCCGGAGAGAGGCTTTCCAGTAGAACCAGCATCGCCAGCGAGAGCGAGTCGGCCATCTCCGCGTGTTGCGCGAGGTCGTCGCTGTTGTCGGTGATGATCGGCTCCGGCAGCCATTCGCCGACATAGCGCTCTCGACGGGCGCGCGCCGAGCGCAGCTCGTTGATCGCAAGCCGAGTGGTCACGGTCGCCACGAACGCCCGCGGCGAAGCGATCTGCTCACCGGATTCGAGTACCTGATGCACTCGCAGCAGGGCTTCCTGTACCACGTCCTCGGCCTCGGACACGCTGCCCAGCATCCGGTAGGCGATCGCGAACGCCCCCGGCCGCAGCTCGTCAAGCAGTCGCTCGCGATCGGTCATGCCGTTGCTCCTGCCACAAACACTTTCATCGTCGAACTCCTCGTTCAGGGCTATCTACACCCAAAGACAAGACGGCGGTCCCCGCTGTGACAGCTCCTCGAACCACGGGGCGAGCATTGACAGCGCTTCGTCTGGGGCATTAGGGTCACCGAGACAGGGGCGCCGGGGCAATCGGGCGCCAGTTCCGGCATCGGGAGGCGAACATGGTTCGCAGATGGGTAGTTGCTAGCGCAATAGTGGGTACGGCGATGCTCTGCGCGGCGCCCGCTATCGCCAGCCGCGCGCCGAGCTCAGCGGAGCGAAAGGGAATAACCAATGCCGTTCACGCTTCAGGCGTGGGCGGCATCAACAGGGTTCCCCGGAACCGCTACACGGTCACCGGAATACGCGTCTCTTCGGTGAGCAGGAGCTGGGCGAAGGCCCGGCTGGTGGCGACACCGGCGTTCAGGTCAAGCTTTCAGAACGCGTCGGTAGTGGCCGTCAAGCTCGCCGGCACCAACTTCTGGGTCGTGATCGACGTGGGCAGTGCCCAGGTGGGCTGCGGGATCGCGCCGAACAAGGTTCTGGCGGACCTGTTCAGCACCAACCGGCCGTGCCCGGGGGGCATTAGCTGACCCCAGCGTGGGGCGTTGGGGTTCGGGAGGCTTAGACCCCGAACCCCACGTCCCGCATGAAGCGGCGCATCTCGCGCAGGTAGGCAGCGCGGTTGACGTGAAGGAGGTGGTTGCCCGGGTACCAGTGCAGCCGCGGCTGGTCCCAGTGCTCCCATAGCAGCCGGGTCTGTTCCGGCGGCGTCAATCGATCGCCCAGGCCGCCGATGATCATCAGCCGGTCCTTGGCTAACAGCGGCCTGTAGTTCAGCGGCGCATGGACCGCGAGCGCATTCTCGGCGTCGCGCAACGGGATGCGGTGAAGCAGCGAGGAGATCAGCACGCCGACGTTGGCCGGGAAGTAGTCGGGTATCAGCCGGGGGATCGACGTGACCGGAGCATTGGGGACAGCGACCTGTAGGCGCGGCTCAACGGCGGCCAGCAGGGCGCTCACGTACCCGCCGAGCGACAGCCCGGTGACCCCGAACTGCCGCACCCCGGCCGCCTGCAGGTGGTCGAGGAAGATGCGGAAATCGTGAACGGACTGGAGCATTGCCTCGTTGAAATGCGACGGACCGTGGGCGAACAGCCCGGAGCCGTTCACCACCGACATCAGATCGCGGCGCGGCCCGTGGAACGGCAGCAGATAGAGCAGGACGTCGTACCCCTTGCCGAACAGCCAGGGCAGCGCAAAGAACGCGCTGTTGAGGACGTAGGGCGAGGCGCCGAAACCGTGGATCACGCACAGCGTAGGCCGGGGGCCTTCGTCATGGCGCCAGTGCTGGGCCCAGGCCTTGCCATTGCGCGTGTGGTGCGCGTAGTCCTCGCGCAGCGCGGGGTTGGCCGCCACGTATGGGCTGTCGAACGCCAGCAACGAGACGCTTCCGCCGGGGGCACGGAACGCCAGCCGGCCGGGGCGCGAGAGCTTCACGGACACGCCGTCGGGAGGCTTGGGGAACACGAGCTCCGGGTCCTGGCTCTGCGCGAGCTCGGCGTAGAAGCGGAGGCGATCCCGCTCGCGCCACGCGCCCGGCGACGTGCCCCATTGCAACGAGGCCCCGAAGATGATCGACGCTAGCGCCGTGCGCACCGGGACGTCGGTGGCGGCCGCGGCGGCGACCAGCAACCGGGTACGGAGGCCGAGCTCGGAGGGCCAAGGAGCCTCGGCGATCTCCCGGGGTCCCTCGGGCCGCTGGATGGTCGCTGGTTGGCGGTCTGACGCGCCGGAATCGTCGCCGGGCCGTGGCTCCCGGCTGGGGCTCGCCTCCACCTATGTCACCCCCCAGCGGATGCCTGTCTCATCGGCGGGAATACCGGTCAGCCCGCCGCGTGTGGCGTAACGCTCCAGGTGGGAGACGATCATCTCGACACCTTCCTTGACCGTCCGATCGTCTCCCCTCACGTCGTGTCGGTAGGCGGCCTCGAGAAACCGGTCGGCGATCTCGAAGCACAGCCTCAGCACCACGGGATCGACGCCCTCTCGCAGCAGCCCGGCCGCGGTGGCGAAGCGGTGGAACTCATCCGCCAGCAGGTCATCACGATCGCGGATGTACGCCGCGATGTCCGCGCTCAGCCGGCCCTGGAACCACAGCACGACGTAGCTGGGGCGCTCCCGGTACGCGGCGCGATAAGCCTCCACCGTGGTCTCGACGACCGAGCGAATGCTGTAGGTCGGAAGCGAGCCCAACGCCGCCGCGATGCGCTTGTCCATGGATCCCACGTGCCGTTCGATCAGCGCCGAGATGATCGCGTCCCGGTCGGCGAAGTACTGATACAGGGTGGCGACCGGGACGTCGGCCGTGAGCGCCACCTCCCTGGTGCTCAGGGCGTCCACGCCGCGCGAGACCACCAGCTGCTCGGCCGCGTGCAGGATGCGCTCGACGCGCTCGCGGCTGCGGCGCTGGACCGGTGTGCGTCGTCCGCTGGCGGACCGCCTGGGCTTCAGCCGCGCCGTCACCACGGCGATCACTATAACCTGAACACAACTCGGATTCCGATGGCAGGGTGGCCGGATGGGTAGGCGCCCCGGATTCGCGGGCGGTAGAGCTAGCCTCGTCGTGCGAGGGTTGAGAGAGCGATGACAGCGCCGCACCGTCCCGGGTCCGGCCCGCCTGCCGGTCTATGCGATTCCTGTCGCCACCAGCAGCTGGTGCGCAACACGCGCGGATCGGAGTTCTCACTCTGTCGCCGCTCGCGCTCTGAACCCGAGCGCTTTCCCCGCTACCCGCGCCTGCCGGTGACGGCCTGCGAGGGATACGAGCCCCGCGCTACTGCGGCGGGAGAGGATTGAGCACGATCAGGTTCGAGCCGTCTTGCGCCTGCTCGACGTTCTCGGTGAACAAACCCCGGGCCGTGATCTGCTCGACCAGCGAGGACTCGGGCGCGGTCGCCACCTGATCCACTGTCGGCGGGAACGGCTCGGGCAGCGTGGCTGCCAGCGGCTGGCTCAACCATGGCCGGAGCTCATCGTGCAGGAACAGAAGCGCGATGTTGAGCGGTTTCGTGGTCGCCCGCTGATTGGGCTTGGGGCACAGTCCGGTGCACGACTGCGTGGTGTGCCCCGGCGGCAAGATGGCCACCACGTTGGCGGTCCCGCTGATGTACTTGAACGTGTACAGCGCCAGCTCCAGCGCCTCACGACGCAACAACAGGAGGCGGTCGGTCGAGGGCGTACCGACGCCGATCGAGCAATTCGCGGAACCGACGCCGCACAGGTTGTAAGCGATCGTGTGACCAGTCAGAAGCGACAGGCTGCTGGAACTGGGATCTGGACGTACCGCGATCTGAAGGCCCGTGGGACCCGAGCCGCCCGGCCCTGTGCCGGCGACGCTGGCCGCTGCGGCGGAACTCGAATTGCCGAGGTTGGTCACGGTCACCACGGCCAGCTGGTTGGTGCCCGATATCCGGTACAGCGGCGCGATGTGGTCCGCGATCTCCGAGGCTCCGAGCTTGCCCGAGTCGGAGGGCTTCCACGCCGACCAGGGGGCCGAGGAGCCGGTGTGCGATCCACTCGTGAGGATCACCACGGCCACCGCCACCGCGCCGATGGCCAGCCCGATGAGCAGCGCCAGCGCCGCTCGGAACTTTCCGGCGTGAGGCGATGACAGCCGACGGCCGCCGCGCTCCGCGGACAGCGCCACCCCGCCGGGCAGCCGTGCCTCGGCGACGTGCTCATCGGCGGCCTTGACCAGCTGTCGCCGCTCGCTCATACCGTCGGCCACGTCTTCTCGTCCGTGAGGTCGATCTCCGGACGCTTGAGGCCCACGCCGCTCAGGAGCTCCACCACCTCATCACCGTGCATCTCCTTGCGGTCCACCAGGGTGTCTGCGATCCGCTCGATTGCCTGGCGGTTGCTGGCCATGAGCGCGTACGCGGTTACGTAAGCCTGGCCCAGGATCCTCGCCGCTGCGCGGCGTTTCGCCCCGTCGCCCAGAATCGACGCCAGCGGGTCGGGCATCATCGGCGCCGAGGCACTGGAGCGATTCATGATCGCCGAGCCGATTCGCTCCAGCCGGTCCGAGACCTTTTCAGAGTCCTCCGCCGAATCGAGCGCCCCGTTGATGTGGACGGGGTCGGGCCCCATGGCCCACATGCCGACCATGGCCGCCGCCGTGGCGGTAGCTGCCGCGACATCGCCGCTCACTCCCTGACTGTTCTCGCCGTAGAACACGTGCTCCGAGGCCATTGCCCCGAGCGTCATGATCAGGCTGCCCATCACCTGATGGCGGAAGTGCGAGAAGCGCTCGTCCTTCTCCATGCTCTGGTAATGGCCGAGCGAGCCGCCGCGTTTGCGGATCGAGAGCCGCGTGGAGAGCATGTCCTTCTCAAGATAGACGTGGCCGGCGGCGGCATGGCCCGCCTCATGAATGGCGACCGCTCGCGTCTCCTCGGCGATGTACTCGATGTTCTGGGCGGTGCCGGTCTCGACGGTGGTCATGGCCTCCACCAGGTCGCCCCATCCGAATGTCCGCCGCCCCTCGGCGTGGGCGATCGTCAGCGCCATGGAGCAACACTGCTCGATCATCGCCGGCGAGTAGCCACTGGTAATCCGCGCCAGCTCGTCGCGGCGGCGAGGGGTGTCGAGGTCCGGCTCGTGAGCGACCTTCGCCAAGTAGAGGTCGAAGATGTCGACCCTGTCGTCCTTGGTGGGGGTGCGGAACCAGATGTGGCGCCCCATCCGTCCCGCCCGCGTGAGCGCCGGGTCGAGCACCTCGATCGGGACGTTGCAGGCGCCGATGAAGTAGACCTGTTCAGGGCGGGGTCGCGGTGGGGGGAGACGCAGCGACAGGCCGCCGATCCGGCTGGGAATGACGAACATGGCATCGAGGAAGTTGTTGACCCGGTTGGTGAAGAACTTGCGCACCCCCGGCGGCTCGTCCATGCCGTCCATCACAACCAGCAGCTGGTTGAGCGCGGTCCCCTGGTAGCCGCCGAACATTCCCGGCAGGTACCGCCTCAGCCGCTCGCCGATGCCTCCGAGCAGCGAGCCGTTGCTCGCGAGCGGGGCTGCGCGTTGCTCGAACAGGCGATCGCGCCAGGCGCGAGATTCGATCACCAGATCGCCGGTCGGCGTGATCGAGCCATTGGGGCCGAAGAAGCAGAAGTCGTGGATCGTGCTCGTGCTGGCTCCGGTCATTCCCGAGCCCGCGCCCTGCAGAGCTTGGCGCCGCATCCCGACGGCGTCGATCTCATCGATGAACACGATGCATTGCCCGCCCCACTTGCGGGCCAGCTTCTTGGCCTTGTGAGCCAGGTACTGGACAACGAGCGCGTCCATCCCGATGAACATCTGGGCGAAGCCGGAGCCGGGGATCGTGACGAATGGGCAGTTGAAGTTGGTGGCGATCGCCTTGGAAATCATCGTCTTTCCCGTTCCCGGGGCTCCCAGGAACAGCAGCCCTCGCTCCCGCTTTCCGCCGGCCTTCTCGAACTCCTCCCCGGACTGCCAGAGCGTGATCACTCGCGTGATCTCCTCCTTGGCCTCGGCCTGGCCGCGGACGTCGTCGATCTTCACCCCCCAGCTGGCGTCGCCAGGCTCGTAGCTGCGCACTCCCCGGACCGCCATGAACAGGAACGGTCCGAAGAGGATGAACACGTTGATGAACAGCAGCAGCGGCAGCTGCACGAACACCAGCGCCAGCTGGGGCAGCGTGTCGGGCGGGAAGATCTGTCGCAGCCCGGCGAAGGGATGGAAGAACGAGGCGCTCACGCCGGCGAACGAGAACAACAGCTGGCAGAGCCCCAGGAGCAGGAAGATGAAGGCAATCAGGATCGGGAGGCGACGGAACTTCGTGCGCCAGTACCAGTGCCGGCGCCGGGCGATCAGGTCGTCCTCCTTCAGCGACTCCTCGGCTCCGTAGAGGCTGGGCCAGGGGATCAGCTTTCGCGCGACCACCTCCACCAGCCCGCGGAAGATGACCACGGCCAGGATGGTGAGAATGATCGACGCCGCCAGCGACAGGTGGTTCGAGTCGTACAGAACGAGGAAGAAGGCGGGCGCCGTCAGGAGCGCGACGGCCGTCGCGGCTCTGGTCAGCCGCCGCCACTCGAACGCCAGCGCGGACGCGTCCGGATTTATGCCACCCCTCAAGCGCGGACTCTGCTCGGCGTAAGCCATTCCTCCGCTAGGAGGGTACAGGGGTGGCGAGGCCGTGTGACGAGGTCGGGGCTTGGGGGCCAGGGGGGAGACGTCTACGATCGTCATGCGACCCAAAACGGCTGTCAGGAGCAGAGGCAATGGACGACCCCAGAGAACGCAAGAGTTCGTTCGCCGAGAGGGCCAAAGCGGCCATCTCCAACGTTCAGCAGGACGACCGCTTCAAGCAGGCGGCCGATGCGGCCAGGGGGGCGGCCGGCAGAGCCCAGGATGCATCCAAGACCTTCTCGCAGAAGGTCACCCAGGAGGACTCATGGGAGGAGCTGCGCGGGGACATCGAGGAGCTGACCGAGATCGCTCGCGCCCACCACGCCCTGATCCTGGATCTGATCGACCGCGTCGATGCGCTCGAGGCCCGAGCCGGGATCGAGGCCCGTGGCGGTCATGGCGCCTGACGCCGCGCTCCACGCTCTGCGCGAAGAGGCGGCTCGCCGCGCGCCGGACGCGCCGGGCCTCGAGGCCCTGGTGGAGGACGCAGGAGTGCAGCGGCTCGCCGCCTACTACCTGTACAGCGCGATCATCTCCGGGTTGGTGCCGGATGCAGGGCTGGCACCCGAGGGCTGGCCGCCCCGGCTCGCCGAACGGATGCAGGCCCTAGGCCTCAAGCGGTTTGCGCCCAGGACCGAGCGCGGCCTCGACACCGAGCTGACCCCGTCGGAGCAGACCACGCGGCGCAGCTCGGGCAAGGAGATTCAGTTTGCGCATCTGGCCGCCGATCTGATCAACCACGGAGCATTCGGCCCGGTGTGCGGCGATGCCGACAGCGTGCGCGCGGTCGAGGCCTCAGAGCGCCGCGGCTACGACTTCGAGCTGCTGGTGGATGGCGAGGTCGTCGGCAGGTGCAGGGCCGAGGACCACTGGGAGCAGGTGGCCCAGCAGCTGGCCAGCGCGCCGCACGGAGATGACCCGCTGGCGGGGACGGAGAGCGGAAAGGCATTCGCGAACAAGGCCGGCCGGTGGCTCAAGGAGCACGGCATCTCGGAGGGGATCAGCAAGACCACTGACGTGGCCGCGGGCATCTACCCGCTGGGCACCGCGGTGGGGGTCGGGACCAGGCTCGTGCGGTCGCGAATCCAAACCGGACGCCAGGAGGCCGATGCGCTCCGCCGGCTCAGCTTGGCGCTGAGCGGTATCCGAGCCGAGGCCCATGGCGAGACGAGTCGACGGAACCTGCGGCCGTGAGCTCGACCGCGTCTGGCGGGGATCAGTCGCCCGTGGGCGAGAACGGTGTTCGCCCATACATCTATGTCGACAGCGTGGACGACGCCGTTCAGAGGATCTCGAGCCACGGCGGTGCGTTGGTCGAGGCACCGTACCCAGAGGGCGATCTCTGGGTGGCCACGTTCCGCGATCCAGCCGGAAACGTGCTCGGGATCTGGCAGCGCGGCCCGCGCGAGTGAGCGAGCGTCAGCTGCGCCCTGCCGGGATGCGCTGGCTCTGGGCCTCGGCTTCCGCGCTGACGGGCGCCTGCGGCGCCCGGCGCACCTTCCGCCGGCGCACGATCCAGTAGGCGATCCCGCCCACGATCAGGGCCACCATCACGTAATCCACGTAGCTGAAGGCGTGCCGCCAGTGCACCCAGTTGTGCCCCACCTGGTCGCCGATGAATCCGAACAGCAGAATCCAGGGAATGGTGCCCAGCACCGTGAATACTGTGAACCGAACGAACGGCATCCGGGCCACGCCGGCGGGTAGCGAGATGAACGTCCGGATGATCGGGAGCATGCGCGTGAAGAACACGGTCGCATCGCCGTAGCGCTTGAACCATCGATCGGCGAACGCGAGATGCGATGGCTTGATGTGAAGCTTGCCGCCGTGCCGTTCAACCAGCTCTATCCGCCCGAAATAGCCGACGGCCCAGGCGATCCACGAGCCCACCAGGCTCCCGAGCACCCCGATCGCCGTGATCGCAAATAGAGAAAAGCGCCCCTGATAGACCGCGAAGCCTGCGAACAACATCGTGGCCTCGGACGGGATGGGGATACAGGCGCAGCCCGCCAGGGTCAACACGAAAACGCCGCCCAACCCCATCGAGCTGACGGCGTTCGTGGCGAGGTGGACCAGGGAATCGGTAACGGAGGCCAGGGGCATGGCGCGCACAATCGTAGAGACAGCAGCAGCCGGTATGAGTCCTCACATGTCCCGGCTTCAGCGATCGCCAAGCCGAATCGTGCGCGAAGCGCCGTCAAGCTCGAGCTGGACCTCGATCAGCCCGGGAGACCGTTGGTCGCTCACGAAGCTGCATTCCCGCATCGGCCCCCCGGCGATCGTCGCCCACCGCTCGGCGACGTCCTCGGGATTCGCGACCGCGATCACGATCCCGGCCACGCATCCAGCCACGGCGCGATCCCTCCAACCGGCGCCGCCCCATCGCCACGACCCCGGGGGCTCTGGGGCACTGAGCGAGACGATCGCGCCACGCATGTCGCCAGGATGCAGGTGTACCTCCGCCATGTCATCCAGCTCCACCTTGAAGACCTCGCGCACCCCGGCCGCGCGGGCGCGGCCCCGAGCGGCGTCCAGATCATCGACCTGGACCATCACCATGTAGCCGCACTCCTCGGCTCCCGCGCGCTCCAGCTGGCGGACGGCGGTCCGGGCCGCGGGATTCTCGGGGTCGACCGGAGACACGATCTCGAGAAACGTGTCGCCGATGGCGAACACCGCATTCGCCAGGCCGAAGTGGCCGACGGCGGGGTCGTGATACGGCTGCCCAAGGCCGAGCTCCCGTTGGTGACGCTCGACCGCCCGCTCGAGGTCACGCGCCGCAATAACGGCCTGACGGACGCGAGGCACCGGGCGCAACCTAGCTCGGCTCGCCGTCCGCGGACGAGTCGTCCCACGGGGCGACATGGCGCCAGATCGAGCCCAGCGTGCGGACGTGACGGTGATCCCGGTCCCGGCAGCGGCGGGCGGGGTCGAGGTGAATCGCGGTGATCCCCGCGGCGGTGGCACCGATGACGTCGGTGCTGACCATGTCGCCTACGTGCACGACAGCCGTCGGTTCGACCCCGGCCCGCTCCAGCGCGATACGAAATATCCCCGTGTCCGGCTTCTCGGATCCCACCCGACCGGAATCGACGATGTCGGACACGATGGCCCCCCGGCCCTCCCTCGTCTGGCAGACGTCGGCGTCGCGCAGGTTCTCGGCAGCGTGTCCATCGGAGTTGGTAACGACGACGACCGCGATCCCGGCCGTCCGGAGCGCTTCGATGCTTTCCAGCGCGTGTGGCGCCGGCTGGCTCCAGAGGATCTGGCCGCTGCGGCTGCGGTCAGCCAGCTCCGACAGCGCCCGGACTCCATCCTCGACGCGCCCTGGCGAAACGCCGAGCGCCCGGCAGAACGTCCGCAGATAGACGACGTGGGCGCTATCCGCCAACACCCGGTCGATCTGCCGCACCGTCCAGTAGTGCGCCGGCGCCACACGCGCGGCATCGACGTCGATCTTCACCTGACGCAGCGCCTGGCGGACGAGCTCGCCGTGGGGGAGCACGATCACGCCACCGCCATCCAGGAACACGGCCCGGCACCGGACCCTCTGGCGCCGGTTTGGGCCCTTTGGATCTCCGTCCTTGGGCGATGGCTTCCGATGGTGAGCCGTCGGTCGGGCGGTCAGTGATGGACCGCTCGATCGACCGCCAGGGCCAGCAGCGACTGACCTGCGTAGCTCGGATGAACCCCACAGCCCCGGGGGCGCAGCTGCGTCAACAGTCCCGCCGTACAAGGATTGGCACCCGAGTGGAGAGAGCCCTGGTAGAACTGGCCATAGCCGTTGGCGATCAGCACACCGAACGGCTTTCCCGCCGCATCCTGGGCGCGATTGAGCGCGTTGATCACGCCGGTGATGAACGCGCTGTTGTAGTCGATCGAGTAGTAGTTGACGATCACGAGCTGGCCTCGATAGTGCGCCTTCCGGCGGATCGCCGACAGGATCTGACGGACGTTGCTCTGAACTGTGGCCAGGGTGCTCTGCAGCTCGCTGATACACCCGTCCCGCGTCGTCTTCTGGCAGCGGAAGAGATCGTTCGCGCCGATCTGGAGCGACACCAGTCTGACGTTCCGATTGCGTCGCAGGAACTTGACGGCGAACGACAACTGCGAGCCCTTGTAGCTCACGTGGAGCGGGAAGAGAGATCGGAACACGATCGGGTTCGGGGTGTTTGTGCAACCGTTACTGGGCCCAAAGACGTTGATCAGGCTCGAGGACGTCTCCCCGGGACACGCCGCGTTGGTCACCCTCAGACGCAGGGCCCCCCCGACCAGTTGGGGATAGGCGATGAAGCTCTGCGGATTGTTGTAGTTGGGCGGTGGTACGGTCGTCGGCTCCCGGAAGCCGAACGTGATCGAGTCACCGAGCGCGAGGTACCGCGAGCCGGGCACCACGGCCGGACGAGTGACCGGGCGCACCGCGGCGCCCGCGGAGGAGGTCATCGCCCCGAGCGACCCTCCGGCGGCGAGTGCGCTCGCCACCGCCGCCAATCCCCTACGTGCCCTCATCGACCGGCATCATAAACCGCGGCCGCTGCATCCGCGACGCTAGAGCCAACGAATCGACGAGCCCCATGCTCCGCCCGGCGCTTGACACCATCCGGGGCCGGGCGTAGATTCGCGAACAGCAGGGGCAACGGGGCCACGAATAGCCGTGTGTTCCACGGCAGAAGGGGGTTTCGAACGTGAGACGTAGGTTCATCCTGGCGGCGATCGCCGCATCGATGGTTGCCGCATCCGCGGCAATGGCAACCGCCGGCGCGAGCGCGGCGACGGGCAAACCCGCCGCTCAGGCCGCGGCGGTGAACTGGCCCACAGTTCGAGCCAACGCAAAGGGCGAGCGGGTCCGGACGATCGAGTTGCTGCTCAACCAGCGCGGCTTCTCGGTACCTGTCGATGGGGTGTACGGACAGGACACCGCGACCGCGGTCGGCAGGTTTCAGAAGGCAGCAGGGCTGAAGCAGGACGGCACCGTCGGTGCTGCAACCTGGCAGAAGCTGGTCATCACGGTCAGGCGCGGATCCAAGAGCAACGCGGTTCTGGCGGTTGAGCGTTGGCTTCGGCTCGTATACGGCTACAGAAGCGTCATCGTCGACCGCGATTTCGGTCCGCGCACCGCGGCGGCCGTGAGGAACGTCCAGTTCAACCACAGGCTGCGCGTAGACGGGATCGTGGGCGCCGCGACCTGGAAGGTGATCGTCGCGGGGTAACGGCCGGGGGCTTGGATCTGGGCGCTGGCGCTCGAGGTCGGGGAAGCGTCGCCGCCCAGTCCATCTGGCCCTCATATGATCCGGGTTGATCCGACCGGCTCCGGCCGAGGGAGGTGCTGTGCAGCGCTCGCGGCAGATCTGTCTTGTGGCAGCGGTGGCGGCGACACTCGGGCTGGCGGCATGCGGTTCGTCAAGCTCGAGCCAACAGGTCAGATGTGATCGGTCCTCCGCCTACGCTCTGATCAAGAAGCTTCCCCTCGCTTCCGGCCCCGCTGCCTTCCTGTCCTCGGATCAGATCCTTTGCACCAATCTGACGGGCAGCGGCCGCCAGGACATGGTCGCGACCGTCTGGGACGCGATGAACCACGGCGCTCACTACTGGGCCGCGTGGCGCAATGCGGGCGGCAAGTGGGTCCTCCTGGCGCTGTCGGGCAACTGCTGCTCGATCGCGCCCCATAAGTTCGGCATGGGCGTCACCGTCCGCGGAACATCGACGGCTGGTCAGTTCGTCGTCAGCCAGCCGGTCTACCGCCCAAAGGATCCCGCCTGCTGTCCCAGCGGAGGCACCGCCACGGCCCGGTGGGCTTGGAGGCGCGGAGCGCTGCGCGTCGTCGGGCGGTCATAGCGCCGACCGCCGCTTCGGCGAGCCCTACCCCTAGCTTGTCACTCGGGCGACGGGGGAGTACGTTCCGGGGATGGGCGTGCTCTCGGGCACCGAGTATCGAAATTTGCGCCTGACGAGCGACGGCTCGGCGGCCCGAATCGTTCTCAGCCGTCCCGAGAAGCGCAACGCGTTGTCGCTCGAGCTCATGAACGAGCTCAGCGCCGCGCTGCGCGAAGTTGCGAGGCGCCGCGAGACCAGGGCGATTGTGATCGAGGGCGCGGGCCCAGCCTTCTCGGCCGGTCACGACCTCTCGGAGATGGTCGGCCGCGACAGAGAGTTTCTGGGGCACCTGTTCGATCGGTGCACGGCGATGATGGAGACCATCCACGAAGTTCCGCAGCCCGTGATCGCCAAGGTGCACGGCATAGCCACCGCGGCCGGGTGCCAGCTGGTGGCCGCTTGCGATCTGGCCGTCGCGGCAGAGGGCACGCGCTTCGCCACCCCCGGCGTCAAGATCGGTCTGTTCTGCTCAACGCCGATGGTGCCGGTCTCGCGAGCCGTGGGGCGAAAGCGTGCGATGGAGATGTTGCTCACCGGCGAGCCGATCGATGCTGCGACGGCGCTTGACTGGGGGCTCGTAAATCGGGTGGTGCCGCTCGACCAGCTCGAAGTCGCGGTCCTGGAGCTGGTCGAGGCAATCGATCGATCGAGCGCCTACACCGTCGCTACGGGAAAGCACGCCTTTTACTCCCAGGTCGATCGTCCCGAGGAAGAGGCCTACGGGCGTTGCACGTTCGTCATGACCGAGAACGCGCTGGCGCACGACGCGCAGGAGGGAATGTCCGCATTCCTGCAGAAGCGCGAACCGGTCTGGCGCCACGAGTAACCGGTACGGCTAGCGGATCGCTCGCAGCTCCTAGTCCTTCGAAGCTGAGTACGCTGGCCGGATCTGGGTGCTTGGCATTGGGAGACGTAGGCCCTGGGCAGTGTCGCTGGCGGCCGCGGCAGGGGCAGTGCTTGTCCTCGCCGTGGCTGGGTGCGGCGGCGGCCATCGGCAGGACACTGCGCGCAAGCCCCCCGCAGGGGGGCAACCTGGGTCGAATGCCGTTCGGATAGACATCGCCCCGGACGCGCCGACGACGCCGATTCCAAGGGCTTTTTTCGGCCTCTCTCTCGAGTGGTGGAATCTCCCATTTGACGATCAGCACCTCGATCTGTTCCAGCGCGTCATCCAGCTGCTGCATGTCCCCGGCGATGGACCGTTCGTGGTCAGGGTCGGAGGAGATTCGTCCGACCACACCCTCTTCGATCCCCAGGTCCAGCGGCTTCCGAGCTGGGCCTACGGACTCAATCGCGCCTTCGTGGTGGAAGGCGCGAAGGACACGCGCGAGCTCGGCGTCCGGGTCATCGTCGACCTGAACCTGATCACGGGCACCGCGAAGGCGGCGGGCACGTTGGCAGCCCAAGCCCAGAGGCTGATGCCGCCCGGCAGCATCATCGGCTACGAGATCGGCAACGAGCCCGACCTGTACAGCCAATCGTTCTGGGTGGCGACAACCCAGGGCGGCAGCTCCCTGGCGCCGGTGCTCCCACCGGCAATTACGCCCGCCTCCTACGCTGCCCAGTACAACGCCTACGCGCGGGCGATGGCTCCGATCGCGCCCGGTGTTCCGCTCCTGGCGCCGGCGCTGGCAAACCCCCGACACTCGTTGGCCTTCATTCGGACGCTGTTAGCCGGTCCTCATCCCGGCCTGCGTGTTCTCAGCGGCCATCGTTACCCGTACTCCGCCTGCGCGGCCCCCGGCTCAACGCTCTACCCGACGATCTCCAAGGTCCTCAGCGAGCCCGCCGCGAGCGGGATGGCGCGGAGCGTCGAGCCGATGGTCGTTCTCGCCAGGCGCGCCGGGCTGACCGCACGCCTGACCGAATTCAACTCGGTGACCTGCGGCGGACTTAAGGGGGTCAGCAACACTTTCGCGACCTCGCTGTGGGCTCCGGACGCGATCTTCGAGCTGCTCCGGGACGGCTTCGTCGGCATCAACCTACACGCGCGCCATGAGGCCGTGAACGGCCCCTTCACCTTCGATAAGGCCGGCTTCAAGGCACGCCCTCTGTTGTACGGATTGATCATGTTTGCCCGGATGTTGGGTCCCCACGCGCGACTGGTGACCGTCCAGCGACACATTCCGCCTTCGGTGCCGCTGAAGGCCTGGGCCGTCGAGGTATCCGGCCATCAGCTGCACGTGCTGTTGATCAACAAGGGTCCGCGGTCGGCGACGGTTAGCCTCAGGCTCCCATCGAGGGCTCCCGCGACGCTCCAGCGCCTGTCGGCGCCATCGGTCGGGGCTCACAAGGGCGTCACCCTGGCGGGGCAGTCGCTCGATGCGGGCGGCAACTGGAGCGGTAAGCGCCAAATCCAGGTCGTTGCCCCTCGAGCCCGCGCTTACCACGTGACAGCCTCGCCGTACAGCGCCACCCTCCTGTCGGTCGGGCTCAATGCCGGCGCTGTGCGTTGACGAGGCCGGCTGCCGCTCTCGCTAGTTCAGGCCGGTGTTTCCCAGCGCGACGGGGAGAAACAGTCCATTGGTGTAGCCCACGGCGCCGTTGATGAAGCGGTTTGAGACCAGGATCCACCCGAAGCCGCCGCCGCCCAGCGATCCGCTGACGACCTGACCGTCGGTGCGCCCGCCACCGTCGGCGAGGTTGGTGTTCATGGTCACGAGGTAGCCGCTGAACAGGTACCCGATGTCGTACACGCCGGGCCGGTACGAGGACTGCGTGTACTTGATCTGGTTGTCGGTCAAGACTGCGGTGGAGGCGGTGACGATGCCGTAACGAGTAGTCGACGGCTGTGGTGGCTCGGTGAAGTTGATGACATTGCCCACCGCCTGGATGAGCGCGTTGCTCGGCACCAGCCCGGGGCTCGCGGCGGGAGCCAGCACGATCGCCTGGCGGGTGGTGTTGGTGATCGTGTTCGCGCTGATGCTCGTCGGGCAATAGAAGGCACTTCCGAACATCTGAATCCCGATGGCCCCTCCAGTGATGGTGTTCTGAGACACCGTCACCTGGTTGAGATTGGTGCTGAGAGAGGTGTTGATCACGATGGCGGTCGACGACAGGGCGACTGGATTGTTCGGTGTCCAGGAGATCTGGTTGCCGGTGATCGTCGTAGCCACCCCGGTCGCTTCGATCGCCCACTCCATCGCATCGGTGATCGTGTTGTTCTCGATCGTGGCCCCGACGCAGATCGCTGAGATGCCGGTGCCGTTGCTGTTGGTAGTCGACGGCGCGCTGATCGTGTTCCCCTTGATGACGGCGTTGGTGCAGTACCGCGCACCGTCGGGGCTGGATTCCTCGATCGCGATTCGGCCGTACCCTGTGATGACGTTGTCGAGGTAGGCCGTTCCATCCACCGGTGCGCCCGCGTAGCCGGTGAAGCCGATCGCGTTCGAGGGGCTGTGGGCGAGCGTGTTGCCTTGAACCGTCACCTTGCTCGTGGCCACTCCGGAGATGGCTCCGTTCGTGATCGAGTTGGAGGCGATCGTGTGCTGTTGACCGGACAGGTAGACGAACAGCGACCCGGCGCAGTCGGCGGTGAGGTGGTCGATCCTGCATCCGCTGCCGCCCACGAGGTGAATCCTGTACGGGAGGCCGCCGCCACCATATGGCGACCGAGCCTTGAGGATCGTCCCGTTCGTGATCCGAACGCCACTGCGGCCGTTGATGTCGAACATCGTGTCGTTCGTCTGAAGCTCGGACCCCGCGGCCCGACTTGTGCCGATGACGATGGCTCCGCCGCCGAGGTCCAACGTCACCCCGTCCGCCGGGAACGAGAGCGTGTTTGTGATCACGTAGACCTTCCCCGACTCGCCCAGGAGCGTCGTTCCCGACCCGGCCGCATTCAACGCCGCCTGGATCGCCGCCGTGTCATCGGTGCTGCCATCCCCGACCACGCCGTAGGCGCTGAGCGGAACGGTCGCGCCGGCGGCCGTCGCCGCACCCGGCCGTATCAGTCGCCCGCCGATGAGGAGGCCCGCGCCTGCACCGAGGCCCCGTAACAGCAGATCCCGCCGCCTAGGTGGCAACGACGCATGCCCATCCTCTGAAACCACGATGCGCGACTCTCCTGCCGATTGCCTGGACCAAGAACCCGCCGGCGTCGTATACCCGACACCAGGGCGAAACCCTTCACGTTGCAATGGCGCGTGCCGCCTGGCGGCAGATCGCTCAGCCCCGTTCGGCGCTCGGAACGGGCTAGCCAACCCGTTGGCGTGTTGCCCGATCATCCGGCGTGTGCCGGAGCGCGACGTCGAGATCGTGCGGTGTGTTTACGCCAGTTGGGCGCGAGGGAGCCGCCGGCGGCCTCGTAGTGGAGCATCAGGATGCCGGTGGTGGTCGGAGCACAGTCGACCAGCCGCATCGGGATCGGACGCGAGGTCTCGCGGGGCAGACCGAACTCGCCTCGCTGCCTAGGTGCAGCTTGGGCACCACCCCTTCGTCTGTTCGGTGCTTGGCCTAACGCCGGTTGCTGCAGTACATTCCGTTTTTTGACGGGGCTTTTGGACCGGGGCGATTCGATGTTGGGGCCGGGGGTGATTTGATGTTTTTTGGTGGTGGGCGCTACGAGAAGTCCGGTGCAGAGGGGCTCGCGGCCGATCCGGCAGAACCGGGAGCACCCGCACCGCGGACTGGTGGCCCACATGGGTCGGGCATCCGTCGACGCCAGTTGCTGCGTCAGGGCGCGGCCTTCATTGGTGCCGGCGGGGCGTTGTCGTTGTTGGATGACGCGCGTGCAGGCGCGAAGCCCTCACCCATCCGGCACGGCGGACCACCCACGAAGCTGGAGTTCCACCCCGACTTCCCCACCTCGCCGCTCGACGCACTGCCGGAGCCCGTCCGCGACAACCTCGAAAAAGCGATGCGCGCCGCGATCGAGGCGGTAGGGCCGTCGCCGCCGCGGTACCGCGGATTCGGCGCCGTACTGGTCGACGTGTCGAATGGTGAGATCGTCGCGAAAGGGAAGGGGGGCGACGGCCCTGGAACGAATCATGCTGAGCTCAATGTGATCCGGACGTACGGCCTCAAGCCCGGAAACGACCTGACAAAGACCGTTTTGGTGACGACGGCCGAGCCATGCACCATGTGCGCGACGTGTGCCATCTTCTCGCGCGTGGCGGGCGTGGCCTACGGAACCTCGCTCGAGTTCCTCATCAAACATCCACCCACCCGCATGCCGATCCGGATCTCGATGCCTCAGGTCGTCGCGGCCGGACCCCTGCCGAAGATGCCGGTGGTCGGGGGCGTCCTCCACGAAGAGACAGATCCGCTCTTTATGTGACGGCAACACCGAGCGCGCCGTCGCCGGCGTCGGGGTTGGCGGCGTCACGAGCAAGGGCGCGCTGCTTGTCGCGTTGGGTCAATTCGCCCGCGCGCCAGCTTTGGGCTAAAAGCAAAAGCGAAAAGGACCTGCACTAGTCGAGCTCGCCCGAGAGTGCTGCTTTTCGATCAACTGGGCTGTGTCGCGGCAGTGCGACATGCTTCTGCTTGGGCAGAAAGGGGAAGCGACCGCGGCGCTGCTGCTGGTCGGCTGCACATTGATGACATCGCCTTACTCCCGCAGCCTTGCGGCATCGAGGGCGCTGGCGACGTCGATGTAGCCCACGACCCGGAGCGCTCTGCCGTTCCGAAAAGTCCAGTGGGCCGCCGTCTGCTGGGAAAGCTCTATGCCGCTGCCCCGTCCCTTGGCCTCAACGCGCACGACAGCGATCACCTCATTACCAGAGTCGATGAACCGCTCGGGTACCTGTTGGAATCGCTCCCAGATCTCCGCCATGTCAGACACGTACCGGCGGAGCCCATCGACGCCGCGATAGACGGCACCTTCCGACGCTCCAGCCAAGCCGGGGCGCAACTCAAAGTCGGGGTCCAGCAACCGGGCGATCCCCTCGAAGTCACGGGCTGCCAACAGGCGGTAGCCGCGTTCGATGGTCTCCGCGTTCTCCCGCGACATCGCCTGCGGAGTATCCCGACTTCCGCTATCGCTTTTCGATCAAAGCGGTAGCGGTCAGGTCGAGGCGCCGGGAGTGGAACTTTGGTGGAATGGCGCGGTCCCGAGGCGCTGCCGCCCCCGTCGGTGACCGACGACGAATTCACGGAGTTTGCGCATGTCTGAGAGTGGAGTACGCATAGGTCTATGAGGGAGCGAAGTACGCGCAGACCCATCAGGTCGCGGCGGGACCCCGAATGGCGCAGGGTCATCCGCCGACGGCGGCTGACAGCCCTAGCGGTCATCACGGCGGTATTCACGGGCGTCGCGTGGGCGGTCGTGGCGCTGGCCGATACCGGCGGTCGTGGGAAACATCGTCCGGCGCCTCGCCGGTTGCAGTCGTCGGCACCGCTCCCGGTAGCGGACCCGCCTACCACCAACGTCTATGCACTTACGCGGGCGGGCATGATCGCCCCGGCCGCCCGTCGGGCTAAGTACCTCGCGTATGCACCGGATTCCGATGGCAGCGGCGTGTACGTGATCGATGCGCGCACATATCGAGTGATTCGCTACATCGATACCGGCGCTGTCGTCCAGCACGTCGTGCCCGCCTGGGATATGAGGACGTTGTATGCCACCAACGACGAGGGCAACAGCCTCACTCCGATCGATCCCAACACGGGCGACCGTGCGGGGCCGAACATCCCGGTCGATGACCCGTACAACATGTACTTCACCCCCGACGGGCGTCACGCGATCGTCGTCGAGGAAGCGAACGAAACCCTGACATTCCGTGATCCGCATACGTTCGCTGTCCAGAAGAAGCTCAACGTGCACTGTCCCGGTGTCGATCACATGGACTTCTCGGCGAACGGGACGTTCCTCATCGCGAGCTGCGAGTTCTCGGGGCAGATGGTGCGCGTCAATTTGCGGACTGAGACCGCCAGCGGATATCTGAACGTGGGCGGGAGCCCTCAAGACGTCAAGCTGTCGCCCGACGGCCGCACGTTCTACGTCGCGAACCGCTATCTCGGCGGCGTGCAGCTGATCAACGCCCACAGCTTCCGGCTGGTCGGATTCATCCGCACAGGGGCAGACGCCCACGGCCTATATATCTCGCGCGACACCCGTCAGCTGTACGTGACCAACCGCGCAGGCGCGTCGATCACCGTGATCGACTTCAAAACCCGGCGCCCCGCCGCGACATGGCACCTGGCGGGCCGCTCCCCCGACATGGGCGGCGTCAGCCCCGACGGCAGCCAGCTGTGGCTCGCCGGCCGCTACAACGGCTCGATATACGCGATCTCCACGAAGACCGGCCGCGTTATCGCGTCGATTCCCGCCGGAAAGTCCCCCCACGGACTGTGCCTCTGGCCCCAACCCGGCCGCTACTCGACCGGCCACACGGGCGTGATGCGGTAGGCAGGGAATCGCGCTGCTTTGGGCTAAAAGCGAAAGCAGGCAATGATCGACTTGACGAAGTTTCGAGGGCCCCGATGAACCGGATCCGGGCTCTGGTAGCGCGCAGCGTCCGAATTGGGGCCGTTTCGAGGCCCCTATCGCCTATCCCGCCTACAGGTTCACCGCCACGTACTTCGTCTCCAGGTACTCCTCGATGCCCTCGGGGCCGCCCTCGCGGCCGAAGCCTGACTGCTTGACGCCGCCGAAGGGAGCCGCGGGATTGGAGACCATCCCCTGGTTGAGCCCCACCATCCCCGTCTCAAGCCCCTCGACCACGCGCAGCGCTCGCTTGAGATCGTTGGTGTAGACGTAGGCCACCAGGCCGTACTCGGTGTCGTTGGCGGCGGCGATCGCCTCGTCCTCGTCGCTGAAGCCCTTCACGGGCGCCACCGGACCGAAGATCTCTTCGCTCAATACCTCGGCGTCGTCCGGGATGTCGGTCAGCACGGTCGGGTCGTAGAAGTAGCCGGCGCCGTCGCGGGATTGGCCGCCGACCAGCGCGGTGGCGCCGCGACCGACCGCGTCGTCCACCAGCTCCTGCACCTTGGTCCGCTGGTTGTCGTCGATCAGCGGCCCAACCTCGACGCCGTCCTCGGTGCCGCGCCCGACCTTCATCGAGCCCATCTTCTCGGCCATCCGCTCGGCGAACTGCTCGGCCACGGGCGCGGCAACGTGGAAGCGGTTGGCGGCCGTGCAGGCCTCGCCGATGTTGCGCATCTTGGCGATCAGCGCCCCCTGTACGGCTGCGTCGAGGTCCGCGTCCTCGAACACGATGAAAGGCGCGTTCCCGCCCAGCTCCATCGACAGGCGAAGCAGGTTCTCGGAGGACTGCTCCATCAGCTTGCGGCCCACCTCCGTGGAACCGGTGAACGACAGCTTGCGCAGGCGGGGGTCGGAGATGAGCGGCCCAGTGCTCTTGCTGGCAGACGACGCGGTGATCAGGTTGAGGACCCCTCCGGGCAGCCCCGCCTCCTCGAGGATCTTCGCCAGCATCAGCATCGAGAGCGGCGTCTGCTGCGCCGGCTTGACGACCATCGTGCAGCCCGCGGCGATCGCGGGCCCGATCTTCCGCGTGCCCATCGCCAGCGGGAAGTTCCACGGGGTGATCAACAGGCAGGGGCCGACCGGCTGCTTCATCGTCAGGAGCCGGCCCTGCCCGTTGGGGGACACCGCGTAGCGGCCGTCAATCCGCACGGCCTGCTCTGAGAACCAGCGCAGGAACTCCGCGCCGTAGGCGATCTCGGCCTTCGACTCCGCGATCGGCTTTCCCATCTCGAGCGTCATCAGCAGCGCCAACTCCTCGCTGCGCGCCGTGACGGCCTCGAACGCCCGGCGCAGGATCTCGCCCCGCTCACGAGGGGGGTGGCCCGCGAACTCGGGCCCGGCCTGGACTGCGGCGTCGAGCGCGGCCGCGGCGTCCGCCGGAGAGGCGTCGGCCACCTCGCACAGCGCCTCGCCGGTCGACGGGTCCTCGACCCCCAGCCTTCCTTCGCCGCCGTCGCGCCACTCCCCGCCTATATACAGCTGCTTAGGGACCTGATCGATTACTTCGTGCTCTTGCGTGGGGCTGATCGTCGTCATGGAGGAAACCTACCCGAGCGCTGCGGGCGGCAAATCGGGCCGAAGGGGCAGGAAAGCAGCGGGGCGACGCCGGCCCCGAAAGGCCGGGCGTCGCCCACACCAAGGCTTATGCCGCGGCGGGTATTGACTCGGGCTCGAGCGCCGCGCCCAGCACCTCGTCGATCGTCATCGCGAAGTCGAACTGCATCGCCTCGCGAACCTCGTCGGGCACGTCGTCCAGGTCGCCGCGGTTGCGCTCGGGCAGGACCACCTCGGTCAGACCCGCCGCGTGCGCCGCGAGCACCTTCTGCTTGACGCCGCCGATCGGCAGGACGCGACCCTGAAGGGTGACCTCACCGGTCATCCCCACCGTGTGCTTGACGGGCCGGCCGCTCAGGAGCGATGTCAACGCCGTGACCATGGTGACCCCGGCACTCGGGCCATCCTTGGGGATCGCTCCGGCCGGCACGTGGACGTGGAAGTTGTGGTCCTCGAACGTGCTGGGATCGATTCCCAGCTCGTCGGCATGACCGCGCACGTATGAGAGCGCGATCTGTCCGGACTCCTTCATCACGTCCCCGAGCTGCCCGGTCAGGGTCAAGCCAGGCTGGCCTTGCATCGCGGTTGCCTCGACGAACAACACGTCGCCTCCTGCCCCGGTGACGGCGAGGCCTGTCGCGACCCCGGGCACCGCTGTGCGAATCGCCGACTCCTGGAAGTGCTTCTGCCGCCCGAGGGCCGAGCGGATCGCCTCCAGCTCGATCGCAACCGGCGCCTGCTTCTCGCCCGAGGCGATCTGGGTGGCGGTCTTCCGCAGCAGGGTGCCGAGCTCACGTTCGAGCTGACGCACGCCGGCCTCCATCGTGTACTCAGTGGCGATGGTCCGCAGCAGCTCATCGGAGATCTCGACCTCTTCGAGCTCCAGGCCGTTGCGCTCCACCTGACGCGGCCACAGGTACCCGCGGGCGATCGCGACCTTCTCCGAGATCGTGTAGCCGTCGAACCGGATGACTTCCATCCGGTCCAGCAGCGGACCCGGGATGGTGTCCGCGATGTTGCCGGTGGCGATGAAAAGCACCTGGCTCAGGTCCAGCTCCACGTCCAGGTAGTGGTCGCGGAAGCTGTGGTTCTGGGCCGGGTCCAGCACCTCGAGCAGGGCCGCGCTCGGGTCGCCACGCCAGTCGGCGCCGACCTTGTCGACCTCGTCGAGCATGATCACCGGGTTCATCGTGCCGGCGTCTCTGAGCGCGCGCACCAGCCGTCCCGGCAGTGCGCCGATGTAGGTTCGCCGGTGACCCCGGATCTCGGCCTCGTCCCTCACGCCGCCCAGGGACATCCTCACGAATTCCCGTCCGGTGGCGCGGGCGATCGACTCGCCGATCGAGGTCTTGCCGGTGCCGGGGGGACCGATCAGGGTCAGGATGGCGCCAGAGCGCTTGTCCTCCTTGATCCCCCGCTCCTGGCGGAGCTTCTTGACCGCGATGTACTCGACGATCCGGTTCTTGACGTCCTCGAGGCCCGCGTGGTCGCGGTCCAGGATCTCCCGCGCGTACTGCGGATCGAGTCGCTCGTCCGAGCGCTCGCTCCACGGCACGGAGATCAGCCAGTCGAGGTAGGTGCGGATGACCGTCGATTCGGCACTCTGCTCGCCCATGCGTTCGAGCCGGCCGAGCTCCTTGAGCGCTTGCTCTTCGGCGTGCTCGGGCATGCCGGCCTCTTCGATCTTGGTCCGGTACTCCTCCACTACCGAGGCGTCATCCTCGCCAAGCTCCTTGCGGATCGACTCCATCTGCTTGCGCAGGAAGTACTCGCGCTGCTGCTTCTCCGCGCCGGACTCAACGTCGTCGCGGATCCGCTTACGCACCTGAAGCTCGGCCAGTCGCTCGCGCTGGAGCTTCAGCGCCAGCTCGAGTCTCTCGGTGACGTCCAGCGTCTGAAGCAGCTCGATCCGCTGCTCGTAGGAGATGTCGGGCGAGTAGCCGGTGGTGTCGGCCAGCACTCCGGGCTCGGTGATGCTTCTGACGAACGCGGCGATCCGGCCGTCGTCGCCGCGGAGCTCGAGGATCTCCTCGACCACCGCGCGGTATTCGCGCTCCAGGTTGCGTGTCCGGCCGTCGACGGGCGTCGCGTCGGGCTGCTCGTCGACCTCGACCATCAGCCGACCATCGGGCAGGTTGTGGGCCGCTCCGGCGATCCCCCGGTGAAGGCCGTTCAATACCGCAGCGCGGGCTCCCCCCGGCAGGCGGACGCGGTCGGCGACCTCGGCCACGGTGCCAACGTTCGCGAACGCGCCTTCGTGGCGCGGCACGAGCAGCACTCGTTCCTCGTCCCCGACATCAACCGTCAGCGTGAGCGACATCCCGGGGAAGACGACCGCGTCATCCAGCGGGATTAAAAGAAGACGGGAGTTCATCTGATTCACTTTCGTTAGCTTCTTACCGAAGGTAAGCGTAAGCCTAGCACGTTTTCGGGCGATCTCAGTCGCTTAGGCTTAGATCTTTGAGGTTAGCGGGCCGCCGCCATCGGCCCCGAGGGGTCCATCGCCGGCGGTAGGGGGCGCCCCTAACCGCCCGGGAAATTTGCGATCATCTGGCGCGGATGACGGAGCCGCCACACGACGTCCTAGCCGCCGAGGCATTCGTGGTTCCCGGTGCCGACCCAGAGCTCCACCCCCACGGTCCGGTACAGCTCCCGGAGGACCCCACGGGGATCGCGGAGCCACACGACGTCCTCGCGGCCGAGGAGTTCGCGATGCCCGCCCCGCGGCCCGGGGGCGGCCGCCTGCCCCGAACCCGGCAGCAGAAGGGACGCCTCCTGATCCTGGGCGCAGCGCTCCTGGGCGCCGTAATCGTTCTCCGGCGCTTGCTCTAGGCTGGCTGACGGGCGCGGCGCCGGGGGGGCATCAGGTCCGTGATCGTCCCGGCGGCCATCTCCGCGGCGAACGCGACGGTCTCCGACAGAGTGGGGTGGGGGTGGACCGTGAGGCCGACGTCCTCCGCATCGGCCGCCATCTCCAGTGCCAGGACCGTCTCGGCGATCAGGTCGCCGGCGTTGATGCCCACGATCCCCGCTCCCAGCAGGCGGCGGCTGTCGGGCTCGAACAGGAGCTTCGTCAGCCCGTCACCCCGGCCGAGGCCCAGCGCGCGGCCGGAGGCCGCCCACGGAAACACCTGCTTCTCGTACTCGACCCCGGATTGCTTGGCCTCCGTTTCCGTCAGGCCCATCCACGCCACCTCGGGATCGGTGTAGGCCACCGAGGGGATCGCGCGGGCATCGAACTGAACCGCCTGCCCCGCGATCACCTCGGCCGCCACCTTTCCCTCGTGCGATGCCTTGTGGGCCAGCATCGGGCCCGGCACGATGTCGCCGATGGCGGAGATCCCCGGAACGTTGGTTCGCATCTGACTGTCGACCGGGATGAATCCTCGCTCGTCGACGTTCACGCCGGCCGCATGGGCGTCGATCGCGTGGCCGTTCGGCGTCCTGCCCACGGCCACCAGGATGCGGTCGAAGCTGGCGGTCGAGTCATCCGACAGCGTCACCTTGAGCCCGCTCTTCTGGGCCTCGACGGACACGACCTTCGTCTCCAGGCGGATCTCCTCGTAGCGCTCCCCGATCCGCTGCTGCAGCGGCTTGATCAGGTCGGGGTCGGTACCTGGGATCAGCTGGTCTAGGAGCTCCACAACCGTCACGTTCGAGCCCAGAGCGTCGTACACGGTGGCCATCTCGAGGCCGATGATCCCGCCGCCGATGACCAGCAGACGCTTGGGAAGCTCGTCGGGGGCCAGCGCGCCAGTCGAGTCGACTATGCGCGGATCGTCGGGCAGGTCGGGCAGCATGGCTGATTGCGAGCCGGCAGCGATGATGCAGTTCTCGAACGTGACCGTCCGATCGTCGAGCCGGAGGGCGTTCGGCCCCTCGAACCGGGCGTCGCCGTGGATGACCTCCACCTCGCGCTGGCGGGCCAGCCCCGCCAGGCCGCCGGTCAGCTTGTCGACGACGGACTGCTTCCAGCCGATCAGCGGCTCGAGCTCGATCTTCGGCTTGCCGAACGTGATCCCGTGGGCGGCCATCTCCTCTACCTCGGCGATCACCCGGGCGGCGTGCAGGAGCGCCTTAGAAGGGATGCACCCGACGTTCAGGCAGACGCCGCCAAGCCGCTCGTAGCGCTCGATGAGGATCGTCTTCAGTCCCAGGTCCGCGGCGCGAAACGCGGCCGTGTAGCCCCCGACACCCGCGCCCAGCACCACAACCTGGGCATCGCGGCCCGCGCCGTCGCTCGACGGCGGAGGCTCGTCCGACACGGAGGGTCCAGGAGCCGAGGCCTCGGCGGGAGGGGCGGCGCCGTCTCCGGACGGCCCCGCCGAATCGGTCTCGAGCGTCACCAGCACGCTCCCCTCCGACACCCGGTCGCCGATCTTGACCTGGAGCTGCTTGACGACCCCCGCCAGCGGGGCCGGGACGTCCATCGTTGCCTTGTCTGACTCGAGTGTGACCAGCGGATCCTCGACCGCCACCTCGTCGCCGGGCGAGACATGGATCTCGATCACGGGGACATCGGTGAAGTCTCCGATGTCCGGGACCCTGACCTCCGTGAGCGGGCCGTCGGCCGCGCTCACAGCAGCACTCTCCGCAGGTCGCTCAGAACCCCTACCAGGTGGACCATGAACCGGGCGGCGGCGGCACCGTCGACCACGCGGTGGTCGTAAGACAAGGACAGGGGGAGCATCAGCCGAGGGACAAATCCGTTTTCTTTGGAGTTCCACACCGGCTTCATCGCCGACCGAGTGGCGCCGAGGATCGCGACCTCCGGAGCATTGACGATCGGGGTGAACGAGGTGCCGCCGATGCCCCCGAGCGAGGAGATCGTGAACGTGGCGCCGGACATCTCCGCGGGGCCGAGCTTGCCCTCCCTGGCCTTGCCGGAGAGCTCGGTCAGTTCGCGCGCTATCTCCAGCAGCCCCTTTCGGTCGGCGTCCTTGATCACCGGCACCACCAGGCCGCCGGGGGTATCGGCCGCGAACCCGATGTTGTAGTAGTGCTTCAGCACCAGCTGCTCGCCGTCGAGCGAGGAGTTGAAGATGGGGAACGCCTTCAGCGTGGCCACCGACGCCACCACCAGGAACGAGACCATCGTCACCTTCACCGGGTCCTCGGACCGCGCCTGGTCCTCGTTCAGCCTCTTTCGCCACGCCTCGAGCTCGGTGATGTCCGCCTCGTCGTCATGGGTTACGTGGGGGATCATCACCCAGTTGCGAGCAAGGTTGGGGGCCGAGATTTTCTGGATCCGCGAGCGCTCCACCCGTTCCACAGGGCCGAACTTCTCGAACTCGACCGTGGGCCACGGCGCCAGCTCGAGACCAGCCGGGGCCGCAGTCGGAGCGCCGCCGGTCGCCCGCTCCACGTCCTCGGTGGTGATCCGACCCTTGCGGCCGGTCCCCCGCACACGGGCGAGGTCGACGCCTTGCTCGCGGGCAAGCCGGCGGACCGAAGGACTGGCGTAGATCGCGCCCGCTTCGTCCCCGACCGGGGCCGGGGCTTCGGTCGAAGCGGTCGGCTCGCCGGCGTCGGAGTCGGCGGGAGGTGGCTCGGCGGCCGCCGGAGGTTCGGCCCCCAGCGCGCTTTGCACGGCATCCGGTGCCGTCGCCTCGGCCGGCGCGCCGTCGGACGCCGCGGCGGAGGCCTTCGACGGACCGGAGGGACCGCCGTTCTCGGAGGGCTCGATCGTCAACAGCCGCGTGCCCTGCGAAACCTTGTCTCCGACCTTCACCTGCAGCTCGCGCACCACCCCGGCGAAGGGGGCCGGCACGTCCATCGTCGCCTTGTCCGACTCCAGCGTCAGGAGCGGGTCGTCGGCTGCCACCTCATCGCCGGACGAGACCAGGATCTCGATGATCGGCACGTCCTCGAAGTCGCCGATGTCCGGGACCTCGACAGGGATCGCCTCAGCCGTAGTCATACCTTGGGGGGCATCGGAGCCTCGGCGTCTATCTCGTAGCGCTTGATCGCCTCCTGCACGCGCTTGGGCTCTATCTGCTCAAGGTCGGCCAGCCCCTTCAGTGCGGCGACCGCGACGTAGCGGCGGTCGACCTCGAAGAAGTCACGCAGCGCCCGCCTGGAGTCGCTGCGACCGTAGCCGTCGGTTCCGAGCGCGAAGTAGGGACCGGGCACCCACTGGCGGATCTGGTCGGCGAACGCCCGGACGTAGTCCGTCGAGGCCACCACCGGCCCGCGACCCTGCGACAGGCACCGGGCGACGTACGGAGTGCGGGGCTTCTCCAAGGGATGGAGCATGTTCCATCGCTCCGCCTCGAGGCCGTCGCGGCGCAGCTCGGTGAACGAGGTGACGCTCCACACATCGGCGCGCACTCCCCAGTCGTCGCGCAAAAGCTCCGCCGCGGCCAGCACCTCGTTCAGAATCGTGCCCGAGCCCAGGAGCTGCACCTGAGCGTCATCTGCCGAGCGGACGCGGTACATCCCGCGCAGGATCCCCTCCTGGGCACCATCGGGCATCGGCGGGTGCCGGTAGTTCTCGTTCATCAGCGTGATGTAGAAGAACACGTCCTCCTGCTCGCCGACCATGCGCCGAAGGCCGTCCTGGATGATCACCGCCACCTCGTAACCGAACGCCGGGTCGTACGCCCGACAATTGGGGACGACGGGGAACAGAGCGTGGCTGTGACCGTCGGCGTGCTGGAGGCCCTCGCCGTTCAGCGTCGTCCGCCCAGCCGTCCCGCCCAGCATGAACCCGCGCGTGCGGCAGTCCCCGGCCGCCCAGACCAGGTCTCCGACCCGCTGGTAGCCGAACATCGAGTAGTAGATGTAGAACGGAACCATCTGCACGTCGTGGGCGGAGTAGGAGGTGCCAGCGGCGATGAACGAAGAGATCGAGCCCGCCTCGGTGATGCCCTCCTCCAGGATCTGTCCGTGCTGGTCCTCCTTGTAGAACATCAGCTGCTCGGAGTCCTGAGGCTGGTAGAGCTGTCCCACCGGCGAGTAGATCCCAACCTGGCGGAACATCCCCTCCATCCCGAAGGTGCGCGACTCGTCGGGGATGATCGGAACGATGTGCTTCCCGATCGCCTTGTCGCGCAGCAGCGCGGCCAGGATTCGCACAAACGCCATCGTGGTCGAGATCTCGCGCTCGCCGGTGCCCTCGAGCTGGTTTGAGAACAGCTCGAGCGAGGGGATCTCCAACGGATTCGAGCGCCGTCGCCTCACTGGAAGCGATCCGCCCTGCCTGGCCCGGCATTCCCTCAGGTACTGCATCTCGGGGGAGTCGTCGGGCGGCTTGTAGTACTCGGCGGCGCGCACCTGCTCGTCGGTGAGGGGCAGCTCGAAGCGGTCCCGGAATGCCAGCAGCGCCTCCTCGGTCATCTTCTTCGCCTGGTGGGTCACCATCTGGCCCTCGCCGGAGGAACCCATGCCGTAACCCTTGATCGTCTTGGCCAGGATGACCGTCGGCTGGCCGCGGTGGCGGACGGCGTCGTGGTAGGCGGCGTAGACCTTCTGCTGGTCGAGCCCGCCGCGGTTGAGCAGCC
>DAIPIC010000006.1:0-44119 GCA_036771025.1 Solirubrobacteraceae bacterium
CCAAGCTTCGCCAACGACGACGCAACGTCTGGAGCCATCGGCACCGACCGGACCTCGCCGGACTTCGGCGTCGTCAACGTCCCGTTCGAGTAGTTGGCGCGGACTCGTATCACCGAGCCGCCGAAATCGACGTCGCGCCACCGCAGCGCGAGCAGCTCGCCGCGACGCAGGCCGGTGAACGCGGCGGTGAGGAAGATCGCCGCGTCCTGCTCGGAGGCAGCAGCACGCACAAGCGCCCAGACCTCCTCCGGCGAGAACACGTCGATGTCACCGCTCGAAGCGACCGGCGGCTTCTCAACGTCAGCGACAGGATTGAGCGGCAGCCCCCACACCTTGCGGGCGCGCTGGAAGATGCCGTGCATCAGCACAATCACCTTGATTCGCATGGACGCGGACCGCTCGATCGACCCGACCCACTTCTCGATCATCGCGGTCGTGATCGACTCGATCGGAAGCTCGCCGAACGTGGGAAGGAGCTGCGAACCAACGATGACCCTGTAGCCCGAAACGGTAGACGGCTTGCGGCGACGGTCGTGTTCGATGTAGCGCAGCCACTCGGCCGCGGCGTCGGCGAACGTCGCGCCCGTCTGAACAGACCCCGGGAGGGTCCCGCGCCGCGCCTCGTCCAGCACGTCCCGCAACCAGGCCTCGGCGGTCCGCTTCGTGAAGTACCCCGCTGGTGGTCGCCCGCGCTCGCTCCAAGCCGGCCCGATCCTGCGCTGGACCTGACGGCCGTCAGGCAGGCGGTACTTCGAATACCAGACCGGACCGCGGGCGCGCTCGACCCGAAAGACATGACCCGAAGGAGCACGAAGCAAACCAGCCACTTCGCAAGATCATACGCGCTTCTTGGGACATTTCTGGGACACGTACCCCCAAATCCCCAAGCCCGCCGGGAGACTCGAACTCCCAACCCCTTCATTACAAGTGAAGTGCTCTACCAGTTGAGCTAGGCGGGCGCCGGATTGAGGATAGGGCCGAGCCATGCGCCCGGGCGGAAACACGTCCCACTGGGAGATAAGTCTCCACTATGGAAAGCGATATCCCACCCGGGCGAGCGAGCGCCCTCAACCAAGCTCTACGACGTCGGCTCGACCTGGACGGCCTGCTCGAAGGAGCCGTGGCCGTTGCTCGAGAACTTGACATCTGTCTCGGGCGGGACCGGTTCGGGCTCCGCGTTCAGCCGGCGTTCGAGCTCTCCCAGCACGACGCCGAAGAGCAGGTGCCTCCAAGCGCCCTGGGCAAACGCCCGGCGGTTGCCCGAAAGCGGGGTGAGCTGCCGGCGGGCGGGATGAAAGCGGTCCGAGAGGGCGCCGAGGGGCCACAGCGCGACGTGCTCGGTGAGCGCGGCGGCCGGGCCACGCAACGGCGGCGGAAGCGGCAGAACCGGGGCAACGTTGGCGTAGATCGCGCCGAACACGGCACCGTTCTGGATGTGGAACGCCAGGCCTGCCGGGTACCAGCTCTCGCCCGAGTTCAATGCCCTGCCGAGCAGCTCCACGTCGTCATAGCGGCTGGCGAACACGAGCTTGTCGAGTGGCTGCTCGAGCGCCCAAACGATCGCCGCCAGCGCACCGGATACTGCCCCCCTCAGTGTGCGCGTTCGGTCAACGGGCAAGCTCAAAGCAGAGCAACTCTAACGCGGCATCCCCGGCCTGAAAAGCGGTGCCACGGCAGGCGTTGGTCCAGCCCGTGTAACGGCCGGGCCCGCATCGGGTACGCCACTGTGCGATGAGTCACGAGCCGCTTCACACGCGCGCGCGGGAAAAGGGGGTCAACCCGGTCGTCTATTGGCTGGTGCGAGCCCTGTTCCAGCCGTTCTTTCACGTCTACTTCCGTATGGTGCGCATCGGGCGGGAGCACATCCCGGCCGAGGGGCCGGTGATCATCGCCGCCAACCACCGCAGCTTCCTGGACCCATTTGTGATCGCCACCATGGCCCGGCGGCCGATGTACTACGTGGCCAAGAAGGAGCTGTTCCGGCGACGGTGGCTGGGGTGGATCCTCAACGCGCTGGGCGCCTTCCCGGTCGATCGGGGCGCCGCCGACGCGGACTCGATCGAGACCGCCAAGGCGATCCTCGCGCGCGGGGACATCGTGATGATCTTCCCCGAGGGGACCAGGACTCGCCCCGGATCGCTCGGCAGGCCCAAACGAGGCGTCGGGCGCCTGGCTCTGGAGTCCGGTGCTCCGGTGGTACCGGTGGCCGTGATCGGAACCGAGGCCGTCCGCCGCGGATGGCGGATCAGGCCGCACAAGGTGCGGATCCGAGCCGGCCGGGCGTTGACGTTCCCGACCGTCGAGCATGTGTCGCCGGCGCTGGCCGGGGCCGTGACCGACCGCATCTGGCCCTGCGTGATGTGGAAAGGGGAGGGGCGCGGCGGGCTCCCGCCGATTCGCCGGGCGGCGATCATCGGTGCCGGGACCTGGGGGACGAGCCTCGCCGTCAGCCTGGCGCACGCCGGGCTCGAGGTTGAGCTCGGCTGCCGCACCGAGGAGCAGGCCCAGGCTCTGCGGGAAGCGCGCGAGAACGAGCGCTATCTGCCGGGCGTGCGGCTCCCGGACGCCGTGCGGATCGGTCGTGCGGCAGAGCTCGAGTTCGGCGGTCACGACTTGATCTGCCTGGCTGTGCCGGCGCGGGGGCTTCCGGGTGTCCTGGCCGCCCATGGAGAGCGGATCCCGCGGCGCGCGGGGCTGCTCGTGGTCTCCAAGGGGCTCGTCCCGCCATTGGGGACACTGCCGTCGGCCTTCACGTCGGAGCGCTGCCGGGCGCGAGCGGTCGCGGCGCTGGGCGGCCCCGCCCATGCGGCCGAGGCGCTGGAGCACGGCGCCTCAGTGGTCGTGGCCTCGCTGGATAGAGCCTTCTCCCGGCAGCTGGCAGATGCTCTGCGGAACGCCGGCCTTGACGTGTCGATCAGCTCGGACGTAACCGGCGTCGAACTGGCGGGATGCGCCAAGAACGCCGCCGTGCTCGCTGCCGCCGCTGCCGCGGGGGCGGGGCCCAACGTGGCGGGCGCCGCGGCAGGAAAGGTGTTCGCCGAGGTGGACGCGCTGGCGCGCAGACGCGGCGGCCGGCCGGAGACCTTCGCGGGTTTGGCCGGCACGGGCGATCTGGTGGCGACAGTGGTCGCGGCGGGCTCGCGCAACCGCCGTGCCGGAGAGCTTTTGGCGCAAGGACTCCCACCGGCGGAGATTGGAGCCGTGCTCGGCCAGGCGGCGGAGGCAGTCGACTCGGTGCCTCTGCTGGCAAACGTGGCGCGCGATTCCAGGCTCGAGGCACCAGCGCTCGAGGGCTTGGCGGCACTGGTCGTGGCCCGGATCGAGCCCGAGCGGTCGACCAAGACCGTGACCGAGCCACCTCGGCACAAGCGCGCCCGCCCTATTCGGGCGGCGTGAGCGGGGGTACGCTCCCTATGTGGCGGACGTCAAGGCACCCGACACAAAGGCCGAGCTCGATGCTCGCTTCACCGAGCTCTACCGCGCTCACCTGCGCGACGTCTACTCCTACAGCTATTACCGGGTCGGCAACCATCACGACGCCGAGGATCTCACCGAGCAGACGTTCCTCCAGGCATACCGCCATTTCGAACGGGCGCTCAGGGAGTCGAACGGCCGACCCCTGCGGCCATGGCTCATCCGCATCGCACACAACCTGGCGGCGAACTTCTACCGGGACCGCTCGCGCAAGCCAGAATCGGCGATCGAGGACGCGGGCGTCATTGCATCGACGCACACCACCGAATCGCTGGTCGAGGGCCGCGAGGAGCTCAAGGCGATCCTGGCCGGCGTGCAGCAGCTTCCCGACGACCGGCGCGAGGCGCTGATCATGCGCTTCGCGCTGGGGATGGATAACCGCGAGATCGCGCGCTCATTGGGGCGCACGGACGGGGCAACAAAGGTCCTGCTTCACCGCGCGATCCGCCAACTCGAGGGGATCGTGGCCGAGGACGTGGGCGGATCATCTCCGGACGGGGGAGACCCGGCATGAGCGCCGGAGCTGCCGACTTCGAGGCCCTCCTGCGTCAGGCGCTGACGCCTGTGGATCCGCCCGCCGATCTGGCTCGGCGGCTCGAGCTGACGCTGGTGAACCTGACCGAGCTCGCGCACGAGGAGCTCGAGTCCTGGGAGCTGAGAGCCATGCGCGATCCTCGTAACTGGGCCCGTCCGGCCGCAGCCGTGGTCGTGGGCGCGACTGCAGGCTCGGCACTCGTCGCTTTGCGTGTCCGTAGCCGACACCGGACACGAAAGCAGCGCTCGGCGAACCTCGTGCAGCTGGCCGAGCACACGCTCCAAGACGCCCTCGACGAGGCCCGCCGGATCTTTCCGCGCCGGTAGAGCGCGCGCGCTGACGGCGAACCCGGCGCTGCTAGCGTCCTCGCCCCATGGCCGTCTGCTACCGCCACCCTTCGCGCGAGACGGGAGTCTCGTGCTCCTCGTGCGGCCGGCCCATCTGTCCCGACTGCATGACCCCGACTCCCGTCGGCATGCGCTGCCCGGAGTGCGCGCGCGAGCGCACGAAGGTCAAGACGCTGAGATCAATTCCTGCCACGCCGCGAGTCACCGAGGTGCTGATCGCTCTCAACGTGATCGCGTTCATCACGGAGGTCGCGACGGGAACGCCGCTTGGAGGGGGACAGCACGGCACGGTGCTGGTCAAGGGCGGTCTCGATGGCCCGGACATCACGCAGCACCATCAGTACTGGCGGATCCTGACGGCCGGCTTTCTCCACTACAGCCTGCTGCACATCGCGTTCAACATGTTCTTCCTGTACATCATGGGCCCGATGCTGGAGCCCGCCATCGGCCGGCTTAATTTCATCGCCGTCTATCTCGCCTCGCTGCTGGCGGGGTCATTCGGCGCTCTGTTGTTCGAACCAGACGCGCTGACGGTCGGGGCCTCCGGGGCGTGCTTCGGGGTGCTCGGTGCCCTGATCGCCGTCGCCCACAACCGCCGGATCTCGCTGTGGCAAAGCGGGCTTGGCCTAACGCTTGTGATCAACGTGGTGTTCTCGTTCAGCGTCGCCGGAATCTCGATCGGCGGCCACCTGGGCGGGCTCGTCGGTGGGTTGATAACCGGGGCGATCGTGGTGGAGCTGGCCGAACGGCGAAGGATGCAGTCAGCGGCGCTGTTGGCGTGCGCAGCGGTGGCGGCGGCCAGCGTTATCGGCGCGATCGCGGTGGCCGGGAGCCACGGCTTGACGCCTAGCGGGCTGACGTTCGGCGGCTAGTGCCTGGCGCCCAGGCTACGGTGCCGTAAGATCCAGGGCATGCTGATGGTGATCGGGCTAGTGGTGGTCCTGGCCGGGGTGATCATCGGATGGTTCACCGTCGCCGGGAGCGGCATCCATAAGCGGCCCTACGGCAAGCAGGACGCGCCCGGCTCGGGCAGGATGCCGGGCGAGAGCCCGCTGGATTCGCCGTGGCAGATGAGCGAGTGGAGCCGCGGTACCCAGACGCGCCGCCGCCGGTAGTCTGGGATCGGTGACCGGGACCGTCCACCGCCAGTGCACGCTCTGCGAGGCGCACTGCGGCATCGACGTTGAGGTAGACGGCGACCGCGTCCTGCGCATCACCGGCGATCGCGAGGATCCGATCTCCCAGGGATACATCTGCCCCAAGGCGGCCGCCCTCGCCGACCTGTACACAGATCCCGAGCGGCTCAGGACGCCGGTGAGGAGGGCGGGGGACGAGTGGGTGGAGCTGGGCTGGGACGAGGCGTTCGACCTGGCGGCCGGTGGCCTGCGGCGAGTGCAGGAGCAGCACGGCCGCGACGCCGTCGCCACCTACGTCGGCAATCCGGCCGCTCACACCATGTCGATCCTGTCGGTGCTTCCGCTGCGTCACGTCCTCGGCAGCCGCAACAACTACTCGGCGACCTCAGCCGATCAGCTTCCGCAGCATCTGACCTCGGCCGAGATGTTCGGGAACCTGGCCATGTTCCCGATCCCCGACATCGACCGGACCGACTACATGCTCGTGCTCGGCGCCAACCCGTCTGTCTCCAACGGCTCGATCATGACCGCTCCCGGGGCGCGCCACCGATTGCGCGCGATCATCGCCCGGGGAGGCAAGGTGGTGGTGGTCGACCCTCGGCGGACGGAGACGGCCGCCCTGGCATCGGAGCACGTCCAGATCCGGCCCGGCGGCGACGCGTTCCTGTTGCTGGGGATGCTGCATGTGATCTTCTCCGAGGGCCTCGCCGATCTCGGCAGGCTTGAGGCTGTCACCGACGGGCTGGAGGACGTGCAGGAGCTCGCCAGCCACTGGCCACCGGAGCGCGCGGCAGCCGTGGCCGGGATCGAGCCGGAGGCGATCGAGCGCCTGCCCCGAGAATTCGCCGCCGCCCCGACCGCCGTGGCGTATGGCCGCGTGGGACTCTGCCAGCAGCAGACGGGATCGGTGACCCATTGGCTGATCAACGTGCTGAACGCGGTCACCGGCAATCTCGACGCCCCGGGCGGCGCCATGTTCCCCACGCCACCGGTGGACGTGGGCGGGCTGCTGCGCCTCGGCCGGATGTTCGGCTTCGGGGACCACGGTCGCTACCGGCAGCGCGTCAGCGGACTGCCGGAGCTGAATGGTGAGCTGCCGGTCGCGGGGCTGGCCGACGAGATCCTGACGCCCGGGGCGGGCCAGGTACGGGGCATGCTGGTCTTCGCAGGCAACCCCGTGCTCTCCACGCCCGGGGGCGGACGGCTGGACGAAGCGATGGGGCAGCTCGAGTGGTGCGTGGCGGTCGACATGTACATCACGGAGACCACCCGCCACGCGGACGTGATCCTGCCGCCGGTATCGCCGCTCGAGCGCTCGGACATCGATGTGGTGATGCCCGCGGTGGCCGTCCGCAACCACGTCCGCTACAACCGCGCCGCCGTGCCCAAGCCCCACGACGGACTCGAGGACTGGGAGATCTTGAACGGGCTCACGAAGCGCTTGGGCGGCGGGCTGCTCAGCCGCCCCACCGCCACCGCCGCCAAGCTGGGTGCCCGCCTCGCTTCTCCCGAACGCGTGATCGACGCCGGGTTGGCGGTAGGGCCATACGGGCTTCGTCGCGGCCCCCTCCGTGCTTTGAGCGTCGGCAAGCTGAAGCGTGCCGAGCACGGAATCGACCTCGGTTCGCTGGAGCCGAGGTTGCCGGCCGCCCTTCAGACACCCGGCCGGCGTGTGCGGCTGGCGCCACCGGTGTTACTTGACGAGGCCAAGCAGTTGGATGGGCTGGCCGCCGAACGCGAGGCCTCGCTGTCGAACGGCTACGACCTGGTGCTGATCGGCCGCCGCCAGCTGCGCAGCAACAACTCCTGGATGCACAACAGCCAGCGACTGATGAAAGGTCCAGACCGCTGCACCGCGATCTTGCACCCCACGGACGCCGGCAGTCGAGGCCTCGCCGACGGCGACCGCGTGCGGGTCGTCTCGAGGGTGGGGGCGATCGAGCTGCCCCTCCAGATCTCCGACGAGATTCGACCCGGCGTCATCTCGATTCCGCACGGCTTTGGGCACGGGCGGCGCGGCGTGGGCTGGAGCGTGGCCGCCGCTCACGCGGGCGCCAGCGTCAACGACATCACCGATCCTGCGGTGGTCGACCGGGTGACGGGTAACGCCGCCATGAACGCGGTGCCGGTGCGCGTCGAGGCGACGGCTTAGACCTCCGAAGGACCGGACCGCAGGATTTCGTCGTAGAGATCCTGAACTGCCGCCAGCAGTCGTGCCGGCGCGAAGCGCTCGCGCACGTCGGATGCCGCCGCGGCGCCGAGCCGCTCCCGCTCCACAGGGTCGTCCAGCAGCTCGGCGGCTGCGTTCGCAAGCGCCCGGGCGTCGCCCGGCGGTACCAGCCTGCCGGTCTGACGATCGCGGATGATCTCGGGTAGCCCGCCGTGCGCCGCCGCGATGACCGCGCAGCCGGCGGCGGCCGACTCGATCGCCGTGCCGGGAAGCGGGTCGGGCGCCGTCGAGGGCACCGCGATCAGGTCCGCGGCGCCATAGATGGAGTTGACGTCGTCGCGGAATCCGGGGAGGCGTAGACGGTCGGCCACGCCCAGCTCGCGTCCCAGCCGGAGCACCGCCTCTAGCCGGTCCTCGGCTCCGGGCCAGGCCTCGCCCGCGATCAGCCCGATGGTTCCGCGCTCGCGCAACGGTGCTTCGGCTATCGCTCGGACGAGCACGTCCTGTCCCTTCCAGTCAGAGATACGCCCGAGCACGGCGATGACCGGGAGATCAGGATCGAGACCCAGCGAGGCGCGGGCCCTCCCCTTCGGCTCCCGCCGCGCGTCGAACGCCAGCGCCTCGTGGATCACCCGCACACTTCCGCGGCCGTCGAACTGCTCAGCGGTCGCCTCGGAAACGCAAGGCAGCGCGCTGGCGGTGGCGAGCAGGCGGCGGTATGGGGGCCACAGCCGGGCAAAGCTTGAATAGATCTCCCGTACCTGCCAGACGTGAGGGATCCTCCGAAGCGCGGCCGCTGCCGCGCCGCCCAGGACCACCGAGGTGTTGGAGTGCACGAGCGCCACGTCTCGGGTCCGGATCAGCGACCCCAGCGCGACAGCATCGCCTGCCGCGGCCGCGAGCGTGCTCATGAGGCCCACGGGGTTGAGGTTCTTGCGGCGGAGAACGCTCAGCTGCCTCGTAACCACCTCGACACCGGCCGCGTTCAGATCCGAGGCCAGGGGGCCGTCATCGGGGAGAGCCACCAGCGGCTCGTAGCGCGCCCGATCCAGGCCACTGGCCACCAGCAGCAGCTGGCGATCGGCGCCGTAGCGGCCGCTCGAGGAGTGCACATAGAGGACGCGGCGCGGGCTCAGAGCTCGACCGTGAGCGCTTCGCGGGAGGTCTGCGGGACCAGCTCGGGATGGATGATCGAAGCCAGGAGCTCGAGGCCGTCCACGATCCGCGGGCCGGGCCGGGAGAAGTAAGCGGCGGCATTCACCGCCACCACCTCCCCCGCGCCCAGCGCCCGCAGCTGATCGCGGTGCATCTCGGCCTCCCGGTGGGCGATCTCGGCGTCGTAGCCGCATGGCATGACCACCACGATGTCCGGCTGCGAGGAGATCACCTCATCCCAGGTCCGCTGCTCCGAGCTCTCTCCGGCGAACCCGAGCACGTCTTCGCCCCCGGCAAATTCGATCAGCTGCGGAACCCAGTGGCCGGCGGCGAACGGGGGATCGAGCCACTCGAGCGCCGCCACCCGCGGGCGCCTGGCACCCCGCACCGCCAGGCGGACACGGTCGATCCGGGCCGCCGAATCTCGGACGAGCTCGACGGCGGCGTCCCGCCGGTCCGTGACCTCGGCCAGCGTGCGGGCGTCGCCCAGCACCTCGCCGACGGTGTGGGGGTCGAGCGGGATGACGCGCGGGCGGGTTTCTATCTCCTCGGCGATCGCCCTGACGTCGTCGTAGGAGACCGCGCACACAGAGCACAGCGCCTGGGTGACAATGAGGTCGGGCCGCAGGTCGCGGAGCAACTCGGTGTCAAGCTCGTAGATCGACTGGCCTTCGAGCGTTCGCTCCTTGACCGCCGCATCGATCTCGCCAGCGCTCAGGCCTGCAGGCAGCACGTCGCGCGTCACCCTCGGGAGCTCCAGCGCGGCCGGCGGATAGTCGCACTCGTGGGTCACAGCGATAAGGTCGGCCCCCAGTCCGAGGGCGAACAGCATCTCGGTGGCGGAAGGGACGAGACTGACGATTCTCACAGGAGGAACGATATGGCAGAGCTGCTGAGCGACTCAGAGATCGAGGACCGGTTGCGCGACAGCGACTGGAGGCGCGAGGGCGACGAGATCGTCCGTGACTGGAAGTTCGGCGACTTCGCCGAAGCCATCACGTTTGTCAACCGCGTGGCTGAAGCCGCGGAGGAGGCCAATCACCATCCCGACATCCTGGTCCACGGGTGGAACAAGGTCCGGCTTTCGCTCACAAACCATTCCGCCGGAGGTCTGACCGAACCCGACTTCCAGATGGCCCGCAAGTTCGACGCTTTTTAGCGCCTGCTGGTGCGGCTGCTACGGTTCGCGGGTCGCCGTAGATGAACGAAGACGACCCACCCCGAAGTAGCAGCGCACGGTTAGTGGGGGGCGCTGCGCTAGCCGACAGCCGGTATAGACGCCTCCGTTGAGGGCGCTGTTCATCATTCTCGCGGGACTTCTGGTCCTCGTGAACGCGTTCTTCGTGGTGGGGGAGTATGCGCTGGTGCGCTCCCGCCGAGAGCGGCTGCAGGCGCTGGCCGACGAGGGAGCACGGGGAGCGCGACTGGCGCTGTCGCAGATCGACCAGATCGGGGAGTACATCTCGGCATGCCAGGTCGGGATCACGCTGGCCTCCATCGGGATCGGCGCCCTCGGCGAGCCGGCGCTGGCCAAGGCATTCGAAGGCGCGTTCGGGTCCGGGATCGCCCACGGCATCGCGGTGGCGGTCTCGGTGGTCATCTCCTACCTCCTGATCACGATGGCGCAGAGCATCGTGGGCGAGATCGTGCCCAAGCTGTACACGATCCAGCACGCCGAGGGACTGGCGAGGCGGATCGCGCGTCCGCTGCAGCTCAGCCGCTTCGTCTTCACGCCGTTCATCATCCTTCTCAACTCCGCCTCGAATTCGATCCTGCGAATGCTGGGCACCGACCCCGACGCGGAACCTGAAGAGGGAACGGCCGAGGACATCAAGCGGCTGATCGCTCAATCCAGGACCGGTGGTCACCTGGACGTTGGCGAGGCCAGCATGCTCACGGGCGTGTTTCACCTCCACGAGCAGGAGGCGCGCCAGGTCATGACCCCCATTCCCGCGGTGGTCACCGTCGACGAGTCAGAGACCGTGGAGGCTGCCGTGCGCCGGTGCGTGGACACCGGCCACTCCCGGCTGGTCGTCACGGAGGACGGAAACCAAGACCGGGTCAAGGGCATCGTCCATGTCAACCAGCTCGTAAAGCTGCTGATGGCCAAGGGGCCGGACGCGAACTTCGCCGACCGCGTCCGCGAGGCACCCCTGGTGCCGGAGACCAAGCCGCTCGACGACCTTCTCGCCGACCTGCAGCGCGAGCGCACCGAGCTGGCGATCGTGATCGACGAATACGGGCGGACGGCGGGGATCGTGACGATCGAGGACATCATCGAGGAGGTCGTCGGCGAGATTTCCGACGAGACCGATCCGGCCGGCGGGGCGGTGCGGCGACTGGCCAACGGTGACTGGTTCGTGCGGGGCCACGTAGCGATCACCGACCTCGAGGACTACGGGCTCGACCTACCGGTCGACACGGACGCATACAACTCCGTCGGCGGGCTGGTGTTCGCCGAGCTGGGCAGGCTGCCCAAGCGTGGGGACACGGTGTCGGCCAACGGTTACTCGATCCGCGTGGAGTCCGTGCGCGAGAACCGGGTCGAGGCTGTGCGGATCAGGCCGCGGCGCAGACCGGTAGCCGATGTCGGCGGCCAGCGCACCTGATCGCGACATTCGTTACATTTCGCAACAGACAACGACCGGGTGATAGCCGCCCACGGCGTGAGCCTTCCCGGTGGTTGAGAGGAGAGATGAAGCCGGCCCTGGTCCGGGCCGGCTTCGACCTCCGTTGATGGAGTTCGGCAACGCGGGCCTAGAAAGAAGGAAGCCGGCCCGCGGTTACGGGCCGGCTTCGTGCTTCTGGGGAGGAGGTGCTGCTATGAGGTACGTCGCGACCGAGAGTCTCGTCCCGAGAGATGAACAATCCTTAAAGCGCGCGCATGGCGCGCGTAAGGATTTACTCGTAGGCGTAAAAACCGCGCCGGGTCTTGCGGCCGAGCATCCCTTCGCGTACCAGCTCCCGCAGCTTCGGCGGAACGTTGGCGCCGATCGCGTCCCCGATGGCTTCGGCGACATCGAGGCCCACGAAGTCGAGCAACGCGATCGGCCCCATCGGCTGTCCGGCTCCCAGCGTCATGCAGGTGTCGATGTCGTCTGGACGAACGCCGGTTTGCGACATCAGCTCGACGGCACTGAACAGATAGGGGAACAGCAAGCGGTTCACGACGAACCCCGGAATGTCCGGCACCTCGACCGCGGTCTTGTCGAGCTGCTCGCACAGCGCTCGGGCCCGAGCTCTGGTCTGTTCAGCGGCTTCTTGCGGAAAGACGAGCTCCACCAGCTTCATCCGCTGGACCGGGTTGAAGGGATGCAGCCCTACGAACCGGTCTGGACGCCCGCTCGCCCGAGCCAGCTCCTCGATCGAAAGCGACGAGGTTGTTGTCGACAGGACAGCGTCCTCTCCGGCGTGGTTGGACAGCACCGACAGAAGCGATGCTTTGTGCTCCTGATCCTCGACCACGGCCTCGACCAGAAACGTGGCGTCGGCGAGGGCATCGATCTCGCGCACGACCTGGACTTGCTCGCTTACTCCCGAGCCGTCGGTGAGCTTGCTGCAGATCTTCTCGACGCTCTGCCGTGCGCGGTCGGCAGAGCGATCCGACCTGGCCCACATCAGCACCTGCCCGCGCTGTGCGGCAGTAGCCGCCAGACCACAGGCGATCGCGCCCGCCCCTGCAATGCCTAGTCGCTCCATGGGGCGGATACAGTACGCGACCGTTCATCCGAACGACGCCCCACCGGGTGCCTCAGGCCGAGTCCCAGCGAAACCCGACCGCCGACGGTGCCGGAGGCAGCGGGCTGGACGGCAGTCCGGGCGGCGGATCGGCGATGTTGTAGCCCGACGGCGCCAGGTCGTTGGGTGTATCGGGGTGAAACAGCGCCGCCAGGTACTGAGCCTGGCCGCGCCCCGGCCCGAGCTCAAACTGGCCGCCGCCGTAGGCACCGATCGAACGCGCGGCACAGTAGTCGTAGGTGTCACAGAGCTTTTTCAGCCCTCCGATCCGCGATGGCTTGATGTTGACCATTTGCGGCGGGAAGGGAAGTGACTCGATGTCGTCGATCGAGTGGATGGGCGCGTCCCAGGTGATCCGGTGGTGGGCATCGGCCAGGACGCTCGCGGTCTCGGGGGTGACGACGTCCGGATCCTCGAGCCAAGCGTCGGCGAACGCTTCCACCACACGCCGGTAGAGCACCGGGTCCGGCGGCTGGTCCACGACCGTCCCGCGATAGAAGCTCTTGAAGTCGACCGAGTCGACAGCGTTCGTGGCCACCAGCTCCGCGATCAGCTCTGGTGTCCACGAGCTGGTGGGATCCAGCTTGAAGCGCAGCCCCGGATACCGCTCCAGCCTCCGCTCGATCGGAGACATGGTGGGCGGTTCTCCCAGCCGCAGCGACACGACGAAACTCACTGGCTGGGGTTGTCGGTCCACCGCCTGCCCGAGCTGCTTGCCATTTTGACGGAGCGCCAGATCGAGAGCCGCGCTGTGGAACGTCCAGCGTCGATAGAGCCGCGAAACGTCGCGCTGGGGAGGCTCCGGGAACAGGTCGAGCGAGTCGATCCGATCGCAAAACTCTCCCAGGGAGTACTGGCCCTTGAGGTCATGCACGGGCCCTGCCTCCTGTAGCGCGAGCTGATCCACGCCGTCGTAGACCACGTCCTCACCGACGCCCTCGGCGCCGTCCCCGTGGAGGTGCACAACCGTGGTCAGCCGCTCGAACGCGCTCGACACCTGCTGGCGCAGGCCCTCGAGCGTGTAGCCCTCAACTGCGAGCGGCAGATCCTTGAGGAGGTCGAAGGTGGCCACCAATCCAATGTAGCCACATGACGCCGCGCCTCCTCGCGGAGCGGTTGCCCGCCCGCATCAGGGTCGCCATTCGTGGTAGCTCGTGAGCCGCACCCCGGCGCCCTCGAGCTCCTCCCGCAGCCCGGCCTCGGTCAGCGTTTGAAGCTCCAGCGCGCGTTCATCTCGATAGCTCGAGAAAAGATCGTCGGTGACGCGGGCGGGGTGGCATGCGAGCTCGGTGAATCCCTCGCCCACCTCGGTGTCTACCAGGTGGCGCAGGAAGGGCCGGCGAATGTAGTCCAGGTTCTTGACGCCCGGCTCCCACTCGGGCCAGAAGCCGCCGATGTACGCGACCTGGCCATCGTTACGCAGGGGTACGCCCAGCGGCTCGACGAGCGCCTTGAACGTCGCCATCCGGTCGCCCTCAGCATGCACGTGGTGGTGGGAGTCCACGTGCGTCGGATCTCGGCCCATCAGCTTGCGAAAACGCTCGAGCTGGACGTGAAATGCGCCCTCGGCATGCTCTGGCTGATCCAGATCGGCGCTTTCGTCCTCGACGAAGTGCAGGCCCACCGACAGCTTCGGGTGCGCGTGGGCAAGTGTCGCCGCCTCAGCCGCAGCGGGCGCCAGCACCATCAGACTCGTGCTCGTGAGGATCCCGTTCAGGTGGGCCTCGATGATCCCCTCGTTGACTCCGCTTGCAAGCCCGAAGTCGTCGCCGTTGACGATCAGCAGGCGCACGACTAGGTGGTCGTTCTCGTCGTGCTCCCAGGAATCGGCGACGCACTCGCGTAATCGAGCAGCGACCCGAGCACTTTCTCCGCCTGAAGGTGCTCTTCGGCGATCTCGAATGCCGCGGCGGCGTGGCGGCGATAGTCCGCCAGGAGCTCTTCGAACGCGGCCGCCGCCTCCTCGAGCGTGGAGAACGCAAATAAACCCCGGCCAGTCGGCAGGGCGCAGCCAAAACCGGTGTCCTGCACGATCGCCGGCCGCCCGGCCGCCAAATAGCTCGCGGTCCGGTCCGAGAACCAGCCGCTTCTCAGCACGACGTTCTGCTCCTTGGCGACCGAAAATTCTCCACGGGAGGACCGGATGTACTCGCGGTAGGAGTCGATGTCCTTCGACAGCGGGCCGGCCGGTCTGATCCGCCACCCCGCCGCGCGCAGAAGCTGAAGGTCGGCGTCGGCCTCGGCGGCGAGAGCGAGTTCGATCGGCACCTGGACCAGGGTAGGCAGCGAGAGAAACCGCAGGAATTGGACGTCCTTGCTCCACGTCAGCTTTCGGCCTCGCCAGGAGATGTCTTTGCTTGTCTGACGCCAGTTGGAGACCGTGGTGAAGACCTCCTCGGACGGGGGAAGGCCCGTGCGCCACCAGTCGAGGATCACCGGGGGACGTGTGGGGTGATACGCGAAGCGCTCGACCGGGACCTCGCAGTCCGCAGCCCCGAAGTTCACGCCGTAGGTGAAGTGGTGTGTGTGGGCCGACAGCAAATCGATCGTGAACTCCCGGCCCTGTGCGACCTCGATCTGTGGCAGCACCGGATCCGTCTCGAGGTAGACCCGCACCGGGACGCGCAGGTGCTGGTCGCGCAGGACCATGACCCCACTTACGTTCACGAGCACGTCCGCGTCCGCCAGGACGCGATCCAAGCCCTTCTCGGATGAGCCATGGAGCTCGCCGGAAGCGACATCTCGGTACGCCCACGCAAATCCGTACCGCTCCATCAGCCCACGTACGTACGTGATCGCCGGCCCAGCGTCGTCGCACACGGTTTCGTTGACCGGGTCGTACGGCCAGCGCTGGGTGTCCTCGAGGTAGAAGACGTCGTGGCCTAGGCGCCGAAAGCCTTCCAGGTACTGCGCCACCTGCCAGCCGACGCCGGCGAACGGCATTGCGCCGGCGCCGCCGGCCACCACGATTTGGAGCCGCTCAGCCAAGGCTGATCACGTGCGACAGCCAGCCCGCGCCTTGACGGTTGATCGGCGCGAACCATTCGGTCCCGAGAAACCGGTCAAGGAGCTGCCGGGCACGGGCGACGAGCTCATGATTAGCCGGGACCTGTGTTCGGTGGGCCATCAGTGCCGCCAGCTTACGATCGACAAATGGGCTTACATCGATCGCGAAGCTGTCGGACACGTCCGCCGTGCCGAAGTCCTCTGGCTTGAGCTCCCACAGATCGCCGCGCAGACCGCGCTGCCGGAGCTCCCGCCCCAGCTCGTGCATCACCGCCTTGGGCCATACCGAGCGGTACAACGCGGGTGGATCCTGGACGCGCTGCACGGCGCGAACCGCGAGCTTGTGAACTGCGACGTGGTCCGGGTGGTAGTAGAGGCCGTCCTCGCCGAACGTGATCACGGCGTTGGGGCGGCCGGCCTCGAGAAGGGCGGCAATCTGGCGGACGATCGCGCTGTGGTTCGACCACTGCAGATTGCCGTCGGCTCGCCGCCAGCACTTTACGTAGGAGACTCCAAGCTCAGCGCAGGAGGCTCGAAGCTCCGCCAGGCGCACGTCCGCGAGTTTCTGCCGCGTGGCGAGCGCCGGATCGGCGATCGGACCATGTTCGCCTCGGGTGAGGCAGAGGACGCCCGTCGGTGCACCGTTGGCGGCACAGGCCGCAAGCGTCCCACCGGCAAGCAGGACTTCGTCGTCGGGATGGGCTCCAATCACGAGCAGCCCGCCTTTCATGCTCCGCCGCCATCCGCCAGTCGTCGGTACAGATCCTCGTGCGCGGCGACCATTTGCCTGTAGTCGAAGCGCTCGAGGGCGCGACGGCGGATCGCGCGACGGTCCAGCTCGAGCGCGCGGGGGACCAGCTCGGCCAGGCGGTCCCAGGACGGTGCCAGATACCCGGTGACCCCGGACTCCACCAGCTCTGGAAGTGCGCCGATCCCTACCCCCACCACCGGGGTTCCGCAGGCCATGGCCTCGACCGGCACGAGGCCAAAGGGCTCCGGATGGAGAAGGGGATACACCAGCGCCGCGGCGCCCGCCAGCAGACGGTCGCGCTCTGGCGGGTCGACTCGGCCCAAGTAGCGCACTGCGGAGCCGTCGAGCAAAGGGGCGATCTTCTCGTCGAAGCCGTCCTCGGCTGGGCCCACCAGCACCAGCGGCATATCCACCTGGCCCGCGATCTCGATCGCCTCGGCCGGTCCCTTGTCGTCGATCATTCGCCCCACGAACAGCAGGTAATTGCCGCCCCTCTCTTCGAACGGAAAGGCGGCCGCGTCTATCCCGTGCGGGATGAGCTCAACGTTCGGGCAGCTGGCGTAGGCGCGTCGTTGGAAGTGCGACACGGCAACCAGTTGGACCTGCGGCAACCGCTCGTAGGCGTTGATCACCGCCGGCTCCATCTCAACATGGGGAGTGTGCACGTTTGGCGTCGAGACGAACTGCGCGAACGGCAGACCGAAGTGGTAGCTGTGGCAGTGGACGACATCGAATTCGGCGGCCTGGGCGTACGCGTGGCCGACATGCATGTACTCGGCGAACTGCCAGTCCCACAGCTGCTGGTGCTCTACGTATCCGCGTTCGAACCTGTAGCGGAGTCGTGCTGCGGTGTTGGAGTCGCCCGTCGCGAACAGCGTCACCTGATGCCCCCCAGCCACCAGGGCGTCACAAAGCAGCGCGACCAAATCCTGAATCGACTCGCCCGCTCCCCGGCGGGTGGCGATGCCCACAGGCGCGATTTGAGCGATCCGAAGCGCTCGCAAGCTCCGCCTAGGTGCTTGCGGTCGCGAGCTCAGCCGCGTCCCTGCGAGACCCCGCCTGCCGGCTGTACAGATCGGCGTAAGTGCCGCCCAGCGCAAGTAGCTGCTGATGTGTGCCGTGCTCGATAACGCGGCCACGGTCGAGGACGATGATCTGGTTCGCCCTCCGGGTGATCGACAGCCGGTGAGCGATGATGAACGTGATGCGTCCCTCCATCAGCCGCTCAAGCGCGCCCAGCAGCGAGGACTCGGTGCGGGCATCGAGCGCCGAGGTCGGCTCGTCCAGAATCAGAACTGGTGCGTCCTTGAGGAATGCCCGGGCAATCGACAGCCGCTGCTTCTCGCCGCCGGACAGCGTCGTCCCGCGCTCGCCTACCACGGTGTCGAAGCCGTCCGCAAGGCGCGAGATGAAACCATCAGCGCTGGCGGCCCGCGCAGCGGCGACGATCTGGTCTTTGCTCGCGTCGGGACGGCCGTAGGCGATGTTCTCGGCGATCGTGAGCGGGAAGATGAACGGGTCCTGGAGGACGAGCGCGATCTGTCGGCGCAGCGACTCGTGCCGGAAATCGCGGATGTCGGTGCCGCCGATCGTGATCCGTCCTTCCCAAGGGTCGTAGAAGCGCACCAATAGGTGGGCGAGTGTCGTCTTGCCGGCACCCGTCTCACCGACGATCGCCACCACGTCACCGGCGTCAGCCTCGATCGACACGTCGTCCAGCGCTTTGTGTCCGCGCTCGTAGCCGAAGCTGACGTGCTCGTACCGGATCGGTGCAGCGACGCGAGCCTCGACAGCATGCGGACGATCCTTGATCTCCGGCTCGATCTCGAACAACTCCATGACCCGGTCGGCGTCCGCCGCGGCGCCCTGGATCGTCTGGGCGGTGCCTGTCAGCTGGTCGAGCGGGTCGTAGAGCGTGCCGAGATAGGTCAGGAACACGATGATCGTCCCCGCGGTGAGCTTGCCCCGGAGCGCGAGATCTGCGCCGAGGTAGATGATCGCCGCGGTGCCGACGGCCGTGACGACCCCGGCGGAGATCTCGAGCCATATGCCGGCGACTGTCGAGCGCAGATAGGAGCCGACGGTTCTGTCGGCGTAATGGCGGAAGCGCCGCTCCTCGATCTTCTCGCGCGTGAACGCCTGGACGGCGGGAGCGGCGCCAAGCGTCTGCTCGACGACAGAGGTCAGCTTGCCTTCATAGTCGCGCGACTCGCGGGCCCGATCCTTGATAGGCCTCGCTAGGTACCGGATCACGACAGCTAGAAACGGCAATACCCCCAGCGCTGCTAGGGTGAGCGTCGGCTCGAGTGTCCACATGATGACGAACATCGCACCGAGCATCACCACGGCCTGGACCGCGGGGACCAACGCGTCGGCGACAAGGGTGGAGACGCAGTAGGAGTCGCCGGTCACGCGCTGGATCGTGTCCCCCAAGGGCCGGCGGCTGTGGAAGATCAGCGACAGCCGCTGGAGGTGGGCAAATAGGTCAGAGGCGAGCTCGAACACCATCTTCTGCCCGACCCGCAAGGATTGGTAGGTATAGAGCATCTTGCTCACGGCGCCGATCAAAAAAACCGCCACCGTCCCGACGGCCGCCCATATCAGCAGCCCACGTGGGGTGATCGAGCCAGGTAGGGCCGAGGCCAAGAACCGGGGCGTGGCATGGTGGCCGAGGACGTTGTCGATCACCAGCTTCAGCGGCCATGGCCGCGCCAGATCGAGCCCAATGTCCACCAGCATCGTGGCGCACAGCAGGACGATCGCCCGCCAATGCGGCACGGCGTAGGCGGCCAGAAAACGGAGCCGGCGCTTCGAGATGAATGTGGAGCCTCGGTCGGGCATATCAGTGTCAGCGATTCAAACCGCTACGCCGAAGCTACGCACGGGCTCAGTATCGCTTCGTTCGTTGGACGCCGCTGGCCCGAGCGGCCACTGAAGCGCCCGTTTGACTGTCGCGGTTGCCGCCCCGCACTCGTAGAGGACCCGCAGCACCAAGCCGCCTGCCAACACGGCGAACGTGTCCGTGACCGCGTCGGCGTTGGAGGCCACGGCCAAGGCGGCGACAACCGCTAGCAGGACTCCCAGCAGGACCGCTGCCCACGGCGCGTGCGGCCATGAGCGCACCCTCAGCAGCTGGCGGCCGGAGCCGTGCTCTTCGATCGCCATCCGCAGGCGGGCACCCCCCAGCAGGCCGCCGCGCAGCTGAAGGTCCCAGCTGTCCCAATCTCCGCCCGAGCGGACGACGGAGCCTTCCGCACGTAGCGCGTCGGCCAGGGCCTGCACGCGAGCCTCCGTGCCCTGCCAGTGTTCGCTCCAGAACGCGTAGCGGCGCCACAGCGGGAGCCCGATCGTCCGCGGCCCGCGACGCCGCCAGGGCGTCAGCCCATGCGCGATTCGCCCCTGCAGCCGGGCGAGCGGCTGCAGCAGATACAGCAGGCCGGTCAGCAGCCGACGCCTCAGACGTCCGCGACGGTGAGGGAACCGGGCTCGGGCGGCACCCAGCCAGGCATCGATCAGCAGCGCACCTATCGCCCCGGCGAGCGGGGGGAGCGCTACGAGCAGCGGCTCCCAGAACACTCCGGCCACAGATACGAGGCCCAGGACGACAATCGCCAGGTACCACTCGGGCATCAGCGGCAGCGACTCGAGCAGACCACGCCGGGGCCCGTAGAGCGACTGGTAGAAGGCCGTTCCCCAGCCCCCGTAGTAGACGCGCCAGCGCCAGCCTCCCCTGTGCTGCGCGGCACCGTTGCCATACAACCTCCCGGCCCAGTCGACGTGACCGATGGCGCTGTACCGCTCGGGATGCTTTCGCTCCAACAACGCCTCGGCCTTGCCGTAACCCCGCTGCTGGCCGAGGTATGCGCGGACCGTCCGGCGGCGGTGATGAAGGACAACGGCGCCCGGGCTAAACGCGATGCGTTGGCCGGAGTCGAGCAGGCGCCAGCAGATGTCAACGTCGTCGCCGGCCGCATGAAACTGAGGATCGAAGCCACCGATCCGATCGAGCGCGGCTTTGCGGATGGCCATGTTGCACCCGGGCACGTGCTCGGCTTCGCGGTCTGAGACGAGCACATGCGTTGGACCTCCGGGCGCGTTGGCGACGCATTCCGCGACCCAGCTCGAATTGGGCGGTAGGACATTGGGACCTCCGACCACTGCGACCTGATCGTCGGCGAACGCGCTGGCCACGTTCTGAAGCCAGGCGGGGTCAGGGACCGCGTCGTCGTCGATGTAGGCGATGATCTCTCCGGCGGCCGCTTCCGCCGCGGCATTGCGCGCCGCCGCTAGTCCTCGTTGCGGAGTCTCGATCACGTGCACGGCTTCATAGGAGCGCGCGATCTCCGCGGAGCGGTCGGTGGACCCGTCTGAGACGACGATCACCTCATAGTGCGGGTAATCGAGGTTGAGTGTTCCCTCCAGGCACTCGCGCAGCGTCGATGCGCCGTTATGTGTGCAAACCGCCACCGACACCGGGGGAGCGGAGGAGGGATCGCTCTCCCCCGAGCGCGCGACCGCATCGCGCACGGCCTCGAGCGACGGCTTTTGCTCGCGCTCTCGCGTCGTCAGGCCGAAGTCCCAGTCGAGCACGTCCTGGCCGCCTCGGTACCACTGGTCGGTCCAGGCAAACAGGAACAGTCCGGCGCAACCCGCGCTGGAGCAGGCAGCGATCTGCCAGCGCAAAACATCCGCCTGTCTGTCTGCTCCGTTGCGGCGACTGTCGAGTCCGACCTCGGCCAGCACCAGCGGGCGGTCGTCGGCCAGATTCTGCAACCGCGCCAGGTAGCGCTCGAGCCGCGCCCGCTCCTCGAGGTAGACGTTGAATGCCAGAAAATCGACCTCGGGCAGCCGCAGGTATTCCGTCGATGGGAAGTTCACATAGGTGATGAGCGCATCGGGGTCCTCTTCCCGGGCCGCTCTGCATAGGCGCGCGAGGAACCGCTCGATGCGACGGCGCCCATGCCAGCGGACGATCGATGCTGGGATCTCGTTGCCGACGGCGTAGCACAGCACCGCGGGATGCCCCGCGGTCGCGCGTACGGCAGAGCGCACGGTCTGCTCGATACGGGCGGCATGGCGGGAGTCGTCCAGGAACGCGACGTGCTGCTCCCACGGAATACCGACCATGACAACCAGGCCGTGGGCCTGCGCCAGGTCGAGAAGCCAGGCCTGCGGGGGGACGTACAGCCGAATGGCGTTTATACCCGCAGTCGCCATCTGCGCGAAATCGGAAGCCACGGTGGCGGGCTCGAACCCGCCATCCGGCTCGGGACCAAAAGGGCCGTAGGTCACGCCGATGATGTTGAGCTTGCGGTCGCCCAGGAACAGCGACTTACCGCGAACCGAAGGTCTGGGTGCCGGAGCGCCGTGAACGCGATCTGAGAGCCCTAGCGGGGGCATCTGCTGCTGCGCCATAGCGTCCTGCTCCAGTTCTCGAGTGACTCCCGCACCGTTTAGTGAGTGGACGCGCTGAGACGCCGAGAGTCAGGGGGTATCTCTCGTAGTTCCTAACTCTTGGCCTCGCGCCGCGTACCCGATATACATGGGCGGCCATGAGTGCGACGTCAATCGCTTCCGGCGCGACTCCCGCGACGCGGCTGCCGCTGGCGCTTCCTCGGTTCGGCGACGAGCGGCTCGCACGCCTGGTGGCGAGCGGAAACGAAAGCGCGTTCGCCGCGATCTACGAGCGCTATCACCGGCACCTGTATCGCTACTGCCGCTCGATAGTGCGGCACGACGCCGACGCGCAAGATGTCCTGCAGTCGGCGTTGGCCAGCGCGTTCCTGGCGCTGAAACGGGGACAGCGAGACGCGCCGCTTCGGCCATGGCTGTTCCGGATCGTCCACAACGAGGCGATCTCGTTGATCCGCCGACGCCGGAGCGAGAAGGAGCTGGACCGTGCTCGCGAGCGGTGGGCCGGGTCTGCGGAGTATTGCGCCGGCGAGCGGGAGCGTCTGGCGCTGCTCGTCGCCGATCTTCAGGAGTTGCCCGACCGCCAGCGGGCCGCGCTCGTGATGCGCGAGCTGAGCGGTCTCTCGCACGAGGAGATAGGTGTCGCCCTCGATATTTCGCTCGGCGCCGCGAAGCAGGCCATCTTCGAGGCACGTCGCGCGCTCATGGAGTTTGAGCAGGGCCGTTCGATGATCTGCGAGGAGGTACGACGGAAGATCTCCGATCTCGACCGACGGGCGCTCCGCGGCAGACGTGTCCGGGCGCACCTGCGTGATTGCGCCGGGTGCAACGCGTTCGCCTCGGCGATTCCCGCTCGGCGGGAAGAGCTGCGAGTGCTAGTCCCAGCGCTTCCTTCGGCCGCCTCGGCCACCGTCCTCGCGCGGATACTCGGAGCACAATCGGGACATGGAGCGGCCAGCGGCGCGGGGGCTGGGATCGCGGGTACCGGAGCGGTTGGCAAGACCGTCGGGGCGACCTTGGCGGCCAAGGCGCTCACGGGTGCCACCATCCTGGTCACTGCGGCCGCAGGCGTGGCCGGGCTCGGTGCCGTCTTACCGTCCTCCCACCACAGTATGCGCGGATCGGTCAGCGCGCAGAGGGCCGGAACCGGTGCCGGGGATGACCTCACTCAGGCAGGCACGCCGACGTTACGCTCGCCGGCCTCGGCATCCGATGTACAGCACGCCACCCGAGCCGACCGCGGTCCAGGAGCGACGCAGGGGTCGGCTCACGGGTCGAGCGGCACACCGAGCGACGGCGACGCCTCCAATGCTGTGCGTCACGTGCAGGGCGCTGGCGCCGTCGGCCCGCGGGGTGGTCCGGATCCGGTGACCGGCGAACGCGCGCACGGCGCACCGGCTTCGTCATCTGCTGCGAGCAATTCGGCCGTCGGACAGGCCCAAGGGCAGGGGTCGGCGCGAGCTAACCCTGCTCCCGTCCACCCTGTTCGAGGCGCTCTACCAGCTCCTCGAGTCGCAACTCCTCGAGCCCCTGAGTGACGGCGTCCAGCTCCGACGCGCAGTAGGACACGAGCTCCCGGCCTTCACGGATCAACTCGAGCGTCTCTCGCAGCTCGGCCTCGCCGGAGTCCAGGCGGCGGATAATCGTCTCGAGCCTGGCGACGGCCGACTCGTAGGTCAGCTCCTCGCTCATGGGTCCGGGACCACGGCCGGCACCACATCATCGTGGAAGCGGATATTCAGCTCCCGGGCGGCTCGGGCCGCGGATGCGGAACTGAGAAGCCTCCCCGAGGCATCCTCGACCATCGCGTAGCCGCGACGAAGCGTGTGGTCCGGATCGTGGGCAGCCAGCGCCAGCGCCAGACGGTCGAGCTCCGACCGCCGGCGGGCCGTCTCCGAACTGAGCGCGCGGGCGGCGCCGCGCCTCAGGACGAGCAGGTGGACAGACGCTAGCGAGCGGCCGTCGGTGACCGTGCGCCGGCCGCTGGCACGCAGCTCGCGGACCAGTTGGTGAAGCCGAGCGCGGTGCCTGGCGACGTGCTCGCCGGGGGCGCGGGAGAGCTGGGAGAGCAACCGGGCGCGGGTGAGCACGGCGCGCCGGGCGTGATCTCGCAGCCGCCGGACGTAGCCTGTCGCCGCGGCGCGGGCGGCGTGTACGTCGATGGGCACGGCGGCCTCGGCGGCGTGGGTAGGGGTCGAGCAGCTGACCGCTGCCACGTCGTCGATCAGGGTGCGATCGGTGTGGTGGCCGACGGATGAGATGACCGGAACCCTGAGGAGGGCTACCGTCCGGCATAACGCCTCGTCACAGAAGGCGAAGAGATCGGCCAGCGAGCCCCCGCCGCGGGCCACGATCACTACCTCGACCTCCTGTACGGCCGCGAGCTCGCGGAGGGCGGCCGAAATTTGGGGTGCCGCGTGTCTATCCTGCACCGGGGCGAAGCCCCAGACTACGCGTCCCGCCCAACCGCGGCGGCGTAGGCCGGCCAGAACGTCGTCGCGGGCCTTGCCCCGCTCGCCGGTCACCACGCCGATCGTTCGTGGCAGCAGGGGGCGCTTCAGCAGCTTCTGCGGTTCGAATAGGCCGTCGGCCGCGAGCTGCCGTCGCAGCCGCTCCAGCGCCGCCAGCAGGTCACCCTCGCCCGCGACCCGCAGTTCGGAGACCGCGAATGTGAACGACGGCGAGGCGGAGGCGCTCCCGGGGTAGTAGTCGCAGCCCCCCGCCACCACGACCCGTGCGCCGTCCGAGAGCGTCACCCCGAGTGCGTCGAAGTCGGCGCGCCACATCGAGCATGGCAGCGAACCACGAGGGTCGCGTAGCTCGAAGTACACCCGGGCGCGGCTGGATCTCATTCCCCACAGCTCGCCAACGAGCTGCACCCGCGCGAACTCCCTGAGACGAAGCTTGAGCTGGGCGGCGTAGGAGCCGACGGGATAGGGGCCAGGCAGGTCCGTTCCGGGAATCCCCTCGGTGCCGGGCTGGGGCCGAGGATCGGCTGCGGGCTGGGGCTCGGGGTCGAACATCGCCGTGGCCGAGGCTAGCGCCAGGGTAGGATCCTCTCCCGTGGACCTCACCCTCTCGACCGCGGAGGAAGCCTTCCGGGACGAGCTGCGCTCGTGGCTTGAGAGCAACCATCCCGGTGATGAGCCCTCAGGCGACGAGGCGGCGTTCCAGTTTCGCCGCGACTGGCAGCGAAAGCTGCACGAGTCCGGGTGGGCGGGCGTCGCGTGGCCCAAGGAGTACGGCGGGCGCGGGGCCACGCTGATCGAGCAGGCGATCTTCAACGAGGAGGTCGTCAGGGCCCGCACCCCGACGCCGGCCAATGTCCTCGGATTGGCGATGGGAGGCCCGACCGTGATCGCCCACGGCAGCGAAGAGCAGAAACACCGCTACCTGCCGTCGATCCTCTCGGCGGCGGAGATCTGGTGTCAGGGCTTCTCCGAGCCGGAGTCCGGTTCGGATCTGGCATCCCTGAAGACCCGCGCCGTGCGGGACGGAGACGAATGGGTGGTCACGGGCCAGAAGGTCTGGACCACGTTCGCCCACCACGCGAAGTGGTGCATGCTGGTGGCTCGTACTGACGCAGAGGCGCCTAAGCACAAGGGCCTCACCTATTTCCTGATGGACATGGAGCAGGACGCCGTCCAGGTCAGGCCTCTGGTCCAGATCACCGGAGAGGCCGAATTCAATGAGCTGTTCATTGAGGAGGCCCGAATCCCGCACGAGAACATCGTCGGGGGCGAGGGAAACGGCTGGGCGGTGGCCATCACCACCCTCATGCACGAGCGGGCCACGCTGGCGTTCGGGCTGCAGGTTAGCCTCCAGATCGAGCTCGGCAAGCTGCTCGAGTACGCCGGCCAGACCCGGGGGAGCGACGGTCTGGTGGCCAGTGACGATCCGGTCATCCGCCAGCGCCTGGCGCAGCTGATGATCGAGTCCGAGGTGCTGCGGCTGAACGCCTACCGGAGCCTGTCGGCCACGATGCGAAACGGGGTTCCGGGACCGGAGGGATCGCTCGGCAAGTGGCATTGGTCCGAGGTGAACCAAGCCCTGACGGAGCTGGCCATGGACGTCTCCGGTCCCCGCGCACTGACCGCGGACCACGAGTGGGCCTATCGCTTCCTGCGGTCCCGCGCCAACTCGATCGAAGGCGGCACCACCGAGATCCTCAAGAACATCGTTGCCGAACGGGTGCTGGGATTGCCCCGGATGCGGTAAGCCCCGGAACTTGCCCTAACGCCTGAGCCTCAATGAGCTTCGAATGAACTTCGCATGAATTTCGATTTGACCGACGACCAGCGGGCCATCAAGCGGACGGCTAACGAGTTCCTCGCCTCCCGTTACAAGCCCGAGGTCATGCGCGAGCTGGCAGAAGGGGAGCGTGGGTTCACCGACCAGCAGTGGCAGGAGCTCTCTGAGCTGGGCTGGCCCGGCGTGCTGATCCCCGAAGGCGATGGCGGTCTGGGCCTCGGCGTCGTCGAGCTGCTCGTTATCCAGGAGGAGATGGGATACGCGCTGGCCCCCAGCCCGTTGTTTTCGGCCGTGGGCGCCGGGCTGCTGCTGGTGGCGGCCGGGACCGACGAGCAGCGTGAAAAATGGCTGGGTCCGCTGGCCCGCGGCGAGGCGAGGGGCACGATCGCAGTATGGGATGAGCGTTCCGGGTGGGCACCAGACCGTTCGGAGATAGAGACCGACAACGGCGCGGTGTCGGCGACCAAGATGGCCGTACCGGATGCTGCCGGCGCCGACTTCGTGATCCTCTCCGGCGCCGACGGCGCCCACTTCCTGGTGCAGACGGGCTCCCCCGGCGTCAGCATCACCGCCACCAAGGCGCTCGACCCCACACGGAAGCTGTTTACCGTCGAGCTGGATCGCGTCCCCGCTGAGCGGCTGGCCGTGGGCCGGGGCGAGCAGGTGGCACACGCCTACGCCACGATCATCACCGCGCTGGCCGCGGAGAACGTGGGCGTCGGGCAGCGGGCGATGGAGATGGCGGTCGCATATGCCAAGGACCGCAAGCAGTTCGATCGGCCGATCGGGTCCTACCAGGCCGTCTCCCATCGTTGCGCACAGATGTTGCTCGAGGTGGAGGGCGCTCGATCTCTTTCCTACTGGGCTGGATGGGCGCTTGACCACGAGCCATCCACCGCTCCGCGTGCTGCCTCGATGGCCAAGGCCTACGCCGGGGACGCAGGCTTCCGCGTGGCGGCCTCCGCACTTCAGGTCCACGGCGGCATCGGATTCACCTGGGAGCACGACCTGCACTTCTTCCTCAAGCGGGCCAAAGCCAATGCCCACGCCTTTGGGGACTCGCGGTGGCATCGAGATCGGGTGGCGGAGCTGGCGGGGGTAACGGCGGCGAGCGCGCCGGCAGGTTCCCCAGCGCTGAGCACGCTGGCACGGTCTCCGGCACCGGCTGGGTGAGCACCTCCCCGCCACGCGAGCAAGCGGGGCTGACCGTGCGCGTTGTGCGCTGGTTGGGGCGTGCGCTGGCGACGCTCGCCGGAATGCTGCGGGGGCAGGTGGTCCAGGCGGTCGGCGGCCCGGCCCGGTATCGGGTCATCACCCTGTTCGCCGCTGTGCTGGCGCTCTCGAGCGCGGACGCCAGCACCGTGGGCGCAGTCGCTCCGCAGCTCGAGAAGGCGCTCCACATCGGGAACGCAAAGATCGGGCTGCTGAGCTCGGTCGCGTTGCTGGTGGGGGCGGTGTTTGTGATCCCGGTGGGGGTGTTCGTCGATCGGTTTAAGCGCGTGCCGCTGCTGGCCGGCTGCATCGTGCTGTGGAGCGCCGCCTCGCTGGCCAGCGCATTTGCGCCCGACTACTCGACCCTGCTCATCACCCGGCTCGCCCTAGGCGCGGTGACCGCCGCGGCCGGGCCGGCGATCGCCTCCCTCACCGGCGACTACTTTGCCGCCAGCGAGCGGGGCCGGGTGTACGCCTACATCCTCGCCGGCGAGGCGGCCGGTACGGCGGTGGGGTTCGTCATCTCCGGCACGCTGGCAAACGCGATTTCCTTCCGCGCCGCGTTCGTGGTCCTCGCCATCCCGGGCTTTCTGCTGGCTCGGGCACTGTGGAGGACGGTGCCCGAGCCGCTGCGGGGCGGCCAGAGCCGGCTCCATCCCGGGACCGAGAACGTGGAGGACGCGTTCAGCGTGGCCGCGGCGGCGCGGGCGGATCGGGAAGCGGAGCAGCAATCCGAATCAGGAGGACACGAAGAGGGGGAGCTGGCCCGTGCAGCTGCGAGCAGGCGCGGGATCCGCCCAGACCCTCACCTGGTGCTCGAGGAGGATCCGACCAGGATGGGACTCGTCCGTGCCACACGGTACATCCTGTCCGTCCGCACGAACTTCGTGTTGATCGTCAGCCAGGCGCTCGGTTACTTCTATCTCGCGGGCCTGAACACGTTCGCCCTCCTGTATGTCCGCGGCCACTACCACGTCAGCCAGCTGACCGCGGAGCTGGCGCTGCTTGCGCTCGTGGTCGGCGGCGTGATCGGCACCATCGCCGGAGGACGGATCACGGATGCGATGCTCCGCCGCGGCAATCTCGAGGCGCGTATCTGGGTGCCCGCGCTGTGCTATGTGGCTGCGTCCGTTCTGCTGATTCCAGGAATCCTTGGCTCCAAGCTGACGCCCGCTCTGTGGTTCGACGTGGCCGGCGCGACGCTCCTGAGCGCGGCCAACCCACCGCTTGATGCCGCGAGGCTGGATGTGGTGCCCGCGGGGCTATGGGGGCGCGCCCAGAGCACGCGCTCGTTCCTGAGCTCGATTGCCCAGGCCCTGGCGCCGGTTACGTTCGGGGCTCTGTCCAGTCTGATCGCGGGCATCGTCCCGGCACAGGCCCCGATCGGGACCCATCCCGGCCCTCTATCTTCGAACGCCTCAACGGGGCTTGAGATCACCTTCCTGATCCTGCTCGCCACGCTCACGGCCGCGGGCGTGTTCCTGGCCGCCGCGCGCCACAGCTACCCGCGCGACGTGGCCACCGCCGGAGCGTCGAACCAGGGCTCAGATCCGACTGGGCGGTCATAGGTGCGTGCTAGATCGCGTTAGAGAAGGGGCGCGGCCGGGAAGCACAGTTCGATGGCACAAGGAGGCACATCCGCATCTCTGGTCCTGATCGCGATCGGGGCGATCCTCCGCTGGGCAGTGACGGCCCATATCAGCGGGCTGTCGCTCCCGACCGTGGGGCTCGTACTGATCATCGTCGGGATCGTGGGTTTCGTCGTGTCGCTGCTCGAGATGTTCCTGTGGGCGCCGAGGCGGGAACGTACCCGCTACGAGCGCCGGGATCCGGCCGGGTACACGCACGAGTACGACGCGACCCATCGGCTGAGCTAGAGACTCAGCGGGAGGCCGCGCCCAGCTCCGTCCGTCCCCGGAGCCAGTCGACCGTCTGCGCGATCCCTTGGCGGAGGTCGACCCTGGCTTCCCAGCCGAGCATGCTTCGGGCTTTCTCCACGGACGGCCACCGGCGCTGAACGTCGACCTCGAACGACTGCAGATGCTCGAGCGCGAATCGCTCGGGATCCTGGTCGCACACCTCCCAGATCAGCCTTGCGATCTCGGCCACCGTCAGCTCCTCCGTGGCGGAGATGTTGAAGTCCTCGTTCTCGCCGGCGGGGGATGTCATGGCGGTGACAATCCCCTCAGCGATGTCGTCGACATGGGTGAGCGTGCGCGTCTGTTGCCCGGAGCCGAAGATCTGAAGCGGGTGCTGAGAAGCGAGAGCCTTGGCGATCAGGTCGGGGACCGCGTGGGCGATCCCTGGCTCGTCTGGGTCGGGCAGCTCCCCGGGACCGTAGGCGTTGAACGGCCGGCAGATCGTGTAGCGCAGCCCGTGCTCGTCGTGCGCCGCCCGCGCGTAGACCTCGCCCGCGAGCTTTGAGAACCCGTACGCCGATCGGGGCGCGGGACACTCCAGCAAGTGCTCCTCGGTGGTCGGGAATTCTCGCGCGTTCTCGAACACCATCGACGAGGAGACGTATACAAACCTGTTTAAGTCGGCTTCGACCGATGCCCTCGCAACGGCCCCGGTCAGAGCATTGTTGGCTTCGATCAGGGTGAACGGCAACTTGTGGAAGTTCGCGATCCCTCCGACGATCGCGGCCAGATGGATGACGTGAGAGCAACCATCGACCGCGCCCGCCGCCACTGTGGCCTGGCGCAGGTCGCCGGTTTGAAGCTCGCAGCGCTCCCGCATCCAGTCTGGCGCTGGGCGGTGGTCCGCGACCCTCACGGTCCACCGCGAATCACGTAGCAGGCGACGGACGACCGCGGAGCCGATGGTTCCGGCTCCGCCGGTCACGAGCACCCGGTCGCTCAACTCTGGTCGCCGTCCCGCGATGCCGCCGCGGTCTGGAACGTGCCCGTCGCCTCGCTCAGCCGGCCGAACAACTCGGCAGTGCCGAACGCGTTCCAGGGGTCGACGAGCAGGCAATCGGGCATCGCTCGGGCGGCGATGGTCTGCAGTACCTCGGGCCGCTCGAAATCCGAGTGGTTCGTTGCCACGATCACGACATCAGCGTCCTGCACGGCTTCCGGGAGGGGTTGCGTAGGGCTGGGAGCGTGGGGGTCGCAGATGGCGACATCAGCCAGCTCTCGCTCGAGCAGCCTTATCAGCTTGGGCGAGAGCGAGTCGCGTTCGTCATCGGTGTCTCGCTTGAACGTCACCCCCAGCACGGCGACCTTGCGCGAGTGGAGCGAACCGAGCCGCCGCTTGATGCCCTCCACCAGGAACAGAGGAACGGCCTCGTTGACCCGTGAGACCGCCAGCAGCATCCCCGGCGCGTTGGAGCGCTCCTCGGAGAAGGCGAAGTCCTTGCGTAGGCAGGTGCCGGCCGTCAGACCGGGGCTGGCGATCCCACCTCGGGGGTAATCGTGGTTGATCAGATCGATCACCTCAAACACATTCGCGCCGTAGCTCTCGCAGTCCATCATCAGCAGATTGGGGAGCGCGAACGAGGCGTAGCGCAAGATGTTGGTCCAGATCTTCGCCAGCTCGGCCTGAACCGGCGTGGTCCGCACGATCGGAGCGCCGAACACCTCGAACAGGCTCGCGGCGCGCTCCGTCGATGCCTCCCCAACGCCCCCGATGATGCAGGGCAGGGAGGAGATCTCTTCGAGGAAACGGCCGGCGGCTATCCGCTCGGGCGCGTGCGCGACGAACACGTCCACTTCTGGCCGCAGGCCACGCTGCTTCTCCAGGTAGCCGGCCACGAACTCGGTCGTCCCGGGAGCGATCGTCGAGCGCAGGATCACCGCGTGGCCCTCGCGGAGTACCGGCAACAGGTCGTCCAGTGCCGCCCTGACCTGACTGAGGTCCGATTCTAGGTGTGAGAACGAGGGCGTGCCGAGGGTGATCACGATGTCGTCCGCCCGCGCCGCGTCCGCCGCCCGATCGGCGAGTTGCAGCCGTCCGGTGGCCGAAACCCGCTCCAGCAGCTCCTGGGTGCCGGCCTCCTGGAAGGGCATCCTGCCGGCTCGGATCGAGTCCAGCAGTCCCTGGTTGTGATCGATTCCCAGAACCCGCGTGCCCCGGTCCGCAAAGCACAGCGCAAGCGGCAGCCCCACCCTCCCGAGGCCAATAACGGCTATGGAACGTTCTTCGGTCACTTACGTGAAGTTAAACGAGGGACGTTGGGAAAGGTCGCGTGGTAGACGATGGCTGCAGCCGTCCCCGGACACACGCTGCGCTCGCGGGACGTGCGTCCGGGGACGGCCCCGGCCACCGTTCAAGCCGTCAATCCCTGGATCCCCTCCCGTACAGCAGCTTCAGGAACTTCAACAGCAGGTCTGAGCGAAGCTTGCTGTAGGGGAACATGTATATGTCCTTCTTGAGCGCGAAGCGCGTGAAGACGATCGTCTGGGGGTGCGTGTACTTGCGGATCCCCTGCGGTCCGTGGCGGACGCCGATTCCCGAGCTCTTCCAACCGCCCATCGGCGCCTCGAACGCGGAGTAGTTGGCCACGCAGTCGTTGACGACGACCGCCCCGGCTTGGAGTCGCCGCGAGACGCGGTCGGCCTTGTTCATGTCCTTGGTGAACACCGATGCCTGAAGCCCGTACGGCGAGTCGTTGGCCATCCGCACTGCCTCGTCCTCATCCCGGACCTTCATGATCGGAAGCGTCGGTCCGAACGTCTCCTCGGTCATGGCGGACATCGTGTGGTCGGCGTTTGCAATCACGGTGGGCTCGAAGAACGAACCGGGGCCATCTCCCGGATTGCCGCCGGCCAGCACGCGGGCGCCCTTCTTGACCGCGTCCTCGACGTGGGCTTTCACGATCTCGGCCTGCGGGGGATTGATGAACGAGCCCACGTCCACGGAGCCGAAGCCACCGGGAACGCCCTGGCGCAGCTCCCGGGCCTTCTCCGCCACGAGCGAGACGAACTCGTCGTGGATCGGCTCCTCGACGTACACCCGCTCCACCGAGATGCAGGTCTGGCCGGCGTTCTGCATCGACCAGAACAGCGCGGCGTTGGCTGCTCGCTCCAAATCCGCGTCCGCCAGCACCAGCATCGGGTCCTTGCCTCCCAGCTCGAGCGCCACGGGAGTGAGCGTCTTGGCCGCGCGCTCCATGACCGTCCTGCCCACTTCCGTCGAGCCGGTGAACATGACCGCGTCCACGAGGTCAATCAGATCCCCGCCGATCGAGCCGCGTCCGACGACCACCTGGAACACGTCTTCCGGGCAGCCGCATTCACGCAGGCACTCCTCCATCAGCAGCGACGTCAGAGGGGTGACGCTCGAGGGCTTCAGCAGCACGCTGTTGCCGGCGGCCAGCGCCGGGATCACGTCGCCGATGTTGTTGGCCAGCGGGTAGTTCCAGGGGCCGATGATCCCGGCCACGCCGACTGGCTCATAGCGCACGATCACCTTGCGGCCCAGCAGGAAGGGCGATGAGGTCCTGACCTTCTCGTCGGCCAGGTATTTCGGCGCCTGCTTGGCCCAGAACCCGAACGCCGCCACCGGGATGCTCATCTCCAGCAGCACGTCCTCGCGGGTCTTCCCGCTCTCCGATATCAGGGTCTCGGATACCCGATCCACGTTGTCCATTAGCCACTTCTGGACCCGGCGCAGCACCTTGCCGCGCTCCTCGAAGCCGACCGCCTGCCACGCCGGCTGAGCCTTCCGCGCGCGGGCGACCATCTCCGCCAGCTGCTCCGGCGTGTGGGGCTTGAGCGTCGCGATGATTTGACCGGTCGCCGGATTCTCGACCTGGATCGAATCCGCCGTCTCTGTGGGTGCCGCACCAGTCTGCCGCTCAACCGTCGTCGCCATTGCTCACGCTGCCTTTCTATAGATGGTCACGACGGCCGCGCCGCCGAGCCCGATGTTGTGCTGCAGCCCAACCTTAACGCCCTCGACCTGGCGCTTGTCCGCTTTAGCGCGAAGCTGCCAATTCAGCTCCGAGCACTGGGCGAGCCCCGTTGCTCCCAGCGGGTGACCCTTGGATATCAGTCCGCCGGACGGATTCACCACCGGCCCCTCGCCGCCGTACGTCGTGGCCTGCCTTTCGATCAGCTTGTGGCCCTCGCCCTCTGGGGCCAGGCCGAGCGCTTCGTAGGTGATCAACTCGTTGGCCGAGAAGCAATCGTGAAGCTCGATCACCTGAACGTCCTCGGGGCGGACCTGAGCCTCCTCGTAGGCCAGCTCTGCCGCCTTCTTCGACATGTCATACCCCACGATCTTGATGCAGTCCGCCCGCCCGTCGAATGTGCTCGGCAGATCGGTGACCAGCGCCTGCCCGGCGATCTCGGTCGCGTGGTCCCAGGCTCCGTGCTGCTCCACGAAACGCTCCGAGGCGACGATCGCGGCGCCGGCGCCGTCGCTCGTCGGTGAGCATTGGAGCTTGGTCAGCGGCTCGTGGATCATCGGCGCGCCGGCGATGTCCTGGAGCGTGTACTCGGTCTGGAACTGGGCGTAGGGGTTGTTGACCGAGTGCTTGTGGTTCTTCCAGCCGATCCAAACGTAGTGCTCGGGCTTCGATCCGTACTTCTCCATGTGGTCACGCCCGGCGTTGCCGAACATCTGCGGGGCGAAAGGAGACGCTTCGGGGTCGCGCAGCTGGAACATCCTCGCCATGTGCTTGTCCATGGCCGGGGTGCGGTCCGTGTACTTCATCCCCAGCGACCCTCGCTCCATCTTCTCGAACCCGATTGCGAGCACGCAGTCGGCCAGGCCGCCCTTCACCGCCTGACGCGCGAGAAACAGCGCGCTCGAGCCCGTCGAGCAGTTGTTGTTGACATTGATGACCGGGATTCCGGTCAGTCCGAGCTCGTAGATCGCACGTTGCCCGTAGGTGGAGTCGCCGTAGACGTATCCCGCGTACGCCTGCTCTACGGCGTCATAACCAACCCCGGCGTCCGCCAGGGCCTTGGACCCGGCCTCCTTCGCCCAATCCGGGTAGTCGCCCTGCTTGGTCCCCGGTTTGTCGAACTTCGTCATCCCGACGCCGATCACGTAGGTCTTGTTGGTCATCGAGCTCCACTCTCGCGGTTGACGGCGGTGTCCGCTTGATGCGCGCGCTGAACGACCGGGAGCACGTCGCGGACGATGCTCAGAAATCCCTGGATGAGGAGGGCCTTGACCTGCTCCCGGGTCACCCGCCGGCGCTCGAGCCATTCGACGCTCGCCGCCTCCGCGAATCCGGAGTACGCCCGGACCGCCGCGCGAAGCTCGGCGGGCGCCCGTGATGCTTCATGGCTCTGGACCGCTTCGATCAACCTGTCCGCGGCCCGCTCGCGCGCCTCGTTCAGGATCTCTTCGACCTCGGGGTCCCGCCCCAGGCCGCGGCCACCTATCGCAGCCAGCCAGGTGCCGCGGTTGCGCTCGAGCATCTGCAGCCAGCGCTCGACACTTTCCGAGATCACGACCTCGAGGCCCCGGCCCGGACTCTGAAGGGGGACTGGATTGGACGGCATGCGCATGAGCGATCGCACGACCTCCAGATAGAGGTCTCGCTTGGTCCCGAAGTAGTGGTGCAGCAGCCCTCGAGCCACTCCAGCCTCACGCGCGATATCGGTCGTCGAGACCGAGTCGTATTTCCGTTCCGAGAACAGCCGCCGGGCACAGGCGAGGATCTGCGCCCGGCGCTCATCGTGCTCAAGTCGTTGCCACCGCGGCTCAGCGACCGCCGACTCGGCGGCGCCACGTCGCTCAGCCGGGGCAGACGCCATCTCCGTGCCAACGCTAGCAAAGTTGGCAGAGTGCCAATAACGGCTTCCGGCCTTTGTTGATGCCGGCTCGCTTCGGTCGTCGGGCCGATCTAGCTGCGTCATCATGCGCCGCGATGGCGCGCAAGAGGCGGCTCCTGATCGCGGCGGCAGGCGGCGCATTGGGGGCCGGCGCGTGGTGGCGCACGCATCCTTCCCCCTGTCCGTATGGCCAGCGCTTCTGGGTCGAGGCGCCACATCCGTTGATCACCCGTCGGCGGCTGCTCCAGATCCTGGCCCCGGCACCTGGCGAGCAGCTGCTCGAGCTGGGACCGGGCACCGGCTACTACTCGTTGCCGGTCGCCCGACGGCTCGAAGGAGGTCGTTTATGCATTGCCGACGTCCAGCAGCAGATGCTCGACCACACAACGCGCCGCGCAACCGAGTCCGGCCTCAGCAACGTCGAGCCGACCCGGGCCGATGCTCGGCAGCTGCCGTATCCGGACGAGAGCTTCGATGGTGCCTTCACGGTCACCGTCCTTGGAGAAGTTCCCGACCCGGATCGAGCCCTGCGCGAGCTGGCCCGGGTGCTGAAGCCCTCCGGGCGCCTGGTCGTCGGCGAGGTGATCGGCGATCCGCACATGGTCACGTTCGGCTCGCTGCGCGAGCGCGCACCGCGAGCCTGACTGGCGATCAAGCGCCGGCTCGGGGGACCGCTTGGGTATTTCGCGCTCCTGCGCCCGACCGGCGGGTCCTTCTAGCTCGTCATCCCGCCGAACTGCCCGCCGGTGACGTTCAGAACCTGGCCGTGGACGTAGTTCGACCACGGCGAGCAGAGGAAGAAGATGCCGCCGGCGGCCTCGGCCGTGGTGCCCGGTCGGCCCAGCGGAATCAGCATGGTGGCCATCTGCCGTAGCTGGTCCGGGATCCCGAGCTGGACCTGCTCGCCGCCGATCTGCGCCACATTCTGCTCGTCCTTGGTGGCCGTCAGCCGCGTCTCGATATAGCCGAAGGCCACCGCATTGACGTTGACCTTGAACTGCCCCCACTCCTTGGCGAGCGTCTTTGTCAGGCCCACCACCGCCGACTTGCCGGAGGAGTAGTTGGCCTGGCCGGCGTTACCCATCGTCCCGGAGATGGACGTCACGTTGACGACCTTGCGGAAAACCTCCCGCCCTTCCTCCCGCTCCTTCTTCGCCGGCTCTCGCATGTGCGGTGCCACCGCGCGGCACATGCGAAAGGGGACCACGACGTGGATGTCGAGCATCCTCTGAAACCAGTCGTCGGACATCCTGTGGATGGCCGCGTCGAGCGTGTAGCCGGCGTTGTTGACCAGGATGTCGACCTGCCCCCATTCGCCCACCACCTTCTCGACGAGCTGGTCCGGCACGCCCGGCTGCGTCAGATCGCCGGCGAACACCACGGTGTCGCCGTCGATCTCGTTGGCGGCCTGCTCGGCGACGTCCCCGTCGAGGTCATTGATCAAAACCCTCGCCCCCTGCTCGGCGAGCAACTCGGCGGTCGCCCGCCCAATCCCGCGCGCCGAACCCGTGACGATTGCCACCTTGCCGTCGAGAATTTTCATTATTCGATGCCTTTCTGTCGTAGTGGAGATCCAAATGGGTCGGTCGCGCCGCCCTCGTTGGGGGGATCGAAGCTGCATAACTTCCCAAACCTGCACCGCCGCCCGAGGTTTGGGGAGATGTCCGCCGTTGTCGTGCTCATCTAACCGACGTGGGCGCGGCCAGACAGGTTTGGGAGTTCCGCATGTACGCCCGGCCATCGTCGGTATTGTTGGCAATCTGCCAATAAGGGATACCGCTAGAGGCCGATCGCTAGAGCTCGGATGTCCGACAGCCGCCTGAACAAGTCCCGTCTGGGCCGGGCCGGCCGCCTCGGCGGTATGGCCGCAGGCGCCGCGGCCCGTCAGCTCGGCACGCGGATCGCCAACACCCGTCGCACCGAGGAGGAGGCCGAGGACGCGCTCGGCCGTCAGGCCCTGGAGATGGCAGATCGCCTCGTCAAGGTGCTGGGGGGAATGAAGGGAGCGGCGATGAAGGTCGGACAGACCCTGTCCGTTCTCGACCCGGGCGTCGTGCCGGGGCCCTACAGGGAGGAGTTCCAGGCCAAGCTGGCCCAGCTGCAGACCATGGCGCCGAGCGTGTCGTTCAAGGACATGCGCAAGGTGATCGAGCAGGATCTGGGGGAAGAGCTCGGCGCCGCGTTCGCGGAGTTCGACGAGGAGGCGATCGCGGCGGCGTCGATCGGCCAGGTCTTCAGGGCCACGCTCCACGACGGACGCGAGGTCGCGGTCAAGGTGCAATACCCCGGCATCAAGGACGTGGTCCGTGCCGACCTGAAGAACCTGGGGCTTGTGCTGAGGATCGCCGCGCGCTTCGCGCCCGGGCTGGATACGAAGGAGATCGCCCAGGAAATAACCGAGCGCATCACCGAAGAGCTCGACTATGAGCTCGAGGCCTCGAACCACCGCGCCCTGGCCCGGGAGTACCGGGGCCATCCGTTCATCGTCGTGCCGCCGGTGATAACCGAGCTGTGCAGGGAGCGGGTGATCGTCACCGAGTACGTGGAGGGGCGGAAGTTCGCTGACATACGCGGGGACCCGGACGCCGAGCGATCTCGCTGGGGGGAGATCCTGTTTCGCTTCTACGTCAACGGCCCCTACCGTCACCTGCTGCTCAACGGCGATCCCCATCCCGGCAACTCGCTGTTCATGGCCGACGGACGCGTGGCGTTCATCGACTTCGGGTTCTTCAAGCGACAGACCCGAGAGGACGTGCAGGATCAGCTCGAGATCCTCAAGGCCTGCTACGCCCAGGACGCCGAGCGGCTGTTCGAGCTCACGGTCGAGCAGGGAATCATCGCCAAGCATCGCCGCGACCTGGTCGGCCCCTTGATGGAGAAGTACCGCGCTGCCTCCTGGTGGTTCCTGGAGGACCGCGAGGTAAGGCTCGCCGTCAAGGACGCCACCAAGCTCATGCTCGAACACGGCGACATGCGCAAGGCAGGATTCGGCGAGATGCGGCTGCCCGCGAATCAGATCGTCACGCTGCGTGCGTTTGGACTGGTCTTCGGGATCCTTGGGCAGCTTCAGGCCACAAACAACTGGTACCGGATCGGGCGGGAGGTGATCTTCGGCGAGGAGCCGGTCACCGAGCTCGGCCGGATCGAGGCGGAGCACCTCCAGGGGCGAGCGAGAGGTCCGGCGCCGGGCGCCCGCTCGCAAGCCGCGAGATAGAGTGCTGCCTTCCGATCGATGAACGCCAAAGACTGGATCGCCGCGTACGCCGAGAAGCTCGGGACTGCCCCACCGACGCCTGCCGAGTTCAGCAGTCTCCTCGACCTGGCCGCGGAAGCGGCGCACGCCTCCGAGCGCGTAGCGGCACCGGTCGCCTGCTGGGTGGCCGCTCGGGCGGGGTCCTCGCCCGAGCAGGCGCTCGACGCCGCACGAGCGATCGAGGGAGATGGCTGAGCGCGAATACGACGTCGTTGTCCTCGGTGCCACCGGGTTCACGGGTGCGCTGACTGCCGAGTATTTGTCAAAACACGCTCCAGGCTCCACGAAGTGGGCGCTGGCGGGACGCAACAGGACGAAGCTCGAGGACGCGCGCCGGCGGCTGGGGGAGGACCGAGCCGGGGTGTCGCTCGTCCACGCCGACGTCGGCGATTCGGACTCGCTGCGGCAGCTGGCCGAGTCCACCAAGGTGCTGATCACGACCGTGGGCCCATACATCAACTACGGCGAGCCGGTCGTCGCTGCGTGCGCCGCAGCCGGCACGGACTATGTCGATCTGACGGGAGAGCCCGAATTCGTGGACCTGATGTGGCTCCGCTACCACGAGCAGGCCCAGAGCAGCGGTGCCCGGTTGGTTCACTCCTGCGGCTTCGATTCGATCCCTTATGACCTGGGTGCGCTGTTCACCGTCAGCCGGCTGCCCGAGGGCGTTCCAATCAGGTTGACAGAGATGATCCGGGTCAACGCCTCTTTCTCCGGTGGCACTTATCACTCGGCGGTCCACATCATGGGCAGGCTGCGTCAAAGCGCGCGGGTCGCCCGGCAGCGGCGCGAGCGAGAGGAGCGGCCCGGCAACCGCCGCATCCGGGGGACCGCGGGCCGGCCGCATCGGGACTCGGAGACCGGGTGGTGGGTCGTGCCCTACCCGACGATCGACCCGCAGACCATCCTGCGTTCGGCGCGCGCCCTTGACCGCTACGGGCCGGAGTTCACGCTGGCGGTCTACCTGGCCGCCAAGCGGCTCCCGGCGTTGGCGGGACTGGGAGCAGGCGCGGCGGCCGTCGTCGGCCTGGCCCAGCTGCCGCCAACGCGAAACCTGCTGCTGAAGCTCAAGGACCCCGGCACGGGGCCATCACCGGAGGAGCGCGAGAGGAGCTGGTTCAGCCTCCGTTGTGTCGGAGAGGCGGACGGCAGCCGGGTAATCACGCAGGTTTCCGGCGGAGACCCCGGGTATGCGGAGACCTCGAAGATGCTGGCGGAGTCCGCGCTGTGCCTGGCTCACGACGACCTGCCGCAGAGGGCGGGCCAGCTGACCCCGGCGGTGGCCATGGGCCAGCCGCTGATCGACCGCCTGCAAAGGGCGGGGATCGAATTCAAGGTGACCCAAGAGGGATGACGCTCGACGCCAAGCAGGCGGTCGCGGCCATCAACTCATATTTCGGAAGCCATCCCGGATCTCGTGCCCTGCACGCCAAGGGCACGCTGCTCAAGGGAACGTTCACCGCCCGCCGGGAGGCGGCCTCGCTCACGAAGGCAGCGCACATGCAGGGGGAACCCGTCCCCGTCACGGCGCGGTTCTCAAACGGCTCCGGTAACCCCGACCATCCGGACTACGCTCCCGACCCCCGCGGGCTTGCCGTCAAGTTCTACCTACCGGACGGCTCCCGCACCGACATCGTGGCCGTCACCACGCCGCGGTTCATCAGCAGAACCCCGGAGGGTTTCATCGAGTTGCTCGCTGCACAGGGATCGGGGCTCGCCGCGGCCTGGAAGCTGCCCCTGGCGTTCGCCCGCCACCCGGAGATGCTCCGCAACGCGCCGGCGCTGGCACCCTCGCTCAGACCTCCGCCGAGCTACGCCACGGCCACTTACTACGGCCAGCATGCGTTCAAGTGGATCGACTCCGGCGGCGGGGAGCGATTCGTCCGCTACACGTGGCTGCCCGAAGCCGCCGAGCCAAAGATCTCCGCCAGGGAAGCTCGGGCCCGCGGGCGCGACTACCTTCGCGAGGACCTGGAGCGACGCCTGGACAGCGGGCCGATCCGCTTCGAGCTCGAACTGCAGCTGGCGGCGCCCGGAGATCCGCTGGATGACGCGAGCGCGGCCTGGCCCAAGACCCGTCAGAGGGTGCGCGTCGGGTCGCTCGAGCTCACGGAGCATGAAACTGGCAGGGAAACCGGCGGCGACGTGCTCGTGTTCGATCCCACTCGGGTGAGCGATGGCATCCAGTGCTCCGACGATCCGGTGCTCCTGTTCCGGCCGAAGGCCTATTCCGAATCCGTCGCGAGGAGAACGAGCTGATGGCTACGAGGTGGACGGCAGCCGACATTCCTAGCCAGAGCGGCAAGGTGGCGGTCGTCACCGGGGCCAACAGCGGCCTCGGAGCCTCGACGGCCCGGGAGCTCGTGCGCGCTGGGGCAAGCGTGGTGGCAGCGGTCCGCGATGTCGCCAAGGGCGAGTCCGTGGCCTCGGAGATTCGCGCGACCATCCCTGATGCCTCGATCGAGGTCTTAAAGCTCGACCTAGGCGACCTGACGTCCGTGCGCGACTTCGCCGAACGGCTCGGGGCCAAGCAGAATCGCCTCGACCTGCTGATCAACAACGCCGGCGTGATGGCCCCGCCCCGACGGACGACGGTCGATGGCTTCGAGAGCCAGTTCGGCACCAACCACCTGGGCCATTTCGCATTGACCGGCCTGCTTATGGGGCAGCTGTTGAACGCATCCGCCCCCCGCGTCGTGACTCTCTCAAGCGAGATGCACCGGGTGGGCAAGATCAAGTTCGACGACCTCCAGGGGGAGCGCAGCTACAACAACTGGCTGGCCTACGGTCAGTCGAAGCTCGCCAACCTGATGTTCGCCTTCGATCTCAACCGCCGCTCCGTACGGGCCGGAAGCTCGCTCAAGAGCTACTCGGCTCACCCCGGCTACGCGGCCACCAATCTCCAGTTCGCGGGGCCGGCGCACTGGTATGAGCGTGCGGCCATGGCGGTCGGCAACCGGATCTTCGCCCAGAGCGCCGACATGGGTGCCCTGCCTACGCTGTATGCGGCCACGGTCCCCGATCTCCCGGGTGGCTCATTCATCGGTCCGGACGGGTTCATGGAGCAGCGCGGCCATCCACACCTCGTCACCGCCGCCGGCAAGGCCTACGACCAGGAAAGCTGGCGGCGGCTCTGGGAGGTCTCCGAGGAGCTAACCGGCGTCCGGTACTCGTTTGACGGATCTGCGTAGCGACGGAGCCGCGGCCCTCGAGTGGGCGGCCCGTTATCTGGAGCGGGTGTCAGAGCTGCCCGTGCTCGCCCAGGTCGCGCCGGGCGACATCCGCTCGCGGCTCCCGGCCGAGGCGCCAGAGCAGCCAGAACCATTCGGCGCCGTGCTGCGTGACCTCGATGAGATCCTCCTGCCTGGCGTAACCCACTGGCAGCACCCGCGCTACTTCGCCTACTTCGGCATCAGCTCCTCGGAGCCGGCGATTTTGGCTGAGCTGCTGGCTGCCGCCTTAAATTCCGTGGCAATCCTGTGGCGAACGGCCCCCGCCGCGACGGAGCTCGAGGCGGTGGTACTCGACTGGGCGGCCCGGCTGCTCGGGCTGCCGGAGGGATGGCACGGCCACATCGAGGATTCGGCTTCGATCTCGACCCTGGCTGCGCTGATCGCGGCGCGCCAGAGCACGGCGCGCGATCTCGTGGTGTGCTCCGAGGAAGCCCACTCCTCGGTGGAGAAGGACGCCCGGATGCTGGGGATGCGGCTGCGCAAGGTGCCCGTGGATGACCACTTTCGGCTGCGGCCAGACGCACTCGGGGATCTGAGCGAGGCCGCCGCCGTGGTGGCCACGGTCGGTACTACGGCGTCGACGGCGGTCGATCCGGTGCCGGCGATCGCCGATCAGTCTGAGCGGTTCGGCGCCTGGCTGCACGTGGATGCCGCCTATGCCGGCGGCGCGATGGTTTGCGCCGAGCACCGTTGGGCGTTCGCGGGGGTGGATCGGGCCCACTCAGTTGTCGTCAACGCCCACAAGTGGATGCTGACGCCCGTGGATTGTTCGCTGTTGTGGACGCGGAGGGCCGAGGACTTCCGCAGGGCGTTCAGCCTGATCCCGGAGTACCTGCGCGCGCCGGACGCAGAGGACGCCCTGTCGCTGTCCGAATACGGTCCGGCGCTGGGCCGACGGTTCCGGGCCCTGAAGCTCTGGGCTGTGCTCCGATGCTACGGGCGCAGCGGTCTTCAGGAGCACATCCGTCGCGGGGTCCGTCTGGCGGCGGCGTTCGAGCGGTGGGTCGAGGCCGAGCCCGGATGGGAGCTCTGCGCGCCGCGCCCGTTCTCGGTCGTCTGCTTCCGGCTCCAGGGGTCCGACGACCGCAACCGGGAGCTGCTCGAGCGCGTGAACGCGAGCGGAGAGATATTCATCTCCCATGCTGTGCTGGACGGGCGATACGTGCTGCGGCTGGCGGTGGGAAGCATGCGCACCACCGAGGACGACGTGGAGCGGGCGTGGGAGCTGCTCCGTCGAGAAGCCGCAGGGCTCTAGGCCTCGCGCCAGTCAACGCTCTTCTTGTTTGACTGACTGAGCTCGGCGGGAATAATTTGCTGCGGATGAGGACACGGGTGCGACTGGTCGCGATCGTCGTGGCTTTCGCGGCGGCATTGGCCGCGCCCGCCGGCGCGCGGGCTCAAGGGGTCGACGAGACCTGCCAGCTGAGCGCCACCCGCTTCGATCCGGACACGGTCAACGTCCTGTTCCCCGACCAGTCGGCCCAGTACTGGTCGGCGGACTACGTGGCGGTTCCCGGCACCCGGATCCGAATCGACGGTGTCTACCCCTACTCCCGTTACACGTCGTGGAACGTGTACGACCCTGTACTGCGTCCGTTCGCCAAGCTCTCGGACTTCCAGCTGGCGCCGGACCCCGCCAGCGCCAACCCGTTCCTGCCCGGAGCCAGCCGCACGACGCCGGTCTCCCAGCGTCACTACACGATGTTCATCACGTTCTCGCCGACGGACCACCCCGGCCCGAACACCATCTACGTCGACCCCTCCCAGCATCCGCAGGGAGTCTTCACCCTCAGGGTCTATGAACCCGACGCTGGTCTCGACGCCACGGGCGGCGTGGGGCTTCCGCAGGTCACCTGGGAGCCGACCTCCTCCACTTCTCCGCCGCCGACCAGCTCTCCTTGCCAGACGATTGAAAAGCCAACGCAGTCGGCCCTGACCCAGTTCTACACCGGTCTGAGCGGCCCGACCGGCCCGCCGTATCCCGGTCGCAACCCGCCGGTGTGGCACAAGTTCGTCAACATCTGCCGGTCGGGCGCCGACCTGCTGCTCGACAACGACTTCGGCGGACAGCCGCCCACGGCGACGCCGAACCCCTGCGCCAACTTCGGGTCGGGCGGCTTTCTCTCCAACCTGGACATCTCCTACGTCTACGCGTTCACGAGCACGGGCTTCGGGCCCCTGCTCGTCTTCCACGGGCGGGCGCCGACCTTCGCCGCAACCTACCCGCACGCGCCGGTCATGCCCGCCGGCCAACAGGTTCGCTACTGGTCCTTTTGCCAGAACGACCCAGTGACCGAGCGCTATATCGCGTGCTCGCGCGACGACCAGGTGAAGGTGGACGCCTCCGGCAACTACACGATCGTCGTCTCACCACCCTCGGCCTGGCCTCAAGCTGCCGCCAATCGCTGCAGCTCCACCGCGACCTGGATTCCCTGGGGGCCACAGCCCGACGGCGTGATGATCTACCGACAGATGCTTCCCGACCCGTCGTTCACTCAGGCCATCCAGAACGTCTCCTACGGTTCAGAGCAGCAGCAGATGGGCCCGTACTATCCGGCGGGGAAGTATTTCTCCCGGTGGCAGGACCTGGCGAAGGCCTACTGCTAGCTACTTGAGCTCCGCCGAGGTCTTCCCGAGCAGCTGGCGGGCGACGATCAGCAGCTGGATCTGCTGGGTGCCCTCGAAGATGTCGAGGATCTTGACGTCGCGGGCC